>PBAS01000064.1 GCA_002716625.1 Phycisphaeraceae bacterium | reverse complement strand
ATTTTCCATTAATTATCATATGCCCCCTGTCGTTGCTTTCCCCCATCTCCCCGTGTGATTTTCGATTTGGTGTTAGGCTGGCCATGACATTTGCGCGGGATAACCATGTGCCCTGCCCACGATATCACTTGATCCGTGAAGGTGGCTTTGTCCCATGCAGTGCACATTGTCTACTGCAACCGCTGTGAGGATCGGGATATCCGGCTTGCCTCCCGTTTTACAAGTATGTACCCGGTCGTGGCGGCGGGCAGTTTCGTTTGTCCGTTGGGTGCAATTTGGGTTGGGGTTATGACTTTTACACAGCTTGGGGCAACTTCACGAGTGACATGGTGAAGGTGAAGTCATAACACATGGCGTTTTAAACCATGATGGCAAACTTAAAGCAAGACCCTTGCGGGCCGATAATAATCTCAGGACGTTAGGGTCAATGGGTGTTTTCACGTATATGACTCTTGTTGGGCCCAATTCTTTGCCGATGTAGGGGGCGGTGGGTTCGCGGCTCATGATCAGCCTGGAGATCGCTGGCCGGTCAATTCTGCGTACGCAGCAGGGATCCTGCCCGGGACACTACGCAACCTGCTACGGCTGTGAAACAGGTATGGAATCTGCAACCAGACAAATGAAATCGTCAGAACCCCGGATCAATCCTGCCGCACGTCACCAAAGCCCATGGACCTTGCGTCAGAAGGCATGGCGGTTGTTGTGGTCAGTCGTTGAAGTCACGGTATTCCGATGCTCATTTACCAATATGTATGCGTGGCGAGTTTGGTTACTGCGACTATTTGGCGCCCAGATTGGGCGCCAGTGCACCATTCGACGGACTGTGCATGTTGAGGTTCCATGGCACTTGTCGATGGGACACAACAGTTGCCTTGGAGATCACTGTATTGTCTATTCCCTCGGTCAGATCACACTGGGGGACCGGGTTACTGTTAGTCAATATGCTCATTTGTGTGCGGGCACCCATGATCACACGCGTCCCGATCTACCCTTGTTGCGATTGCCGATCATCATTGGGGATGATGCATGGATTGCGACTGATGTTTATGTCGGCCCCAACGTCCAGGTGGGTCCTGGCGCATTGATCGGTGCTCGATCAAGCATATTCAAGGATTTGCCGGCCTGGAAAATCTGTGTGGGAAGCCCGGCAAAACCGATCGCAGACCGGCAATATCGCAGTGATAATACCTAGGGTTTTAGTCCCCGGGGTGTCAATAAGCAGATGGCGAAACAGGTATTGACCTTGCAATAATAGACAGGGGGCTTTTGATTTGCCGAGGTCATCCGCATTGGTGGCGGGCAATATTGCTCGTCAGTTGTGTGTGGGTGTGTCTCAGGCCATCACGATATGGTCGTGGGTGCCAGTCACATCACGCATGACACCCCGGGTATCGATAATAAGTTGACAGTTATCTGCAATCATCTGCCAGTCGTAGGCTGAATGATGGGTGGCAATCACTACGCAGTCATATTCTTTTAATATAGCAGGTGAAAGTTCAATACTGGTCATCTGCAGGTTATAGTGGCGCATTCGATGGGTTGCCGGCACATGCGGGTCGTGGTACGCAACGTTAGCATCCAGGGCAGACAGTTTTTTGATCAGCTCGAAACTGGGACTTTCACGGATGTCATCGACGTCTGGCTTGTATGCCAGCCCTAGGACAAGCACCTTCGCGCTGCGGATTGGTTTGCCGCGTTGGTTGAGTGCAAGGACGGCGCGGTCGACCACGTATTGCGGCATGGAACGATTCACTTCCCCGGCAAGTTCAATGAACCGAGTGGGCATTCCAACTTCCCTAGCTTTCCATGTAAGGTAATAAGGATCAATCGGGATGCAGTGTCCACCAAGCCCAGGCCCGGGATAGAATGGGCTGAATCCAAACGGCTTGGTTGCTGCGGCATCTACCACCTCGTTCGTGTCGATTCCAAGCTGGGTCAAAACAACCTTCATTTCGTTGACCATTGCAATATTGACCGCACGGTAGATGTTTTCCAATAGCTTGGCACTCTCTGCAACTTCAGCACTTGATGTCTCGATGACCTGATCAATTGCACAGCGGTAAAGATGGGTCGCAAGCCGGCCGCTTTCAGGATCAATACCGCCCACCAACTTGGGAATCTGTCTCGTGCTGCAATCATTTCGGCCCGGGTCTTCACGTTCTGGAGAATAGGCAAGGTAAAAGTCCTTGCCGCAGGTCAAGGATCGAGCTTCAAGCGGTGGCAGCATGATCTGGCGGGTAGAGCCTGGATAGGTGGTGGATTCGAGGACGACCAGCTGGTCAACTCGCAGCGTTTTTGCGATGTCTTTCGCAGCCTGTTGCATGAAACCCAGATCAGGTTGAAGGTGCGTGTCCAAGGGGGTTGGCACACAGACAAGGATGGCATCGGGTTCAACCAGTCGGTCAGAATCAGCAGTTGCGCTGAATGATCCATCGTTGACCATGTCGGCAACAAAATTCGTGCCCAAGTGTTTGAGGTAGTTGCGTCCTTGGTTGAGGGCATCAACTTTTTCCGTGTCGATATCAAAACCCAGTACCTTGAAGCCAGCATCACAGAATGCCCTGGAAAGAGGCAGTCCCACGTAACCAAGCGCTTTAACTCCAATCAAAGCGGTTCGGTCATCAATCTTTTTAGCTAGTTGGCTCATCTTGTCTGGGCAGGTATCCGGGGGTGATGACCAATAGGGTTATTTTAAATCACCAGATGTACCCCTCAGGACCGAATGCTAACGATTTTCCGGTCAATTCGCACGCGGAATTGCCGCGCAGATGTTCTAGAACGCCTTGGACGAAACATGGGGCCCCGTACCTGGTGGCTGCGAAGACCCCGGCGATGCGTTGGAACAATGGGCGGGATCAATCAGAAAATCATTGTTTTAGCAAGTCATTGGTGGAATCAGTCACTTGGTTGCTGGGGCGAGTTTTGCGGTTGGGTGATGCATGAGGATTGCAAGCATCGATCGATAATGGATATCCCAGCCGTGATATGCAATGAGGGGTTTGGGCTGGTTGCATTGGATGGAATTCATGCAGCATATGGGAAATGCGAGAACCGCCGTTAGCGATCAGTGTTGATCGTTCCCGGCGGTTCCCGCGTACCCTTTAAAGTGGTATCAGTCAGCGCGGACTAATATCAGCCAATTGCATCATTGCCCGTTTCGCCGGTTCTGATCCGTATGCAATCATCCAGGCTAATCACGAAGATTTTTCCATCCCCGATCTGGCCTGTTCTTGCGGCACCGGTGATTGCCTCAATGGTGGATTGCGCAAAATCATCGTTGACTGCAACCTCTACACGAACCTTCTTGAGCAGGTTGACTTCAACGACCGTTCCGCGGTAGTGCTCTTCGTAGCCGCCCTGCTGCCCGCATCCAACCGCGTTTGTCACGGACATCTTGGATACGTTCTTGTCGAACAGGGCCTGTTTTACATCGTTCAGCTTTTCTGGCTGGATATATGCAATGATGAGTTTCATGGATAAGGATCTCCGTTGAGTAATATTTTGCAACGTGTCATTGGGTCAAAAAGAACTGGAATCCACTGTAGGCCTCCTGGTTGTGTTCGCCAAGATCCAGCCCCTTGAGTTCTTCCTCTTCGCTTACACGCAGGCCCAAGACGGCCTTGATGATTGCAAACAGAACGAACGCAAAGATAAACGAGAATGCACCAATTGCGACAATGCCCATCAGCTGTTTCCCGATGGAATGGTCGGGATTGGTGCTAAACAGGCCGACAGCGAGTGTTCCCCAGATGCCGCAGGTCAAGTGCACGGAAATTGCTCCAACTGGGTCATCAATACGGATTTTGTCAAACATCATGACTGATAGAACAACGAGAATTCCCGCGATAATGCCTATCACGCACGTGCTTTCAATACTTACCGTGTCTGCACCGGCTGTAATACCGACCAGTCCAGCCAATGCACCATTGAGTGCCATCGACAAGTCGGGTTTCTTCGAAATCCACCAGGACGTGGCAATGGCACCCACGACGCCACAGGCGGCTGCGAGACTGGTTGTGACTAGGACATACGACGTGAGCCCGGCATCTGCAGAAAGAACCGAGCCGCCGTTAAACCCAAACCACCCCAGCCACAGTAGAAACACGCCAATGGTTGCCAGGGGCATGCTGTGTCCCATGATTGGGCGGGTTTCGCCCTTGACGTATTTCCCAATACGTGGACCGAGCAGGATCACGCCTGCCAAGGCACCCCAGCCACCGACGGAGTGGACTAGCGTAGAACCGGCAAAATCGTAGAACCCCGCCGCATCAAGCCAGCCAGCGCCCCACTTCCACATGCCCGTGATGGGGTAGCAGATGCCAACAAAGAGGGTTACGAAGACAAGAAAGCTGCCAAGTTTAATTCGTTCGGCAACTGCCCCGGAAACAATAGTTGCTCCAGTTGCAGCAAACATGGCCTGGAATAGAAAGTCAGTCCAGTAGGTGTAGCCTTCACTGTAGGCCGAGGTAATGCCAGCGGCGTCAGTACTGAGCCCCCAGCCGGCAAATCCAAACCAGCCACCATCTTCACCACCTGGGTACATCAGGTTAAAACCAACAATGGTGTAGGTCAGAATGCCGATTGCAACGATTGATATATTTTTAAATAAAATATTGGTCGTATTCTTGGCTCGCGTGAGTCCCGATTCAAGGGTTGCAAAGCCAAGATGCATGATGAAAACCAAGAATGTGGCAACCATCATCCATACGTTGTTGACCGTGAACATTTCTGCCGAAATGCCGGCAGCTTCCTCGGCGAAGACCGTTGAGGGTAAGCCGATGAATACGACCGCAAAAGCCGCGGCGTACACCAGGCAGGGCAAGAGTAGTGAGAACTTAGAACGCTGTTTCATGGTGATTGGCTCCTTTGTTAATACGTTGGAACACCCACATTCCGTGACGCAAGACAGCCTTCGGGCTGATCCTTCTAGGGTCCCCTAATGCAACATAAATGCCACAAGTCACCGTATGGCTCGTAGGAATTCTTGTAAGTAACTGTTGTCAAATATCCTAAATTAAAACAAAAAAAATGCAGCCCCCACGACAGAAGCCTTTTTGGCGGGCGATACTGGTGGGTTGTGCTTAAATATCAGGCGGTATTTGTGGTCGGTCTATGTTTGCAGGCAGTCTTTGCCTCGTGGTCACGGAAATTAGTATTTTGACCTTTCCTGGCCTCAGGGAATGATCTTGCGGGATCGCATGGACCATGCGGGCCAACGGACCTTTGGTGGAAGTGCAGCGCGTTCCGGCGTAGCATGGCAAAAACCGACGGAGTTTGATCCTGTATGGGGTTGGCTGGCCATGTCGGTCACCCACCTATTTCGTGCAATAATTATTATGGCTGGTGTCATGGGAACATTCTTGAATCGCATCGGGGCTGGTGGAACGATTGCTTTATTTTGCCTTGGTGGAATTTTCACCCATCAGTCTGGAGCAGATGCTCAGGTTGATGATGGCAGTGACCCGTTATCACCAGCGCAAGTGGATATCGCGGCCTTGGTTGGTGAGGCGGATGTTTTTCCAGATGTGATCGACGACCCAGTGTGGCAGATTGAAACGAAAACTGGCCGATCATTACTCCGCCTGCCCCTCATCGTTGAAACTGGATCACAGAAGATTGAACTCACTCATGCTTCCATCAAGATTCAGGGTGGCCGTTTTATCGCGTGGCAGATTCTTGAAGATACATCCTTGGACAAAGATCAAGTGAACTTGCGTTCTGATCGTCGCCGGTCACCGCGAACACGCCAGCCGATCCCTGGTTATCCGGCTGGTTATAACGAACTTCAGCAACGAGCCGCAGGTGGTCCCGTTGGATCGAGAAGGTCGTCTGGCAAGCGGTCAATATTGAACGAGAAATTTGACCAAGCAGGACCGAGATTAGCTCGCAAGGTGACCATCGAGCCGAGTGGTACGATTGGATGGTCCCTTGACCGGATTCCAGGCCTTCAGGTTGCACAGGTGCCTAATCTTTATGCATTGCGTCTGGATTCTACCTTTTTGCGGCAGCAAAACCCTGCTCTAAAGTCCCGTGGCAGGGAAGGCGGCAACTCACGGGGTGTCAAGCCGCCGCGATCCAAGCAGTTGGGAAGTGGTCGCGATCGACTGGCCCAACGTGAAAGTGCCGCCAAGCTACGAGTAGAGAAACAGAAGCAGGCAGCTGAGTATCGGCAACTCCAAAAGCAGGTCCGAGGGTTGGGGGCCGCATTCAAACAGGAAAAACCGGTGCGCCTTTGGGCTATTTATGAAATCCCACAACGCCTTAGCCAACTGGTGATTAGCGGAACCAGTCAGCCGCAGTGGATGATCAAGGCGGCATTCCTCAAGGATCTGCGTCAGGTATCGCAGACGGGATTCTCCGGGCCATCAAGGAAGGCGGATGCCAATCAAATGCCTAGCGAGGTTTTGGAGATGGTGTCAAGCATGACCCAGATGCTTGACACGGATTCTCACGCCTACAGTCATCGAGCCATTGTAGCCACCGTAGGTCGCAGCGGGTTAATCCACCATGCTGAACTTGGCGACCTGGTGTACCAACTTCTTGAAACTGTACTTGTCGATGGGGATCAGTCTGCCCGTTTAAAGATGATCGATCTACTGGCCCGTGCGTCACCCCAGACAACTGCATCCGAACGTCTTTTACAGATTGCTGCTCATGATCGTAATCCGGTGATTCGGCTCGCAGCCTTCCGTGCCCGGATTGTCGATGCGGACGTTTCAGATCCGGCAAAGTTGGCTGAGTTAATTGAAGCGGCAAACCACCTGCTTGCAGACTCTCCGGCCATGGCGCCAAGTGAATTGTTGGAAACCCTGCTGGTAGCTGCGAACAATGAGCCCAATGCAATGGGGCAACTGGTTCGGCGGATTCGTTTCGGTAGCCTCAAAGCCCAGCGGCTGGAAGAGGCTATCCGGTTTGTGATTCTTCATGCACCGGGTAACGATCTGGCAGCCGCATGGCTTGATCAGCAACTTTTGGGTTCTGCCAATGGCCAACTTGTGCGCCAGACACTGCGTATTCTGGATGAAGCCTCGTCCGGTCCCCCTTCAGTGGTTCAAGGATACTTCAAGTCCGTATTGACCCGGTTTTTGGGGCCAGCAAAAAACTTACCCAAAACGACAGGGCCGATCACGGTGGAGTTGGTTGACCCATTGAGGGTTACGTCGTCATCACACAGTTTGTTCCGTATTCTCTACTCCGACTCCCCTACCATTTATAAGCATGCATGGCCTGCCTTGCGGCACTTTGTTTTCTCCGAACGCCAGGAGTCAAGATTCCGCACGCAAGGTCGTCGTGGATCATCGGACAATGACATTCAACTTGACCTGTATGCCCCGTTTATTGATGCGGCGCTTCACCATCAACAGACACCCCTGGAGGCGGTTGGTTTTCTGAATCGCCAACCTGATTTGGAGCAAACAACCGTTGGGCTGGTACGCATTGCGGCGCAAGGCTCACGAGAGGCATCGTTGTCAGCATGCCGTTTATTACTGGGTTCAGGCCGGCCAATCGACATGGTTTTATCGGGCATGACCTATGAGGATCGTTTGGGTTTTGCTCGGGCGGTTTTCCAGGCACACCGAAAGGTGGTGCCGACGGTCGTGCCCTTGATTGGTGAAAAGACCACGAAGGCCGGATTGCTGGCCTGGTTTGGATCCCAGGTAGCAAATGGCATACTGCCGGACGCGAGCCAATGGGCTGGGCCAGCTGGCGGTGAAGATCACTTGCTTGATCTTATCAATTCGGACCAGGAGGGCATGCCACTTGCTGCGGTGGCGGCATTGGTTACGGCGGCCGGTGGGTCGACCGAAGCGGCCGAAGAGGTGCTGGCCATATTGCTTAAGAAAAAAGTGACCCGGACAGTGCTGCTTTCAACCTGGGAGGATCAACGTCGAGTGATCTATATCGGGCGCTTGGGTGAAGTTTCTGGCCCGCATCGTATCGAGTTGCGTGTTGTTCCCGGTAAGTCCAGGCGGCGTGGTTCCGACCCGTTTGCTGGACGGGTAGAAGGTGACAATATGCCAGCCGCCGAAGCGGCACTTGAAACATTTGCATTGGGTACAGTTGATTTGCTGGTAAATAATGAGAAGGTTATATTCGGAACTTCATCCATCGAAATGACCATCCCGGACGAAAAACTTGCCCTCCGGTTTGCCAACCTTAAGGATCTCAGGCAACTTGCCGAAGATCAGGAGCTTCCCATCGCCAAGGTCCGTGGTCATGTGGATCTGCTGCCCCATGCCGACGGTGTCTGGCGTGGGAAAAAGGAACTGCGTGATGGCAGGGCGTTTGAGTTGATTCTTACGCCGGTTGGCGGCTAGACCCAGCGGGCCAGTAGCACGATCGTGACGATGATGATCCCGGTCAAGTAACTGACCCGATCCGTGATGGCGAATAGCAGCGGGTCATCATGGATGGCACGGCGTTCAGCAAAAAACCACATTCGCGTAATCCAGTAGAGCAGTACCGGGCAGATGGCCCAGAGGATCACGGGCGTATCATAAACCTGCTCAACTTCCGGGCTTTTGATGTAAAGACAAAACACGAGGACTGCAAGGTATCCGCTTGTTGCGCCTACAGTGCGGATCAGGTCGAGGTCGGCGGCTCGATAGCCACGGCCAGTCAGCATTCCTTCATTGTTTGTACCGAATAAAGCCAGTTCGTCATAACGCTTGACAAATGCCAGGCTGAGAAAAAAGAACATGGCAAATCCCAGCAGCCATGAGGAGGGAAACACTTCGACCGCTACGCCGCCGGCCAAGATACGATGGGCGTATAGTCCGGCCAATACGATTACATCAATAACTAGTTTACGCTTGAGGAACAGCGAATAAGCACTGCTTAGTGCAACATAGGCCACCAGCATGAGCGCATATTCCATGCCAGTATTGCCCATCAATGTGACCGCCCCCACGATACCGAGAGCAAACAGAATCCCCGACATGTAGATTGCCGTGGAAAGTTTCAACTGGCCGGCAGCGATGGGCCGCAATCGTTTCTTGGGATGCTTGCGATCGGCATCAATATCCAAAAGGTCATTGAGGACATAGACGGATGAAGCGCACAGGCCAAAGGTGACAAATGCAATCATCAGCCGCCCCAGGTCTGACAGCAGTTCGGCTGAATCAATATTCTTTCCAGCAGATGGAATCCGGTTGGAGACAAACATCGGCACGATCAACAACAGGTTCTTGGCCCATTGCTTCAGACGCAACGAGCCAATTACGGCGGTGAGTTGATTCTGGTCTGATTTAAACAATCTTACAGGTGTTTTCATCATCTTGAGGCGGTGTAATAGTCTTTGGTTTGAGGTGACGGCGCTTGCATCTTGTGCCGCTTCCCATACCGGTAGATCCTGGGTCGAGTTGCCAATGTACTCGAATGGCTCATCGTCCAGTAACCGGCGGATGGCATTGACTTTTGAATGCTTTATGCAGTTCGTTTTTCCATCGCTGGCAATAACATGGTCAAAAATACCCAGGTGGTCGGCAACAGACTTGACCAGTTTGTATTCACTGCCGGAGGCAAGCACAAGTTTTCGTCCGCAGCGGCCCTGGTTCCGGGCATATGCAACCACTTCCGATTGATAAGGCAGCATCTCCGGGGATGGGGTGCCCTGTTTAGAAATTTCACGTTTAAACCGCGCTCTTCCGTGCAAGAGCCACAGCGGCCAACGAAATACGTCAAGCGGCCTGCGTCGTATTGCCAGGAGGATTGATTCCCACAGGAGGTCCGACTTGATCAGTGTCCCGTCCAAGTCAATACATAGTGGGTATGAAACAGGCTGAGGTGAACGGCCTTGCGGATCATTCGGAGCGGAAAGCTCATCACGACCAGTTGTGTCGTTCTGCGATAGTGGCATATGGGGGAATCAAGCTATAGATCAGGTAATGGCGTGCTCCAACCGCCTGGGGAATTCTATCTCACGTTACGTTGTGGGTCGACAAGCCGATCCGGCACAAGACAGCATTGATGGCAGGGTCGTTGACAGAATCGTGGTACGCATCTATTTCTGTCGTGAGTATTTTGAATGCAGTTTGGGCTCTGGATAGCAATATTCAATCCGTGTGGTTATCGGGCCTGGTTGGTCTGGGATTCATTTCCTGTCAACATTAGATCGACAGTGAACAGGGGTATCGTTAATCCATTACTGATGGAACGGTTGTGACAGGATCAATTGATCGCACAAGGACAACATGTGGCATCCTGGTGGTGCTATTTCTGCTGCTAGCATGTGGCGTTTTTATCCATCGCGGCCCGGTGCGGGCTTTGGGGCGTGATAGTCCTGATCTGAAACGTATTTATGCATCGACTCGGGGGTGGCTGTACCAGGTCAACCCCTACGCGATGGAGGCATTGAGCCCGGTATTGACTGATGGTGGCCTAGAACCACCCAAGGCACAATCCAGTGATCGGCCATGGGTGTTGGTCTACTTGCCCACGACCTTTACGTTTCTTTGGCCGCTTGCGGCCCTACCTTGGCCGGTGGCGCGCATGGTTTGCCTGGTGGCAAACATCCTGCTTGTTCCGATGGTCATTTACTGTGTGGCAAAGGAGGCTGGTCTTAAACGCAACGCTTTGACCACATGGCTGTTTGTTGGTGGCACCTTGGCGATGGCGCCGTTGCATGCAAATCTATCGATGGGCCAATTGGCCCTGTTCATCTTGTTCCTGGTAGCTGTTTCGCAACGTTGTATCAGTACCCAACACCCCGTCATTGCCGGCTGCTTGTTGGGCGTTGCAACGGCAATCAAGCCGCAATTGGCGGGATTATTCCTGGCGTATCAGGTATATCGTGGCCAGTGGCGTTGTGGTGTTGCTGCATGCGCGATGATTTCAGGAGCTGGGGTGATTGGTGTTGGATGGATGACTGTCAATGGTGTGACATGGTTGCCAGTATTGCAGGGCAATGTCGCGGCATTTGCCGCTGATCGAGCCAGTGCGGGCCCCGAAGGGTCGCTTGCATTTCACCTTGTCAATCTCCATTACCTTTTCCACGCTTTTTCTGATAATGCCATGGTGGTGAATGTGAGCGTGTACCTTGCTGCGGCATTGCTGGGTGGAATCCTTCTGTATTATCACCATCGATCTAGGCGACAGGAAAATGAACTGATTGCGATGGCAATGATCGGCCTGCTATCCCTGTTGGTTGTTTATCACCGGATATACGATGCCCTACTGCTGGTATTTGCACTGGCGGTTTGTGCTAGAGCAATCCGAGATGATTGCAGGCCAGTGTGCTGGATTATGGCCCTGTCCCTTGCCACATTCTTTACGCCCGGTGGCGCACTGTTTAATGAGTTGCACCGGTCATATGGCATGCCGGCGTGGGTGACCGGGGGATGGTGGTGGCGGTGCCTAGTGATGCCTCACCAGATTTGGGGCCTTCTGGTGAGTGGTTTTTGCTTGATCGCAATCATGTCGAGGTCAATTACCGATAAATAGGTAATCGGCGGTTAACCTTTTTGGTCTGCTTGGGCCACTGGATGGCAGACTGCGAACTGCCGGGTTTTCATGAGCCATCAGGCATGATGACGCAGTTGCCAATTGAGACGACTCATGATGTGTAGCGACGATGAGATCAGGAGGTAAAGTTTGCCCCCCCAAGACCGCTGGAAAGCCATGGAGCCCATTCTGGTTGCTGTGATTATCACGGTTGCCTTGGTGGCTGTTGGGCGATGGCTGTGGGGAATAGGCCCAATTCTGGCGGCCAACGAGCCGAACATCGTTGATCAATCTCAAGATTCACAAACGGCGAACACGCAACGTGCCGGTGATACCAGGCTCCATCAAGCCAGCCGCCGTGCTGGGCTTGAACGTCTGACTGATCGATTGGGTGCCAAGGTACCGGTGGGATCAGGTATTATCGCCGGTCATGTTGAAGGGTTGGGTGGTGATTACATGCCTCGGCAGCATGCAGGCGAATTTTCGGGCTTAACCTTTCTTGCCAAGAGTGGGCAAAGCAAAGCAAACAGCCATGCCCACGGTACATCAAGAGTGATATACGGCCCCAAGGGGCTAGCGCCTGGTGTATCGCAGGTTCACTGTTACAGCGCAGACCATTTTCTCGGCTTGGGCTATCTGAGATCAGGTACCGCTCATCCTCCTGTCCGCAGTGAAGCTCGCGTTTTTAATCACAGTTGGGTCTACCGGAATGTGATCAGTGTGGGCGATGTATTGCGTCGTGCTGATTACGTAATTGATACGCATGATGTGGTCATGGTCGTGGGCGTCGACAACGGCCGCGACTCCAAGGTGCCGGCCATCCTTAGCAGTGCATTTAACGTCATAGCGGTGGGCAACTGGACCGGCAACAGCAGTGGCGGCTACTCAGTTGTTGAAACATCTGGTCGATGCAAACCAGACATCGTGGCGCCGGGTAATCAAACCAGTTTCAGTACACCAGTGGTATCAGCAATGGTTATCCGTGCACTGGAACTTGCCGACACACTTGATCCACGGCGGCAACCACAGCGAGCCGAAGTGATCAAGGCGTCATTACTGGCCGGCGCAGTGAAGCCCGATGGATGGCGGTCGCGAGAAAACAAACCGTTGGATCCACATTTTGGAGCCGGTCGCATTGATATTGATAATAGTTTTTCGATTCTGACTTCCGAGTGCTGTGGCGTGGGGCAATTGACACCGCCATCCGTTCAGCATGGTTGGAACTTCTCCTCGATTCAGCGTCATCAAATCGACAGTTACCCCTTCACAATTCCCCGATCATCCGAGGTGTCGATTTCGCTGGTTTGGCATCGCCGCGTGATTGGCCGCCCTTCGGTCAATAAGAAGACAAATACCACCTTGTGGATGTCTGCTGCACGCCTGGCGGATTTGGATCTGCAGTTGGTTCAAATCGGTCTGCAGGCGCCGTCCCAAGTGGTCGCACGTTCAACAAGCAAGATCGATAATGTGGAGAACATCTTTCGCCGGACCTTACCTGCGGGCCAATATCGAATCGAGGTAATCCGCCAGGATGGATCGCGTGAACCGTGGGAATATGCCATTGCATGGCGATACAAGTCCAAGGACTTACCCGTGGCGCGAGCAGGCCGGTAGTTCTCATAAGCATTTCGAATGTCATCATTTACAAACGGGCGTTGGGCCACTTACCATCGGGTTACACATTCTTTGACAAAGAAGGTTAGGACTTGCATATTTATATCGATTAGTTTAATGTATTGTAGTTCCTTGCGAGTAGCGTGTTTAAGGACAAATGGCACGCGTATCTTCTGCTGTCCCGCCGTTAAGTGGACGACCAATAGTCGAAAGTCAATCAACTTCAAAAGGGACGATTGAGCTTTTATCCCGAGGTTAGGGGACAGAAGTCTCGCAAGGATCTAAGCCATTTGGAATGCGGCGATCTAGTCGATTGCTTATTTTGTAACGGCGTTGCTTAACTTGTTCATGGATAGTCATGAGCACATGGGGTGGCGGTTACAATTGCAAGCCGGTCAAGAAGGCAGTTTTCAACCCAGCGGCAGAATGTATCACGCTCGTTGCGGTTGGCTTTTAACGGCATCATGAAACAACACACCGGTATACTCGAGATCTGGGAGAACGGTAGCGCCAGGCTTCGAACGCTTTGCGATACCCTTGTCGCATCACCGCGTGATCCGATCGTATCGAAGGATTTGATCGGACGGTACGGTTTGCGGCCGGGTCTTGAGTTGGAAGTTCATCTTTCCAAGGGCAACCCGGGACATAACCATCGTTCCAAGAAGCGACCACGTAATAAGAAAAAGCGGAAAAAGAATAGATCAAATCCCGTTGAAGCCGGAACGCCGGGTGTCCATGAGATCTTGGCCATTGAGGGGCTATTGCCTGAGGAATACAGCAAGCAGTCCCGATTCGAGGATTTGACGACTGTCGATCCTGAGCCAAGGCTCACCCTCGAGTTTCCCGGCTGCCCACCTGCGTGCCGCCTGATCGATATGTTCTGCCCGATTGGGTATGGTACTCGCGGCATGATCGTATCGCCCCCGAAAGCAGGCAAGACGACATTGCTTCAGAACATCGCGGTTGCAGTCAGCAAGAACCATCCGGATGTTGAGGTGATCGCATTGTTGGTAGATGAACGGCCCGAAGAGGTGACCGATTTTAGACGCAATGTTCCATGTACCGTGTTGGCCAGTTCAAACGATCATGACGTTGAACGCCACGTTGGCCTGGCCATGTTGGCCATAGAACGGGCCAAACGAATGGCTGAATCGGGCAGGGATGTCGTCATCTTGTTGGACTCACTGACTCGTGTTGGACGGGCATTCAATACGGCGCCGGGTTTGGCGAATTCAGGTCGCACGTTGACCGGTGGCGTTGATTCAGGCGCTCTGGCGATCCCCAAGCAGTTGTTTGGCGCGGCCCGTCGATTTGAAGAAGGCGGATCCCTTAGCATTCTTGCCACAGCCCTGATTGACACCGGCAGTCGGGGGGATCAGGTGATCTTTGAAGAGTTCAAGGGGACTGGCAATATGGAATTGATCCTTGACCGCCAGGTTGCAGAACAACGTATCTTTCCTGCAATTGATCTTGCCGCGTCAGGAACTAGAAAAGAACATTTGCTCATGAGCGTCCATGAACTGGAAACCATCTCAGCTCTACGCCGTCGGCTTCTGAGTATGCAGCCAGCGACGCAACTAGAACAATTGCTCAAAGCCCTTGAACGCTTTAAGACAAACGCCGACCTCGTCGGTTCCCCGGGCGGATCGCCCAAGGCCACCACGAAGGCCTAGGAATGATAAAAAATGATGGCCACGTCGATTTTGTCGATGCCCCGATGCATGTGGTGCATGTAGTTTCCAGTCTTGATCCACGGCATGGAGGTCCGGTGACAGCCCTTATGGGTTTGGTCGAGGCCCAGTGTCATGCAGGTTTAAAGGTCAGCGTACTGGCCACCTGGAATTCCGGCGATAACCTTGATCTTGCGGATCGGTTGCGGGAACTTAAGGTCAATATCGAGTTGATCGGTCCTTGTGTGGGGGCCATCAGGTGGCATCGGGAAATAGGGCCAACTGTGAGGCGGGCGCTTGATTCTGTTCAGGTCGTCCATATTCATGCTATCTGGGAGGAGGTGCTTCATGTGTCTGCACGCCAAAGTCACCGCCGCCACATTCCGTACTTGATCAGGCCGTGTGGGATGTTGGATCCATGGTGTCTTGCCCAAAGCAGGTTAAAAAAACGTTTATATATGGCATTGCGTCTGAAGAGAAACCTTGACCATGCCGCAGCAATTCACTTCACCACGCAAGAGGAAAGCCGCCTTACGAAACCACTGCGGATCAAGGCCCCATCTATTGTCGAGCCCAATGGCATTGACCTACAGGAATTTGGGAAGCTGCCTGATCCAGGTTGTTTCCGTCGCCAACTAAAAGACATTGGCGATCAGCAAATCATTTTGTTCTTATCACGGCTGCATCCTAAGAAGGGGTTGGAACTGCTTATTCCTGCTTTCAGGCAGGCGAATCTGCAGGATACTGTATTGGTGATTGCTGGACCTGCAGATTCCCCGGCCTATCTGCAGAAACTACAGTCGCTGGTGGAGGCAAATGGATTGGATGGTCGTGTTGAATTTGTCGGCATGCTACATGGTAAAAGGCGAATTGAAGCGATGGTTGATGCAGACCTGTTCGTCCTTCCCAGCTACCAGGAAAATTTTGGTGTCGCGGTTGTTGAAGCGTTGGCGACGGGGACTGCGGTTTTAATATCAGATCAGGTGAATATCTGTTCACAGGTGAGTGACGCCAAGGTTGGTGCTGTGGTGCCGGTGGATACAGCTTCCTTGGCTACTGCTCTGAAATCGCTGATGTCCGATGAGCAACTGCGTCGTAATGCTGAAAGCGGAGCTCGTGACTTTGTCTTTCGTGCATACGATTGGCAGCATATTGCCAAACGATGGAAACAACATTATTTGCAGATGGCTTCTAAATCATGACCAAGTTTGGTTTAGGTCCGATGCGATGTGCCCGATCGGAGCAAAGGCAAGCCGATCAGTTAGTTATCGTAGGTTGTTCGACCAGAGGGCGTTGATGTTATCGGATCCTATTGATGTTGCGATGATTTCAAGATCATTGCCCCCCTACCGGGTATATGTCCACCGCCGAATTGTTGAGGGTATTCCCCAGATTAATCTCCATTCCCTGGTCACCCATGCCCTGCATCGGTGGAATTGTCCACCGCCAGATGAGATCAGGCCCATGGAGTTCGGGGATGAGGGGCCAGACCGCAATAAGATAACTCTCGGTACCCTGCTGCGAGATTGGCAGCGTGCCGGACGGATCATTGACTGGATCGGCAAGTCCAATATTCGTGCGGTGATCGTCGAAGGTTATTTTGATTTGGCAAGGTTACGGATTCTTCACTGGTGCCATCGCACCGGACTGCCTTGCTTCCTGACTGGTGACAGCAATATACGGGGCGATACAGCCGGGTTTCCAAAAAGCTGGTTGAAACGAATCGTTGTCTCTCGGGTAGTTTCATGGGTGCAGGGAGTCATGCCATGCGGCACACTGGGGGAGGCCTATTTTCTTAAATATGGTGCTGACCCCAAGCGGGTGTTTTACTATTCACGTGAGCCTGATTGTGAAATGATTCAGCAACTGCCATTGGATGTGATTGCCAGGACCCAAAAGGAGTTTGGGTTACACAATGACCGCAGGCGGATCGTTTATTGCGGCCGCTTGGTCCCGATTAAGCGAGTGGATCTTGCAATTGATGCATTTGCAGCAATTGCCCGGGATCGTCCACAATGGGATTTGGTTGTGATTGGTGACGGCCAATGTGAAGATGAACTTAAAAAGCGTGTTCCTAGTGACCTGCATGATCGTGTCATTTGGACCGGTTTTATCGCGGATCCACAACAGATTGCGGCAATTTATCGTGCATCTGACATCCTTGTACTTCCAAGTGATTTCGAACCCTGGGCCCTGGTCGTTCTTGAAGCTGCGGCAGCAGAAATGGCCATCATTTCAAGTTATGCCGTGGCTGCAGCCGCAGAGGTGGTCCGTGAAGGTGTCAATGGTGGAATTTTTGACGTTGGTGACCTAGACGGTCTTATCCAGCGGATGCAGACGGTCACTCAGGATGACCGCATCGATGATATGAAAGCGGCCTCCGCGCAACTGCTAAATGATTGGCGGACACGGGCAGATCCCGTCGAAGCACTTCGTGAAGCCTTGAAGACCGTGGGGGTGCTGGGGCCTGAGGACCCTGACCTACATCCAGTGGCGAGCTGATGGTTATAGGAAGTTGTTCTGTCCAGAACGGCATTTTGCCATGACCGGTGGGATCATGAAGTCTGTTTGAATGTCCGATCAATAATCGCAGGAAATCACCCATTGGGTAGCGGCGAACCGGGTTGCACCCGATGCGATTGAACTGAGCCATAATGAGCACACTAAAACTGTATCTCGACTTGGTACCGTGGTGGGCTATCATCCTGGCTGCGTTTGGTTACACGATGATTATCATCCTGCTGCCAAGCCGGATTCGCATCCAGTGCGCCCTTGCGGTCATGGTCGTGTGGCTGATGTTTAACAAACTGGTAGATCTTGGATTCGTTCAGGCCCTGAGCAAGGCAACTGCATTTTCCGTGTATTACGGTGTTGGGCTCGCTGCAGTGCTTCAACCAGGTCCCAAGCGCCGTTTAAATCCCCTTGTCTTCATCTATCCGGTGATGGCAGTCATCGCCTTTTTATATGTGATGACGGTGACTGATCGGGATGTGGCATTGGTGATCCGATTCCAGTGGCTTGTCCTGGTGGTCTCTGCCATATTACTGATGCGTACGGTAACCGACCATGTGGGTTTGATGCGTGTGCTTACGGGTTTGATGATCGGGGCGGCAATCGGACTGTTGGTCCTGTTAAGTGCCTTGGTACTCAACCCCGCTGCAACTTATGCCCGCGGGCTGGGTCGTATCTTTCCGTACCAGGCCAATCCAAACCAGATTGGCCTCATGTTCTGTCTGAGCGTATTTGTTTTTGGATACTTTGCGTTACGGGCATCGAATATTACGACCCGATCACTGATGATTGGTTTTGGTGCAATCAGCTTCGGACTTGGCTTGTTGACCGGAAGCCGGTCAGTGGTCGTGGTGATGGCCATCCCCCTGCTTCCCCTATTGACGGCTGCAACCCGCCGGCCAGTTTTGACAGTTTTGGCCATAGGTATTGCGTATGGGGTCCTGTCCTGGGTGCTGGGTATGGCTGAGGAGCGGCAACTGCAACGCCTGCTGAGTCCTACCAGTGAAAGGTACGAACTCATTGGCCACTATATCGAGGTGATTAAGGACCGTCCTATATTCGGGTTGGCCAATACAAGTGGGCAATCTTCAGGTGGGCATGTAGGGTTGACCCACCCGCATAATGCCTATATCGAGATGCTCTATCTCGGCGGTTTGACCTTGGCCGTGCCGATGGGGCTGTTGGTTTGTGTTTCCCTGGGAGGAGCCTTTTATACCTGGCGTCATCGGCACAAGTTGCCAACTGATCCGGTATTGATCAATTGTCTTGCTGCCCTCATGTTTGCGCTGTACTTTCACGGTTTTGTGAATGGGACCATCTACTATCCGACTTATACATGGTCATTTGTCCATGTTTTCATGTCCTTGTTGTTTATGACTCTGGGGATTGAAACATTTCGCTACGTTAAGGCGACCAAGGTGGTATAGCTTCCGGTCTGGTCTTAGGATTTGCCAGCCTGGAGTTTGTTGGCCTGCTTGGGGCCGCCGATATGCAACGTGTTATAGGCGGTACGGCTGGACTTGAATGGCGCGCCCGGAGCCCAGGCACCTTGGGTCATCATGGGATTCAGTGATCCTGTATGGGTCTGTCGTTTGCGGATGAAATGGCCCATGCGTTTCTCCAGCATTTTGACAACATCAGGGTTCTGTCGGGCAATATCTTCGTTCTCGTCCGGATCCTGGACCAGGTCATAGAGTTCCCGTTTGGGCATGTAATGAAAATCCGGCTCTAGGGCAATGATAAGTTTCCACTGGGGTGTGCGCCAGCCATGCTTTCTCATCCATGTGCATTCGGTAATGTAGAATTCAGAGTCATAATTAGCCGGTTTGCCGCCTATCAAGCCCGTAAGGGAACGTCCCTCAAACTGTCTGCGTGTTTTAATCCCGGCGAGTTCCAGGAGCGTAGGGACGAGATCCTTATGCTGATTGAAGCCGTCGAGCCGTAGACCTGCCGGTATTCGTTGGGGATACCGGATAATCAGCGGCACATGCAGGGTGACATCGTAAAGTCCATGGTGATCAAACCAGCACCCATGGTCATATAACGTCTCTCCATGATCGCCGTTAATGACCACGATCGTATTGTCCAGGATCTTCATCGCTTCAAGCTGGGTGAAAATCTGTTGCAGGCACGCGTCCATATACGCAACTGCGCCATCGTACTGGGCGATCACGTAGTCTTTATCGGTAATCCCCGGGGGCAGAAAACTGGCATGGAAGTCACGAAAAGGCTTGAAGTCAAATACGGGTTTCATTGACCTGTTGTGGCGATCGAATTCATTACCGTGATAAAACATCCGGTCGTATGGTGGTGGAGGCAGGTAGGGTGCGTGTGGATCCATGTGCCTTAGAAGCATGAGCCATGGTTTGCCTTCCCTGTGCAACTGTTCAATTTTTGGTTGCGCCACTTCGTTGAGTCGTTCAGCCTTGTGTAGCGGCCGTTGTGACCATGTACCCCAAACTTCATCGTAATTGAGGTATTCGTCAAAGCCGCGGTATGCCGCGTTACCGGTAAAGCCAACACAGCAGGATGAATATCCATGTCGGCGTAGAATCTCGGGCAGTGTTTTGACCTTGGTCGTCATCCCCCCCTTATGCCGAAGCGCCACGACCTGGGTGTCAAAGCAGTCGCAGCCGGTGAGCATCGATGCGTAGGCGGATGTGGTGGGGATGTGTGGGCTGTAAGTTTGCTGGAAGATCGTTCCCTCGTGGGAAAATCGATCAATATGTGGGGTGGTATGGCGAGAGTAGCCATAACAGCTCATGTGGTCTGCACGTAACGAGTCAATGGCAATCAGCAGGATATTTGGATGTTGGGGTTGGGAACTTCTTCTACGCTTAGGTTTTTTCATGCCTGCTTCCCTGTCAATCCGCCTCACACGCCTGCAGGCAGGCTTGCATGTGACCACGGGACTCACCGGCGATCGCCACGCATGATGCCAGGTTAAAGTTCTTGGCGCCGATGATCTCCAAGTTGACTGGGCCGTCATATTCAGCCTCATGCAACCGGCGAATAAAACCGAGCAGGTCGATGTCGCCACGCCCATTGGCTTGCATGGGTGGCGAACCAGGTCCTTGCTGGCGACCTTTACAGTCTCGGATATGAACATGCTTGATATGGCTGATGACTGAATCGAGGGCTTCAGTTGCATTTTCGCCGGCTCGGTGAATGTGGCTGGGGGCCATGTCAAGACCAAAGGCCGGACAATCAATCTCCCCCAGCATGCGCAATGTTGTGGGCGTGTTGTAAATTGCGGCGCCAACGTGAGCCTTGGCGCATAGCATCACACCATAGCTTGCTGCACGTTCGGCCAGGTTTTGCAGGGATGCGATTGATTCAGCCAGTGATTCTTCACTGTCAGCCTGGCCGCCTGGCCTGCAATTAATGATTGGAATGCCAATCTCGCAGGCTGCTTCGAATGCCCGGGTCATGGTGTCGACATCCTGTGAGGGTTGTTCCATTGCCGTGATCGGGATGTCGTATTGTTCGGCAAGCGATTTGATCTTGGGCGCGAGTGTTTCCCATTGGTCTAGGACGAGATGCTCGCTCATGGTATCGATGGCGGAGATTTCGAGTCCGTGATAACCCAGGACAGAGGCGTATTTGAATGCCATTTCCATGTCATGTCCGCCGAACAGGACTGAATTAAATCCTAGTTTCATTTGCATCAACCACCATGACCCGGTGCGCGGATGGCGCCCAGATTGATTGGTAAAGAAAGTTTAAATTGAATTATACCAAGTCAGCGTAAGGGTCGTAAGGGCGTTAGCCGGCCTAGAACAACGTGTAAATAAATGGGGCGGCTGGTCCGGCGGTTCCAAACAGAATCAACGCGCCCATGAGCAGTAGAACGAGGATGATTGGTGTAAGCCACCATTTCTTGTTGAAGCGCAGAAAGTCCCATGTTTCCCTTATGATCCCCTGCTGGGATTTTTCAGCTTGCCTGGCGAAATCATTTTCGGGGTCCGATTGCACTTGATTGTTCTGTTGATTCATCAGATGGCTCCGGGGCTAGAACTGGCGGAAATATCTTTCGGGCTCGTCGGTCATATCATGATCGATCCAATACGTGTCGGCCTGGTGATTAATATGCCGGTTCATGGGGTCATAGCGAAACAGTTTCATCAGGCCGCCGGTCGGTGTTATCACGAGGTAATACACGAGCCCGAGAATGATATGTGAAATTGTCCAGCCGATTGGTTCAGCTGCAGTCGTTAGGCATATAAATACCTTTCGGGCAATTGATGGCAGGCACCACATGGAGATCGTCAAAAGAATTCCAGCCCCCCATGCAATGTATGCAACGGTGAGGAATGCTTGGGACTGTTCGGCGGCCTGTCCGGTAAGTCCAAACAGGGTCGGAAGAAGAAAGCCCTTCAGTTTTCGGGTGAGCGACAACTCCCTGTTCAATACGAGGCTGATCAGGACCGCTGCGGCCAGGATGAGGGCAACCACCGTCAAGGTTCCCGATTTGCTGCTGATGATAAGGCCCAGCAAGCCGGAGAACACAAGGAAGATCCATGTAAAGATCTTGAGGTCACGGGATGTCGGATTAATGTTTTCCATGATTATGACGCTGGCATATTAATCCAGTTGGAATTCCGCTAGGTACTGATCGGTTTCATGTTCTGTGGCGTTGGGTTGATCTTGCTTGCGAAGAACAAAATTTTCGAGCACGAGAACGTCCATGTTGGTTGCCATGAAACAGCGATAAGCATGTTCAGGCGAACAAACGATTGGTTCGCCACGTACGTTGAAACTGGTATTGATAATGACAGGACTGCCGGTCTTTTCCGCGAAGGTCTGTAATAGCCTGTGGTATCGCCCATGACGATGTGGGTCAACCGTTTGGATGCGGGCGGAATGGTCAACGTGGGTAATGGCGGGAATGGTTGATCGTATCCCCTTTAGTTTGTCTAGCCCCTGGCCCCGGTCATCTTCCACTGCCAGCCGGAGCTTTTTGTTGACATCAGCCACGAGAAGCATGTACGGACTGTCTTACTTTGGCCTGGTATTAAACAAT
>PBAS01000063.1 GCA_002716625.1 Phycisphaeraceae bacterium | reverse complement strand
TGCCGCAGCTTGAGCGATATTGCATGTGCCCTGCACATTGGTCTTCCACAGAGAGGTTTTACTTGTGTCGGATAGCGGAAGCATGGCCGCACAATGAATAACTGCATCAAAGTGATGGTTTTTAAAGACACGATTTACTTGCACTGCATCGGTCACATCAATCTGTACGTGGCGTATATTGGGTGTGTCTTGTTCATTATGAACAAGCAAGTCGATGTTTGTGCATTGAAATCCCCGTTCAGCCAGCCATCGTGACAAGATACGACCGAAGAATCCAGAGCCGCCGGTGATTAGGATGGAGTTCATCTATACCACTCGCAGATCATGGCTGTAGGTTGCGAATCGGATAATGTGATCAGCATTCATTATCTGATTTGTCCCTTATGCCCGCTTTACCATAAAAGCCACCTCGACCCCATATTGGAAACTCTGATCGGTTACTTTGCTCTGGAACAGCCACATCTTGTAGTTTTTTTCTATTTCAGGTGACGTGGCTATGTGGGCTATGGATAGGGAAGGGACCCTGGCATGCATTATGTGGTCTCGATTCCTGCATATTGATCAATCATTAGGGTATTTGTCGGCTTGATGTGTGCACCAATTGGGTCAGTATCCACACGGAGTTATGTATTGAATGATCCACGCAGATAGGCTCTCATTTCACCGTGAAATGGTATATTATGTTTGGCGGATGTGCATGGCGCGGAATAGGTCGCGTTGTTCCACAATTCCAACGAGGCGATTATTCTCATCAACAACACCGATTGCGCCGAGATGATGTTGTTGGCATTGTTCTAAAACTTCTGGTAATGGCATGGATGGTCTAATGGCTACAATATCACTGTCAACTAGATCACCGGCAGTAACCAGGTTTCCTAATGTCGGGTTGTACATTAGATCTCGCAGGGCACGAAAATGAATGGTTCCTATATAGTGCTGCTGTGAGTCAACGGCCGGAAAATCATTGAGTCGGCTTTTCTCAACGAAGTCCAAGACCTCGTCAAATGTTGCGGCCTCGGATAACGCCCGGATATTGGTTCGCATGATATGTTTGGCTGTCAGTGCTTCTTCTAATATCTGGCCACCAAGTTTTTTTCGAAGAAATGCATGACGGAACTTCTCCAAGATGGAGATAGGTTGATCTGACTGTAGGGCATGAGAGGCGGTAGGTCTGAGCAGGGTTATGGCCTTCACTTCACCTGCCCGCACAATGGTGGTTTTGAGAAGCATTGGTCCGATCAACTCATAGAGCGCGACCGAGGCCATAATGACGGTATTCAGGCTATTTGCAATTTCTCCAGGCCAATATCGCACCAGCATGGCACCAAGACCAATTGCAACACCCGCTTGACACAATAAGCCAAAGCCAGCATTCGATGGAACGCCTATTCCACTGCCAATGCTTCGCATGGCTAGCTTAATACTGACAATTTTACCTGCGGTACGCGCGATAACGTATACCAATCCGAGCCATCCAAGATCGGGAAGCTTTTCGATGTGCAGGTTGTAGCCCGCCAACACAAAGAAGATAAGCAGGATTGGTGCCCCGATAGTAGCGATGGTTTCCTCGAAACGTTGTGGGTTGGTAGCCAGGTTGGAAAACGCGGCGCCCATTCCGATGACTGCGACTAAAGGATTGATCTCGAGTCCCAGGGATTTGCGCAGCAGATAGGTTGTGACGGAGAGCACCAGAAATGTGGTGAAAAATATGACTACTGTTTCTGCCACTGTCAACCAGGCATGCAGTTTGCTTAACAGGGCGCCGAGAAGGAGTCCCAAGGTAAGGCTGCCAATCGAGATGAGCAACAGATTGATCCAGTATGCTCCACCGGTCATGGTTGGTCCTTGCGGCAGGCTTAACCACGCGAAAACGATCAAGACAATATTAAAGCCAATGACACTGGCCAGATTATTTAGTCCAGTCATACCAAGTAGGTGGTCAGTGGTCGGTCCCTTGGCTTCATATTCATTGAGAACAAGGTGGGTTGCTGCTGGCGCAGTGGCAACGGCAACAAAACCTAGGAGCAGCCCAATCATCAGGCTAAATCCCGAGTTGACGCCCAAAACGAATTTGGCCGCGATGGAACACCCTAGTGCGGTGGTCATGCTGGTCATAG
Source organism: Phycisphaeraceae bacterium (assembly GCA_002716625.1). GTDB lineage: Bacteria > Planctomycetota > Phycisphaerae > Phycisphaerales > Phycisphaeraceae > UBA6626. Next base: position 133,719 of record PBAS01000063.1, on the reverse strand, counting down.
CAATTTCAGTCAAGCTCATTCGCCCCAGTGATTGCCATGTAGCTCGAAAACGTCGTAATTCGAAGACTCTGGAGATCATGAAAAGGCTTAAACCCAAGGCTACATCAGTAACAATATTCAATGACGCAACCGTGGATTTGATGGGCTCATGCCAGCCCAGTCTTTTGGCCATCTGGTGTACTAGAATTCCAGCAACCATGTATCCGACAACGCTTGGGATACGGACCCGTCTCGCTAAATAGCCTCCCAACAGACCAGTGAGTAGGCCACCTGCCACAACAATGCCAAGAAGATTTGGTTCGGGCATAAGCCGACTATTGGTTTGGCACATCACAGTGTTAGTGATGTACGGCAAAAAAAGTACGTAACAAACCTAGCTAGGTATGTTACGCGCAAACAGGTTGGATAAATTAAGATACCTACATGCCATGTTCGGAAATATTTGAAGATTAAAGCGGGCGCACGATCGACAAACCACGCCAGTAATCAAGCAATGTCTCAATACTTCCAACACCACCGCCCATACCGCTCTTGTTGACACCTCCATAGGGGATGCCGTGTACAGCAAGGTTATGACCATTAATCCAACTATTGCCGGCGACCATTTGCTCGGCCACACGTTGAGCCTTGGCCATGTCCGGGGTCCAGACGCTATTGCCAAGTCCATAGTCCGTGTCATTGGTCATCTTGATAGCCTGGTCTTCAGAATCAAATGGTGCCAGATAAGCGACAGGACCAAATATTTCCTCTCGAGCGGCCACATTATCTAATGGGCCGGCCAAAAGCGCCGGCTTGACATAGTGCCCATCAAGATCAGGAATATCTGCGGTACCACCTTCAAGGATTGCTTCAGCACCCTCAGCAACACCGCGTTCAAGATAGCCAAGTACCCGTTTACGCTGTTTTTCATTGACGACTGGCCCCATCTGGCTTGAGTCATCCAGTTGGTATCCAATCTTCACGCCCTTGAGTCGATCAACACACTCACCGACGAATTTGTCATAAATTTTACGGTGAATGAACCATCGAGTAGCGTCGCAGCATACTTGACCGGTATGGAATGTGATGGCTTCAACGAGTTTATGTGCGGTTTCTGAAATGTCGATGTCATCAAAAATAACGGCCGCACCCTTGCCACCTAGTTCGAGCTTGCACGGCGTCAAGTTTCGCCCGCATTTCTCGGCGACCTCGCGGCCAACTTCGGGTGATCCGGTAAAAGAAACATGTTTAAATCCCGGGTTGGCTGCTACTGCGGCGCCTGTTGTTTCTCCAATACCGGTTACGACATTGATGACGCCATCAGGAATGCCCACCTCTTGCGCAAGGTGTGCTAGATACAACGTTGACAGGGGTGTATCTTCAGCTGGTTTGATTACTGCAGTGTTACCAGCAGCCAGTGATGGACCAAGCCCCCAACCCAGAAGCAGAAACGGGAAGTTCCAAGGGATAATAAAACCACAGGGTCCCCAGGGAAGACGCACGGTAAAGGCTTCATATCCACTGACCGGCAGGACGGAGCGGTGCTGTACATGCAGTGCCAGATCTGCGAAATATCGGATTGTCTTGAAAAAGTTTTCAATATCACCAACTGCTTGTGAATGGATCTTGCCGCAGTCGAGCGATTCAATTTGAGCGATGATGGCCTGTCGTTTTTCAACTTCATCGGCAAGACGGTGCAGGATTACACCGCGATCATTGGGGGTCATTTCAGCCCAGCCGGAATTTTCGAATGTATCAGCGGCTACCTCAACGGACTTGTCAACATCTGTCGGTTGCATATTTGATACTGTGGCCAGTTTTTCACCAGATCCAGGATCATGGGTTTCAAAGGTCTCGCCATTTGACGAGTCGATTTCTTGCCCCCCGACAAATGCTTTATGAATCGGTTTGGCAAGGAATGCCTCGACTTCTGGCAGCAGTTCCATCTGTAGTGTGGTTGACATGATGTGTCTCCTTCTCGTCGGGCCGTTAACAAACTTAGCTGTTTATTACTATGGATAGTTTACTAAGTGGCGGTGGCGTCTGTACAGCGTGGCGAGTGATATTTACAAAAATGAGGCCGATAGGATTTCAACATCTAGATCCGAAGCCAGGTGTTTCTTGAGCTAAAAACTACAGCAGTAAAAGACTGCAATTGCGGTGGCCTGGGCCCATCAGATAGAGGATGGACATGCCACATCGGCTTGTAATAATCGACAACAAGATTGATGCGGCTCCTGGGAAGCTTGAATTCCGATGTGCATAAGGTCTACGCAATACGATATTAAACCGTTTCTGACGAAAATACGCCCGGGAGGATTCGAACCCCCAACCCTCGGATCCGAAGTCCGATGCTAGACTCCCCAAGTATATTAACCACAACAGATTGTAGTGGCCACATCGAAAACGCCAGCAGATTCCCCAGCAGTCAGACGCATGAGGCTGCAGAAACCGACCTTCATGTGACAGCGATAGAGTCGGTTCTGGCCAAGCTATCTGAGGCTGAACGTGCGGCGATAATTAAACACATCATCAAGCTGGCCAACATGTCCAGGAAGCAGCGCGCCGCCATCATGGCCCTAACGGATGGTGATTGATCATTCTCTTTGACAATTCCGTCTCACGCATTTGCATAGGCGGCCCGGGCCGGTCTTAGAATCGCGCGTGAGGCCGGTCCTGCCGTGGTGATCGGCCATTTCGTCTACGCGTCTTGGAGACACAGATATGACTTGGCATTACTTCACGGGTGACCACTATTCATGTGAATCGTGCAGGACATGCTTCGTCCCGTACGAGGATTCGCTGCCGTGCCCCAGATGCGGCGAGCCAGCGACCGAGCCCATCGGCTTCATCGGGGAGGCAGCCTCCGGACTGGCAGCGCACAAGTGGGAATTCGGGGACTACACGCCGCCAGTCTACACCCCCCACAGCCGCTTAGAGATGTTCTTTATTGTGATCTGCCAGGTATTCGATGCCATCAGCGGGCAGGATGATTTTGAGCGGGCGCTGGATGACTACCTCCAGCGTTGTGAATTCGATCGTGAGTATGAGCAGTCACACCTACGGGATCTAGCGATCAAGATCCACCAACGGATGGAGGCGAACACAGCCGAGCAGGCCGAGAGATGACGCCCAACAGGCCTTGCTGTGACACCAGGTCGCCTGCCCAGTGACCGGGCGGCACAGGCGTCGTTTGGCATGCGGTGGATTCCCTGCGGTCACACTTTGGCCGGGGGTACCACCCGGATTGACCTACCCGGGGGGTCTGGGACCCCTATGGCTCGCTTGCGCGCCGCGCGAAATTCTTCGCTAGTCACTCAGAATCTAGATGAAGATGGATGACTGCGAGGGCTTCGGGTAAGGACAAGGCAATTCGAACCGGTCCATCGATTGGATCTCTATGGGCCGGGCTCAATTCACCATTGGGCAAGGGTGCTGGAGGGGACGTGTATGGCTACGCGGAGATTGATTGGCATAAAGCATTTACAAATAATAGATTACAGTGATTGCCATTTCAAGTTGACAGCACTCGGCCTGTCGCTAGCTTAATGATATTGATAATCATTATCATTTGCATCGTGGCTGAGTAAAAAAAGGGGGCGGTCAGGGGCTCCCGTCAAGGTTGCCTGACCGCCCAGGGTGATGACAACCGTGCAAGCTGCCATCGATTCTGAGTATCCCATCTTCGCCCAGCGGCGGCAATCATTTGCGCATTGTTCGTCTACCAAATCTGCAGCGGGGCTACTGGTTCACCTATCCAAACGTGATCACCGGATCAGTCAGCCACTGGGCAAACGATGGGGAAAGGAGCAGAACACTCAAAGCGCTAATCTGATTCTTAACCAATGCGCCGCCAGCCCGAAAGCGTCAAATCGGATTCTGCTGCGCGGCCAATTTATTGCACCGGTGCAACGCCGGCCTTGTTCTTTGGAGAGTAAGCGATGAAACGAGTATCTCTAACTTCAGTCGCGATGATCCTGGCGCTGGTAACTGGTCTGTACAACACCACCGCGAGTGCGGACCTCTTTGAGTTCAGCGCGCCCGATTTCGATCGATGGGTTTATCCATTCAATGCAATGCCAGGGAGTCGGCCTGCGGCCCCGACGTTTGGAGCCATTGGGGATCCAGGATTCGACCAGCGCGATGGCCAGTTTCTGGTAGGGTTTAATACGGCCGCCGTGCTACCGGCGGTTGGACCGGGACAGTCTTATCAGATTAACTCGGTGCAGGTGACGGCGACCCACTCTTTCGGGTCGTTTGAGTATGATCCGACTTACGACCCATACGCGACCTATCTTGACCCCAACGATTCGGAGTTTGTGGCGGATAGTGACGAGGGGCGCCCGATCTTGCTCACCGGTGCCGGTTTACGCAACGGACATATCGCGTTCACGTTCAATCTAGATCCTAACAACGCAGGGGTGCCGTTTTATGAAGAGGATGATCCCTTCACGTTTGGGCCCCCGGGAGCGGAAGTACGGAACACCTACGCTTTCAGTCCGGATGCACCCGGCAATGGCGATGTATCGAACAACGTCCTAGACGCATTTGACTTTGTTCCGTTTGCGGTGGGTACCACCGGCCTTAGCCCCGGAGACCCCGTAGACGAAGGCGTCCTCGGCGCAAGTCCGGGCTCCACGTTCACCTTTGATGTCGACTTGAGGAACAGCCAGACCCTGGACTATGTTGCCGCTGGTCTTGCACACGGTGGCTTGTTCTTCACGATTAGCTCACTGCACGCGGCGTCACAAGAACAGGGCGGCACCAACCCCAATTTTTATACCGCGGAGAACTTTGATCCCGGAGCGATTGCGCCCACGTTGACATTGGACGTATCGGTCATACCGGAACCGGTCAGCATCGCCTTGCTGGCTTATGGCGGAGTCTCGTTGGGCCTGAGACCCAGACGCAGAACTAAACAACTTGTCTGAAGAAGGCCGCTAGACCCGGCTGGCCGCTTGGCGGCGAACAGTCGGCCTTTTCCTCCATGGGGTATCAGATCATGAAGTCCAGACAAGCCTTTTCCCTCGTTGAGTTACTGGTAGTGATCTCCATCATCGCGCTGTTGCTTGCCCTTGTCGTTCCTGCCCTGGCCGGGGCCAAGCGGCAGGCCAACATGATTCGCGAGCTGTCAGCAGCGCGCAACTTGATGGCGGCCTACATCATGTACGCCGAAGATCACGACGGAGAGGTACTACCCGGTTACATGTCAGGTCCTGCCGTTGATCATGCGGGCAACGAGCTGGGAAACCCCATTAACAAGCGCTATCCGTGGAAGTTGGCCCCGTACTTCAACTATGAACTTTCAGATTGCCTGCTGGTGAACATGCGCCGTGCCGACATCGATGCTCTGGCGGCCAAAGGCGAGGACTACATCTATGCCGTCAGTGTCATGCCCAGCTTTGGACTTAACACCCAGTACGTTGGAGGCAACGAGCTATACGGTTGGCTGCCTCATATCAAACGAATCGATGAGCCGGCTCAACCCAACCGGCTAATCACTTTTGCCTCGGCAAGATCAACACCGCGCGGACCGGGCTCGGAGGTGGGTGGTTACTTCGAGATCCGACCGCCCATGGATCGGAAATACAACCCATCGCGGGACGCACATCGCTTTGGCTTTCTGCATCTGCGCCACGACGACCAAGCCGCCGTCGGTCTGTTCGACGGTCATGCCGAGATGATGGGCGAAAGTGAGTTAGTAGACATGCGGCGGTGGTCGGACACCGCCGCCCGGCTGGGAGACCCTGACTGGCAGTGGCTTCCACCAACCAAGTGATTCAATCACAACATTAATATGAGGTGAAACATGAACAAAAGGGGTTATCAAGGTGGGTACTGGCCGATTATTCGATGCGCCGCGCTCTGCGGCGCGCTGGTTGTGGCCAGTCAAGGTGATTGGTTGTCGGCCGAAGTAACCGAAAGCAAGCAGGTCGCATGGGTGTTACCCAATGGACGGGCCAGCTTCGGCGCTGCCGTCATCGATAATTGGGTATACGTCTACGGGGGTCACACTGGTCGACGTCACCAATATTCGGTGGACGATATCAGCGGAAAGTTCTGGCGCGCACGACTCAACGAGGGCGGGTGGGAGGAACTACCGTCAGGACCAAAGCTTCAGGGCCTGGCCCTGGTCGCACATAACGGTCATCTCTATCGGGTTGGTGGCTTAACCGCCTACAACCAGCCCAACGAAAATGAGCAGAAGGAGTCCACGTCGACCGTAGCGCGCTATCTTCCTTACGAGATGCGCTGGGAGGAGCTGACCCCGCTTCCCGAACCCAGATCTTCTCATGATGCCATCGTTCTCGATGGCAAGCTCTACGTGGTAGGTGGCTGGCAGCTCACGCAAGAGATGGCCACGACCGAACAGTGGCATCCCAACGCCTATGTCGCCGACCTCAGTCAGGACCCCATCGTCTGGCAAACCTTGCCCGAGCCTCCGTTTCGACGTCGCGCACTGGCGGTCGCCGCCGCAAACGGGCGCATCGTCGCGGTGGGTGGTATGAATGACGAAGAGTCCGTCACCAATGACGCGCACTACTTCGATGTGGCTTCGGGCACTTGGAATCAAGGACCTGACTTCCCCGCCCAATCACGCATGAAAGCGTTTGGTGCTTCAGCCTTTGGGGTGGGTGATCATGTGTACGCCAGCGCGGGTGAAGGCATTTTGTATCGACTCAGCGCTGCGGCTGATCGCTGGGAGCCCACAAACTTCACGCTGCAGCAGCGACGGTTTTTTCACCGTCTGATTGCTGACGGGAATGACTCGCTACTGTTCATTGGCGGCGCAGCCCGTCGGGGCATGATCGACCATATCGAGATGGTCCAGTTGGACCAGGTCAAGGTGGGTGAACCCATTTCCACGGAGCAGCCGACTGAGACTCAAGCCGATGCCAGCTCAGACGCCTCGACCTCCGTTTGGCCGGGATTCCGCGGTCATGGCGACAGCCACAGTGATGCCAAACGGTTACCGCTGCATTGGTCGCCAGATGAAAACATCGCGTGGTCGGCACAGGTCCCGGGGTATGGTCAGTCCAGTCCGGTCGTCTGGAGAAATCGGGTCGTCGTCACATCGGTCGATGGTCCCAAGAAGGAGCATCTGATCGTTAGCTGCTTTGACATGAGCACGGGAGATGTTTATTGGCGCCGTCGTGTCAGCGCCACCCAAAAGATCGATAACGATGATTACCACTCGAAAGCCGCACCCACGCCGTGCGTCGATGACAACGGCGTCTATGTTTTCTTTGAAAGCGGCGATCTGATCAGCCTCGACCACGAAGGAAACAATCGCTGGCAACGGTCGCTCACCGGCGAGTACGGTAACTTCCTGGGCAACCACGGTGTCGGCAGCTCGCTGGCGGCGACCGACGACACCCTGATCCTGCTGATCGACCACGCCGGACCGGGCTACTTGCTATGCGTGGACAAAGCCACCGGCAACAATCGATGGAAGATCGAACGCGAGAAGCGCGTTTCCTGGTCGTCCCCGATCATCAACACCTATGACGGGCGCCTGCAGATTGTGATCAGTTCCAACGGCGTGGCCGAGGCGTTTGATGCCAAAACCGGCGCGCGCATCTGGTACGTCGAAGGGCTCAAGAAGAACACCGTCGCATCTCCTACGGTGGCAGGTGATACGGTCATCATTGCCGCATCTGACCAAAGCTCCAACTTGGCGATCAAACAGGGTGGCACCGGCAACGTTACCGATACGCACATTCGATGGACCGCGGAGTCAGTGATGTCATCTTTTGCTTCACCCCTCGTGCATCAGTCCGCGGTCTATTATGTGAACAAGGCGGGTGTCATCAGTTGTGTTGACCTGAAAACCGGCAAGCGGATCTGGCGGCATCGCCTTTCCGACTCTTGCTGGGCTTCGCCGATTGCCGTGGGGTCGCACCTTTATTTTTTTTCTAAAGATGGAACCACCACCATCTTCGAAGCCAATCTCTCGCAACCTGTGGAAGTGGCTCAGTGCAAGCTCTCAATTGACGGACGTGTCTACGGTGTCGCCGCAGTTGAAGGCAACTTGCTCGTGCGAACCGGAACGCAACTGATCTGTATCAAGTCTGCCTGATCATGGATGGAGAGCGAAAGATGTGCAACAACAACTCACCGATCGAGATGATTCGATTGAGCCGGTGTGGGCACGGCACGTTTCATCTCAATGTCGGCCCCGTTATACTACATTTGAGTGATCGCGAGCTGGTTATGATCGACCGAGCGATTCACAAGTGGGCGGATCAACATCCGCAATGGTTTTTGGATCGAGCCATCGATCCGCCGGAATATGAAATAGGCGAATACTGATGTCAATATTAAGTCGTAGGCGAAGTGTCGTATTCTTCACGCGTACCACCGCACTTGCGGTGTGGTTGACCATAGCTGTCCTATCCAGTGTCGTGCATGCTGCCGGATCAAATCAAGCCACCGTGCGCCACTACTACATCGCCGCCGAAGACGTGAAGTGGGACTACGCGCCGACTGAGCAAAATCTCGTTATGCCGGCGAAGAATCTCGGCGTTTGGGGGGAGCAACGAATCTACAAGAAAACCCGTTACATCGAGTACACCGACGCGACATTCACGCAAAAAAAACCTCAGCCCGAGCACCTGGGCATTCTCGGACCGGTCATTCGAGGAACGGTGGGTGACACGATTAAGATCCACTTTAGGAACAAGGCCAGCCAGCCCTATAGCATTCACCCGATCGGTACGACTTACGGTAAGACCAGTGAAGGGGCAGCCTACGCAGGTCAGAAGCCACCGGGTTCTGCTGTCCCACCGGGCCAGAACCATGTCTACACCCTGAAGGTCCGGCCCGAAGATGGGCCAGGGCCCAATGATCCCAGCTCGATCCTTCGCCTATATCGATCTCACGTCGATCCCGTCGGGGACGTGTCGCGTGGTCTGGTCGGCCCAATGATCATCATGCGCGCAGACCAGCGAGGTCAAGATGCGCTACCCAAAGACGTCGACAGAGAGTTTGTCGTTATGTTCATGGTCTTCGACGAGAACGAAGAAGACGAAGAGGATGAGGGCGATCTGATGCATACCATGAACGGGTACATCTTCGGCAACTTGTCTGGCTTGACCATGGACCAAGGGGATCGCGTCCGCTGGTACCTGTTTGCGATGGGGAGCGAGGTGGACCTGCACACTCCCCACTGGCACGGCAACGGTGTCATTGAATACGGTCATCGCCGCGAGGTACTGATGCTGTTGCCAGCCTTCAGCACCGTGGCGGACATGAAAGCGGACAACCCCGGCACTTGGCTGTTCAAATGCAACGTCGGCGACCACATTGAGGCGGGCATGAAGACGCTATACACCGTGCGACCCTATGTAAATGCCAGCGATCAGACGATACGGGTCCCGTAGTAGCGATGCCCGAGCCGCGTGCGTGCAGGCGACAAAAGTTTTTTTGGGTATGACCACAACCCCGCCCGATGACGCCGCGCCGACGTGATCCATGCTAAAATGAGTCCAATCCACACTGAGGAGCAGTGCGATGCCAGGCGTCAAAGGAATGAGATCAAGCCCCGCCCAGTTGGCCAACCTTCGTCCGTGGAAACCGGGTCAATCCGGTAACCCGGCAGGTCGTAAGCCAGCCGGCGCGTACGTGCGTGAATGGATCAACAGCCTGACGCATCAAGATCTGACCTCAGACGAGCTAGCTTCGATCGCTGACGATGACACCATGCCCTATGCGAAGCGCCTGGCGGCGACGCGGATGCTGAATTCTCTGGAATCAGACCGCCTGGGCCTCAAGGAAGCCGAGTTTGTCCTGAACCAGACGGCGGGACGGCCTAGCCAGCCTATCGAACACCAAGCCGTGACAGGCCAACAAATTGGCGACAGGCTTGAGGCCATCCGTGCCAAGCTGGCAACCTTTGACAAACCCAAGAGCCTCTGATCTAGCTCAAGAACATTTTGAGGCAGGACGCTGAAGGCAGTCTTGTGGCTATCATTCTCGTTCTGATCCTTTGCGTGTGGCTACCCCGCACGTCGTAGTGCGTACCGATATCACCGCCGACTGTTTGGTATCGTTTCTGGTACTCTGGGCGTCATCGGGAGCCGTTCCATCGCGCAGCAGTAGGCCAAGCGAATCAGATGGGATCAACGTATGCCACGGTCCACGTTGTCCCAGCTGGTTCGGCCCGAATTGGGACCGTGATCAATGGCAACTTTGGCCAAGGCTCGTATTGGCAAGACCACGAGGCCGCGCGTCTCGGATGAATCTCGAAAGGTACTTGCCAACATCCAACAAGAGTTCGCCCGGGGCTCTGATCCGCCCATCTATAGCGAAATCGTAGTCGGTTCCGTTGATTGCGATGCCATTCACTCATACTTGGCCCGACCCAACAAATACAACTGCATGCCCCACCAGGACGTCTTTCCCGAGGGGACAGTTTCAGGTGCCCAAGTCCAGAAGGAGCCGTGGGGTGGCGCGGACGGTATGCCTTTCTTTGGTTGGGTGTACACCTATCACAACGACGCACGGATCAACGACGTTCGTGAGCGTCTGAACGATCTGTGGACTCGTGTTTTCGAGATACCGGAAGCGTATGACCTGTTCGGCTTCTACCGGGCAAAGGGGCCACGAATGGGATTCGGTTTGCTCTGGCCTCGTGTCGTCTATCCAATCGCTTGGGGCGCCTCGCATCCAATGCTGGTCGCGGACCGCTGCCTGATCGTGCGCCGGTCCGGGACCAATCAAGGTGCTAGCCTTCAATCTATCGAAGAGCCAGTTTTAAATGGTTGGGAACTCCTGTTCGCTCACGATTTCTATTGCCAGCTGCGGCCTGATGTGTTTGCGGCATCAGCAATTGTCATTGATATCTTGCTAGATGTGGATGACCCGGACTCGACTACAAGCCACATTGCAGCCAGAGAGCACGCGCACGCTCAAAAGAAGAAGATCCCTATCGAGCGTCCCTCTGACAGAGCCCTTAAGGCTTGGCGATTGCGGGATTTGGCGGGCATCTCTAATCAAAGCTCAATCGCCAAGAGGCTGACCGAAGAAGGAGAACCTGCCACCCAAGGCCAAGTGTCACGATGGCTACGCGACGTGGAAAAGTACCTTAAAGATGGCAATGTGCTTCCCGAACTGCCGAAGCTGGAGGGGAGGCCAGCGTATATAGATCCCAACGTCATCACTATGGGCAAGCGACGGGATGGACTTACAAAACGTCAGCGCCCAAAGCGCACGGCTGACGACCGTCACGGGTCGTTTGACGACTAAATCTCCTAACTGAAGCCAGACAGATATGCGCGGACTAAAGCCATTGCTCGCAATGGTATGCGCTTGCTATGCGCGCTCGCAAGCGCATATGCGCCAGATCAAAAGGGAGACAACGTACATGGCGACCCTTTAACTGGAGCACTGGTCTATGAACAAGAGAGACGTCGAATTGATGACCGCTGAGGAAGTGGCGAAGCGACTGCACATTAGGCCCGACACGGTACGAACGTGGTCAAGGCGTGGCCTAATCCCCCGGATTCAACTGTCCCCGAAGGTAGTCCGATACGATTTCGCTGCCGTAATCGAGGCCATGCGGATTCGGCACGAGGAAGGGGGCGATCATGTCTGATCATACTCCCACACTCGACGCTGGCCGCATAGACATCACAAAGATTGCGCTGAGCCGCACTCAATGCGCAGCCGCGATCTGCGTGAGCCCTCGAAAGATCGATGAGCTGATAGCTGGACGACGTGGCAACGGCTTTCCTGTCGTCCATCTAGGTCGAAAGCCGGTCATCCCCGTGGATCTACTCAAGACCTGGCTCGCCGAACAGGCGCAAAAGAAAGGGGGCGGCCGCTGATGAACGACAGCCCCATTTCGAAGGTAGTTCAATCATTATATCACGTAACTGGTTGTGAGCCGAAGCCCAGCCGCAAGGGTTACATGTCAATCTGTCCGGCGCACGATGACCACAATCCAAGTCTCTCAATTACGGTAGGCGATGAAGGCCAAGTGTTAATGCACTGCCACGCAGGATGCGCTACTAGAGACATCCTGGCCTCCATCAGCCTTTCGATGGCCGATCTCTACCCAGATGATCCTGGTTGGAATCCCTCAAGTCATCCCAATGGCTCGAACCGTTCAGACTATGCAACGGTGGAGCAGGCAATTCAGGGCATTGTCCCGCTTATCCAAGAGCAACATGGTTCGGACTGGATCTTGGCTGAGAAATACTGCTACCGGGATAGCCTCGGTCATGAGGTCTCATGGGTGCTGCGCTTTCAGCCGCCCGATCGCACCGATAAGACGTTCAGACCGATCCATCGCACCGGCAAGGGATGGCAGATTGGTGACCCGCCTGGTCAGTGGACGCTCTACAACCTGCCTGAGTTGCAAGGCGCATCGCGTGTCTACCTCGTTGAAGGCGAAAAGGCCGTCGAAGCCATGCGATCAATTGGCCTTGTGGCCACAACGTCAGCTCATGGCGCTAAGGCTGCGAGCAAGACTGATTGGCGTCCGTTGGCTGGCAAAGAGGTGATTAGGTCCCCAGACAACAATGACGCTGGTGAGAAGTATGTCGGCGATGCAAGTGCAATTATCACCCGCCTCGATCCACCGGCAACCGTCAAGACTATCCGCCTGCCAGATCTGCCAGATGGCGGGGACATCGTCGATTATCTGGATGCCCGTGAATGCGTTGAGCCAGACGAAATACGCGCCGGGATCGAGGCTATGGCGGATAATGCGCCTCTCGATTCCATTCCTGCACCTATAGAGGGGGACCTTGCAGGAATCGAATTTCAACCCATTCCTGCCTCCCAGCTTGGATCAGGGGAACAGATCACGTGGACTTGGTTCGGCTGGTTGGCTCCGGGTTACGTGACACTGCTGATCGGCCTGTGGAAGGCTGGAAAGACCACCTTGGCGGCACATCTACTCAAGGCGATGGCTGAGGGTGGTGATATCGGTGGCATCATTCGACCAGCCAGGTGTCTCGTCGTTGCAGAGGAAGGTCCGGGGCTTTGGGCGCGACGTCGTAACGAAATCGGCATCGGGGACAACGTCCACTTCCTGATTCGGCATTTTAAGGGCCGACCCAGTCGCGCCCAGTGGACGAAGTTCGTCACACAGATCGCTCAGCTCGTTTCCACGAATGGCTACAACGTGGTGATCTTTGATACCTGGCAGTCAATTAGCCCCTGTCACGATGAGAATGACGCTGCCGTGATGATGGGTGCGTTAACGCCCCTACATCTCATCACAGAAGCGGGGGCCGCCGTCCTCCTCATCCACCATCCACGTAAGGGTGAAGGTGATCAGGGCCAGGCCAGCCGTGGTAGTGGAGCATTGCCAGGGTTCGTGGACACCATCATGGAGCTGCGCCGGTTCGATCCCCAGAGCGCCGATGACAACCGTCGGGTCCTCAAAGGCTTGAGTCGGTTTGATGAAACTCCATCCGAGTTAGTCCTGGAGCTTCGTAAAGATGGATACCACACCATCGGGTCATCCGCTGACGCCAAGCAGCACGATCGTCTAGCCGTCATCACGGAGATCCTGGCAGAGTCTGGGAAGGAACTTGATGCTGACCAGATCCGTGAAGCCTGGCCAAAGGACGGCGTCCCCAAGCCTGGAGAACGGACACTGAAAGCAGATCTTAAATTTGGATACGAGTGTCAACGCTGGCATCGACTGGGTCAGGGTGTGCGGAGCGACCCGTACCGATACGCACAATTCGATTCCTGCACGGGCCAAGTCTTAAGTGCAGGAATCGAATCGGAGGAGGATGATGTGCCGTTTTAGGTCCAAAGCTGACCCCGCGATTTCCCCCGGCTCGTCGATGCCCGGCTTACTACTGTTGACAAATGGCACTCATCAGCGCAACCATGGAAAAGGAGACGAACTCCGGGGGACAAGTTGGTGGCTGTGCTTCAAGTGGATCGATGCAACCGCAAGACGCGAGGGTTTGAGCAGGAGACCTACGATGGAGACCAGTAAGCGAGAGGTTGATCGGAAAAGGCGGCAATTTGGATCTCAGAGTCATCAAACATCGAAGGGCCAGTCGACGCCGACAACAAAGCCGCACCGCGTAGCTGAATTCGTCATGTCAGCCATCTTTGCAGTCCCATCACTGCTCATAGTCGGCTTCGTGGCGTACGGCGTCTATGGGAACGTCAAGGAATATTGGCAGTTCTTGGTGCTTCTCGCCATTGTGGGGTGCATCTGCTACTTCATGTCAGGCTTGGCGCGCAGTGAAAGTGAAAACTCAAGTAAGTCAATCGAGGATAAATTCAACCTTCCGAGAGGACCGAGGTGATCTGACATGACGCACACGGCCGCGAATAGAATCAAAGTAGGGGCGAACGACACAATGCAACGCCCAACCAAACAATGCGGCGTGACGCAACGATTCATCGTGAAACGTCTGTAGAGAGGTGAATGATTCATGGCAAGTGTCTTTAAGCGTAAGGGCAAGGGCAACTACATCATTTCCTGGGTCGATCACAACAGCCGCCGCCGTGAGAAGTCCAGCAGGACGACGGACAAGCGAACGGCTGAGCGGATCGCGGCGAAGTTGAAGGCGGATGCGGCATTACGCCGGGAAGGCGTGCTTAACGCGGGCGACGATCGTTATGCCGAGCAAGCTCGTCGGTCGTTGGATGAACATGTGGTTGAGTTTCACGCCTACCTGCTTGCCAAAGGAAACACAGCGAAGCATGCCGGGATGACCAGATCGCATGTTGTCCGGGTGGCAGAGCTATGTCAGGCTGAGTACATCAAAGATCTGACACCATCCGCAGTTCAGCGGGCGATTGCGTCGATCAGATCCAGCGGTCGGTCGTTGCGGACATGCAATTCGGTCCAGCGGTCGGTAAAGACCTTTGCTGGTTGGTTATGCCAGGATAAGCGGGCACGTGAGAATCTTCTCGCTCACCTCAAGGCATACAACGATCAGACGGATCGCAAGCGTATTCGCCATGATCCGACGCCTGATGAACTGATTAGATTGATTACAGCTGCCGGGAATGGCCCGGCTGTGCTAGCAATGACAGGGGTGGATAGGGCGATGCTCTACCGTACAGCGGCCGGGACGGGCTTCCGCGCTTCAGAGTTGGGTAGCCTGACAAAAGCCAGTTTTGATCTAGAGGCCGACTCACCAACAATCACGGTCGATGCGGCCTATTCGAAGCGTCGACGCGATGATGTGCAACCTATTCGAGACGATCTGGCTGATCTGTTACGCTCATGGCTGACCGACAAGCCTGCGTCTGGCCCAGTTTTCAATGTGCCTGAAAAGACCGCGAAGATGCTTCGGTACGACCTACGAGCCGCAGGGATCCCATATAGGGACGCAGCAGGCCGCGTGTTCGATTTCCACGCACTACGGCATGCCTATGTATCGGCGATCGTGAACGGCGGAGCAACAGTGAAGACGGCTCAGGAGCTAGCCCGGCATTCGACGCCCACACTGACGATTGGTCGGTATTCCCATGCCCGCCTGTACGACATGACGGCGGCCTTGGACGCCTTACCCAATCTTGAGCCGCAAGTGCCCGATTCAGACGGGTTGCGTGCCACAGGGACGTGCGGCCGACAGGTAACCGCGCACGAAGACGCCCCGGTAAAACCCCAGCAGATTTCCCAGCACTTGGGGCGCGAAACAGTGCGACGCAGCACAGCGTCGAGCGACGGCTCTCACCAGGACGGTGTTTCAAGGGGCGAACATAAACCCTTGAAATCCGGGGAGAAGCGCGACGCCACGCGACGCAATGCGCTAGCCGGCGAAAATACGCCCGGGAGGATTCGAACCCCCAACCCTCGGATCCGAAGTCCGATGCTCTATCCAGTTGAGCTACGGGCGCATCTCAGGGAATGCTGAAGGGCTGTAGTCTACCGTCTGGCTGTGAATTATGTCGCCACCGGATCGGCCCACTGTTTGGCGCCACAAGACCCTTGGCCTAGAATAGGATAGTTAGTCGTATTGAGTCTGACTTACGACGGCTAAGCTGCATTCCTTCCCAAGGTGTTCCAAGGGGCCTGATGATGCCACGTGTTTGTCAATTTACCGGTCGCAGAACATCTTCCGGCACTCAGTACACCCACCGAGGCAAGCCTAAATATCTTGGTGGTGTTGGTACAAAGGTGACTGGTAAGACCAAGAGAAAGTTCAAAGCCAATATCCAAACCGTGACGGCCATTGTTGATGGTAGCCCCAAGCGGGTCAAAGTGTCTGCTAAAGCAATTCGTATGGGGTTGGTTGTCAAGCCCCTGAAACGGAAATACAGCTACAAACCAGTTGAAAAGTCCTTGGATCAGGCGTGATCTTTAAATCTGGCGGTTGTCGCGATCAGCGACTTGGGAAAGTCAAGGTTCCCTTCATACCCAGAGGGATTAAGAAGTTTGCCGGTGATCAGCAGTTTGATAGCAACCTGTCCTGTTTTTTTGTGTGTACTTGTGGCGATGTGAAAGTCCTTACTGCAGGTGGGTTGATAGCGGTGGGGTTGCACCATTAATTAATAGCTTTACCGGGAATTCTGCCCTGAATCTGGCCAGAAATACATTAAGGGTTTGGTTCTTATTTTCAGGTGGCTTTGTTTGGGGTTGATCTGCGGAAGCTACCATCATCATCATGCTGGAAACGACATTCTGATATGACACGTGTAGAAGAGGACCAAAAGATCCAAATTCAGCAAGCGACTGACATTGTCGATCTCATCGGCGAGCAGTTGCAACTGCAATCCAAAGGCAGGGAGTATGTAGGCCTATGTCCTTTTCATGACGACCATCGCCCCTCGCTTCAGGTTTCGCCTGCCAAACAGATCTACAAGTGTTTTAGCTGTAATGCCGGTGGTGATGTATTCAGTTGGATGACCAATTACCATAAGATGACTTTTCCGGAGGCATTGCGATTTTTGGCAGAGCGTGCGGGGATCAAACTGCGTTCTGTAGTCCCCCCCTTGAATGGTGGTCCGGAAACTTCACCACAAAATGAACAGATAGCAGATGCTAACGCTAAAGCACTTGCTTTTTTCCAGGCTTTATTACACCATGGCGAACACGGGAAGGTGCCCCGTCAATATCTTGCTGACCGTGGGGTGAGCGAGAAGATGGTCGAGGCATTTGGGATTGGCTATGCGCCGGACCGATGGGACGGTTTGGCGCAAATGATTGAAGCCAAAGGTTGGTCGCTTCAGGCATTTCGTCAAGCGGGTTTAATTACGAATCGGACTGTTGGCGAAGGTGATTACGATCGTTTCCGCCATCGGTTGATTTTCCCAATTTGGGACGGTCTGGGACGTCCAGTTGCATTTGGTGGGCGTCAATTGCCGGATTCGACCATCAATGACAAGAGTGAGGCGAAATATCTTAATTCCCCAGAAACCGTTCTGTTCAATAAATCAGCCACCCTCTACGGCCTGCATCTTGCCAAGAGATCAATCATTGCCAGTCGCGAGGTAGTTGTCGTCGAGGGTTATACCGATGTGATCGCATGTCATCAGGTTGAACATCAGAACGTTGTTGCGGCACTTGGTACCGCATTGACAGCCACGCATGTACAGCAGATTCGCCGGATCGCTGATCGGGTCGTGTTGGTATTTGATGCTGATGAAGCTGGCCAGCGAGCAGCAGATCGAGCCGTTGAGATATTCTTTGCCTCGCCAGTCGATGTTGGTGTGGTTATTTTGCCCGATGGTATGGATCCAGCTGAGCTGATGTCGAGTACTGATGGGCCGGCTTGTTGGCAGCGGTTGATTGCTGCGGCTGTGGATGCCTTGGAGTATCAATTTGCCCGAATCCGCCATCAGTTTGAAGCGGAAAAGACGCTTAGTGGCCGCCAGCGACTTTGTGAGGACTACATCCGTCGATTGGCACAGATGGGACTCGGAAGCCAAAGCATTGTTCGTCGTGCGATGGTTGTACAGAAACTCGCTGAGTTACTTCATATCCAGGAGCATCAGGTAGATGCCATGCTTAAGCAGCAGGGTAGGCATCAGCGGCGTCAGGTAGCCCCCCAGGATGCCAAAACGATGTCGGGCCCAGCCCCTGATGGGCAAATGGAGCAAGTTATCGGCCGTCAGGGCAAAAAAAATAGGGTTGCTAGTATTGCCTCGGCTGATTCGGTGCATAAAATCAAGGCCGTAGAGGTGGCCGAACTCCAGTTGATTGGTGGCCTGCTGATTCAGCCCAACCTGTTGGATCATGCTCTTTTTGACGGGCGCACGTTAGCCGAGGCGGTATCGGCTTCGACGTTGCTTTCTGCGAATGCTAAACGCCTATACGACATGATTAAAGATCGAGCATCCAACGGTCAGCCAATGACTCTGGCCGTTTTGTTAGCGGAACTTACGAGTAGCGAAGAACAGGAATTGTGTAATCTGGTGACAGCTGCGGAAATCGAAGTTGATCGCCTGACGGACGGCGATGATCAGTTGCTTGTCCAGATCGTCAGTGCAGCGGCTAGAGCGATTGTGGAACTTGATCTTGAACGAGACCATCGACAAGCTTGCGCGGAGATAGGCTTGGTGGATTTCAGCGATGGTCCCGTGCAGGGTAACGACCAATTATGGCAACGGATTTGCGATCATCAAAAAAATCATCCCTCGGTTACTCGCATCGCTCGGTTCAATACCGGTAGTGAGGCGACTCGATAGCACTCAGGCTGGTGCTGTTAATCACCACGATTTGATGTGTCTCGCAAGGATGCAGGGGCATTGGAAACCTCTCAGGTTAAATGGTAAAGGATGCCATCGCCTGGGTAAGGAGAGACTTGACTGTGATCATACTACAGCTGCATCCAGCAATGCAGGAGTTAACTGGCAATGGCAAGAAGCGAAAGTTTATTACATACGATGAACTAAATACATCCTTGCCTGATGAGTTGGTGGATCCTTCCAAGATTGATGAACTGTTGGTTTATCTTGCGGGTTTCCATGTAGACCTGGTTGAGTCCTCTCGAGCGCCATCGCCACATATTGTTCAGGAACAGGAACTTGTAGCGGCCAAGCAGGTTCATAAATCTCATCAATCAATGGGTGGTGAAGATGCTACTGATACAGATGAAGAAGAGATGTCCGAGGAGGCGGAGGCTAGTCTCAAAGCAGATCTTGCCGAAGCATTGCAGGAAGCCACGAACCGCCGCATTGACGATCCGGTACGTATGTACCTGACCCAAATGGGTGAAATCCGCTTGTTGACTCGGCCCGAAGAGATTCGTCTGGCAAAGAAGATTGAAACCTGTCGCATGATCTTTCGCCGAAAGGTTTTAGAAAATGACTACAGCATCAGTTCCTGTGTTGAGATTTTGGAGATGGTTCACAATGGCGAATTGCCATTTGACCGCACGATGAAGATTTCCACTGCTGAAGATAACGCCAAGAATAAAATTGCTGCTCGAATTCCATATAACCTCAAGACCGTTCGTAGATTGCTGGACCTGAACCGCATTGATTGGGAACTGTTAGAAAACAGTAGTCGCCTAAGCCATTCCAAGATTGCCGAATTAAAGGCAACCATCCATAGTCGGCGTCGGAAAATGGCAACACTGATTGAAGAGTTGTCTCTGCGTACCAGTCGTGTTCAGCCCCTGCTTCGGAAGTTGGCGAAGATCAGCGAACGCATGAGGCGTCTGGAGGTGGATCTGGAACGTTCTGATCGCAAGCCGGACATGTTTGACCCTGAGGATGTGATGGTAATGCGTGATGAGTTGTCGGGTATGCGCAGCCTTTTGCTGGACTCGCCGGATCATTTGGAGGAATCGGTGCAGGATATCAAAACGGTGTTTGACGAATACGAACATGCCAAACGTGATCTATCGGGTGGCAATCTTCGTTTGGTTGTTTCAATTGCCAAGAAGTACCGAAACCGAGGTTTGTCCTTTTTGGACATCATCCAGGAGGGCAACACGGGCCTGATGCGGGCCGTTGATAAGTATGAATACAAACGAGGTTATAAGTTCAGTACCTATGCGACATGGTGGATTCGCCAGGCAATTACACGCGCTATTGCAGATCATGCACGGACAATTCGTATTCCAGTGCACATGATTGAAACCATGAGTAAGTTACGAAACATCTCCAAGGGCTTGCTGCAAGAATTGGGTCGTGAACCGACCATTGAAGAGATGGCAAAGATCGCGGATATGCCACTCAGTGAAGTACGACGTGTCTTGAAGATCAGTAAGCATCCAATCAGTTTAGATCGACCTGTTGGCGAATCTGAAGATTCCTACTTCGGCGACTTTATTGAAGATGATGGGGCCGATAATCCAACAGATACCGCGACCCAGGAGATGTTACGCCAGCGAATTGAACAAGTTCTTAAAACCCTGACCTATCGGGAGCGAGAGATTATCAAGCTACGCTACGGAATCGGTGACGGCTACACCTATACACTGGAAGAGGTAGGCCGGATCTTTAAGGTGACACGTGAGCGTGTACGGCAGGTAGAAGCCAAGGCCATCCGTAAGCTCCAGCATCCAGTCAGGAGTCGGAAGTTGGCTGGATTCATCGATAGTTCGGAATTGGACGTCGAGGCGCCGGAAGAGTTGTAGTACTGTCCGTATTGCCGATTCCCAAAATGGGAATGATGATAGGTCCCGTTTTTGTGAAAGATGTATTATTTTGTTGCGGCAAGTATTCCTGTTGATCTTGCCGGATAGCGGTATCCCTATTGGCATGAGGGTTTAGAAAGATCTCTTACTGGTTCAGTGGATGGGAAATACCACCTGCGATCTTCTTCATGTCATCAAAATAACCACAGGGTGTTTGCGCAGTTAGTTTAGATCTTGAAATTCTTTAAGGTTTTTACATAAAGTTTGAGGGGGTTGCCGGTCTTGATTATTGCGTCGCCGCAGGTACATCTCATTTGCGATTATTCCTGGGCGGTCCTTCCCCAATACTGGTGGGTAGAATTGTTCTTGTTGATCGTTGTGATTTATTAACCTGCCTTACTAATGAGAATTCCTGATGCGTATGTGGGGTATGTCGCTTATTGAATTACTAGTGGTCGTCGCGATTGTCGCGGTATTAGCTGGACTGTTGATGCCGGCGATCGGTAATTCCAGAACAAGTGCTATGAGACTACGGTGCTTGGGGAATATGCGTGGTTTGGAGAGCGCTCATGTGGCATACATGGCAGACAATGGTGGTCGGATGATAGGCACCACTCATGGCAGGACTTGGGTTACTGCGCTCAAGGATTATTATAACGATCAGCTGTTGCTGCGCTCCCCGATTGATTGGAGTCCGCATTTTGAAGGCGGCACGCCAGTTGGGGATAGATTCAGGCAAAGTAGTTATGCAATTAACTTTTGGTTAAGCCCAGACAACAAAGAAGGTGTTAGTCGTTTGCATAACCTGCCACATCCAGAAGCAACATCCCATTTCATAATCCTGGTATTTGAAGGTGATAATGCCGCCAATGATCATGTGCATCCCAAGCTTTGGCATAGCCCGATTCCCGGGCAGTCACCTGCAAAAGCAGCACTTGAAGTCCAGACAAATGCGCACGGGGGTCGAATGGGTACGTCAAATGCTATTGGGAATTATGGATTTGTTGACGGTCACGCTGAACAGCTACCGTTCAATCGTGTGTATATTAATTCTAATATGAATAGTTTTAACCCAGGTGTTGCAAGGTGATGGTCTGTCATTGGACCACGGATTAATCGAGGAGAAGTAAAATCAGATGAGTAGGTGCATTAGTTTAACTATATTGACCGTCTTGTTTTTGGCCGGGATCTCATATGGGCATAATGGAAGGCGGTTCGAGGTCGTGATTCATGGGGATAAGTTGGTTGCTCAGGGTTATAACTCAGGTGCAGATGATCAGGCGGAAAAAATTCGCCCATACTCCAATGCAATCCACGATCACTGGAGCAATTCACCGCTCGGTGGTGCAGCAACGGCTGGTCTTCCAGGTTTTGATTTGTTTAGTCCTAATCAGGTAATGTTGGGGCATGATCTTCGTTTAAACTTATTAGGTGCCAAGAAGTGGATCTCCCCACCAAGTATGCCTATGGGTAACACGGTACCCGATTTTATCCCATTGGATCCAAGTGAAGTGATATTTGTTCATGATGGTCACAAGGTGATTGATACCAATAAACTTGGATTCATTGAACTTATCAATAGCATCGAGGCGGAAGGCCATCGAGATTTAGATATCTCCTATGAGATCGCATCAGAACCTAACGATATTATTTTTGCGTTAGAATTTGAACTTTCAACTAGCTTCGTGGGAATTAAACACAGTGATACGATCTACGCGATACTTTCACCTGATGGTGGAAACATGGAGGATCGGTTGCACATGTCATCATTACTTGCAGAACGATATTTAGGCACCCCAATTCCCGAGCCGTCGGGGGTGTTTGGGTTGGCATTAATGTTAATGGTGCAGCGCCGACTTCGATATTAATTAGGCTAGGGGTATTTAATCGTAATAGATTGCTCATTTGTCGTCACCATTTGGGTGGTAATGAAGCCGTTTGGCCACCTCACGGAGATCTTGCCGGACCGTGCAGAGCGACCCACTCCAAAATATAACGCGTTACTAGATTGGGAAAGGTAACCACTGCCCGCATAAATCTCAGCAGTTTGCGGCACCCCACCTTGTATTTGCACCGTAACCCGCGACCCTATCGCAGTGGGGTTGCCATTTGGTCCTTGCAGTCGAATCTGAAGGAGGCGATTGTGCGAATCGCCTTGGTGCACAAAAGTCTGGAGTGGTCCATTATTATTCCCAACCACAAAATCGGGCCAACCATCGCCGTTGAGGTCTGTGACGGTCAGTGACTTGGCGTCGCCCGGTGCAATTAAACCGCTCTGGTCCGGCCATATGGGCTCAAATTCTCCATCCCCTTGTCCATGTAAAAGCAAACTAAGACCGCCATCAAATCGGCCTATTTCCGGTTGTGGGCTGAAGAAGTTCTGGACGATGTAAAGATCGGCATGGTGATCACCGTTGACTTCGGTGATTACCACGCCAAATCCGGGTGAGACTTGTGCGATGCGTGGTAGCGGTTTGAATATAAAGCCGCCTTGACCATCGTTTATGAGAACGGTTGATTCAAGCGTTGTTGCCGTAAATCGACGAGCAGTAGCGAGCCGTTGGCCTGTATAGATGGTGTTTAGTGAAGCTTCAGCAAAATCATGGAATCGAGGAAATTTATTGGCAAGAAAAGGCATTGCATTGGTCGAACAGCTCTTCCCCCTCCATGGATATATCTTGTTGTCTTCAAATGTCGCTTCAACAAGCCTTGGTTGATTGTTAGAATTTCCATCAGGTCTGAAGTCGCCGTAATAAAGAAGTGCCGGCTTGTCCTCGCTGGCGTGATAGGGTGTGTTAAGTCCAAAGTTGGTGGCGATATAGTCAATGTCCCCGTCGCCATCGAGGTCACGACCTGTCAGCCCGTTCCACCATCCATGATGTGAAGCAAGCCCCGCTTCAAAGGTCTGGTCTTCAAGAAGACCTTGGTGATTCTTGTATAGCTTGATTGGTCCCCAGTCGTGGGTGACCAGCAAGTCGAGCCAACCATCGTGGTCCACATCAGACCATAACGCACCAGTGACCAACCCAGTTTGGCGTAGGCCAGTTGTGGTGCGGGAGGGATCTCCCGGTGCAAGTGCGTCCGTTTGGTCAGAGAATCTACCTTGATGATTAATCAGGAGGCGGCTGTTTGGCGTTAAAGGATATTGACCTGGGATAGAACGACTGCCTACAAACAAATCAATATCGCCGTCGCGATCAAAATCTGCGCCGGCTACGACACTTGCCGAATCATGCAGATCTGGAAGGTGAGTGGTGGAAGCTTTTGTGAATTGTCCGTGACCGTTATTGAGGTATAGGCGATCGCGTAGAGCATCGTCGCCGGGATCCAATTCTACACCACCACTGGTGACATATAGATCAATATCACCATCGGAGTCTGCATCAAAAAAAAGAGAACCCATGTCCTCATGCATGAGGTCCTTAATGTGAGAATTGCTTTTAGTAAGTCGGTCTTTGCCAGCTATGAGTAATCCTTCTTGATTTAGGTATAGCAGACCATCGGTGCCGGCTGCACCAGCCATATATAGATCATCATCACCATCAAGATCAATGTCACCCCAGGCCATTCCAGGGCCTAATCGCGACAGTTTGTATGGCAGCAATGGTTGTCGCTTGTAATCGTCGAATACGGCTTCCTGGTGTCGAATCGGGGTCAGATGGTTTTGTTGCCGGTATATCGTTTGGGTGGTGGTACTTAGCGGTGTTTGTGCAAGAGCTGTGGCCGATTCGTAAATGGTATAGGAACAATCTGTCGGTAGATTTTCAAATAACTGGCGTTGACCATTTGGCCATAATACTGTCAGGCGTTCAATGTTCTTGTGGTCTGCTAGCCCAAAGTGCATAAGGGGTTCATCTGATGACATGAATCCCCGTGACAGGGTGAAATAACGTGTTTGTATTCCATTTTCTGTTTTGATTTGTACCTGAGCGCCAATACCATCGCGATTGCTGATGTTGCCGATCAACCGGAGCATGATCCGGTGTCCTGATACCGAACGGTTGCGGTATATGCTGGGTGGATTCTCGAAATTGTTTACAACTAGATCAAGATCGCCATCAAGGTCAAGATCGCCTAGGGCAGATCCAAAGCTGACTGCGGACTTTCCCAGTCCCCATCTTTCGCTTGCATTCTTGAATTCCAGTTTCCCAAGGTTCTTGAATGCCAGATTTCCCTCTTGTTTGACTGGTTGATTCAGCCAAAATTGAATGGCGGCGGGAGAGTTTTCGCCGCCCAACTTATTGACCTGTTGATCTAAGTCACTGTTGGTCCAGTCACGCGTCATGCCATTAGAAACAAACAAGTCATTCCAGCCGTCGTTGTCCAGGTCTGCAAATTTGATAGCCCACGTCCAATCCGTATTGGCTAGGCCACTGAGGTGAGCCACCTCCATGAATCGATCGGTGCCGGTATTTAGATATACCGCGTTTCGCATGTATTGGCGTGGGACGGCGGAAACTAAAAACCATTTTCTTGATTCCATATTTCCCATTGAGATCTTCTGCTTGTAGTGCGTTGTGGCAGACATGTCAGTGGCCATGAAATCCAGCCGGCCATCATTATTTAGGTCGGCAACATCGCTGCCCATGGAAAACCATGGGGTGTGTGGTACGGTTTGGGAGATGACGTCGGTAAAGGTTCCGTCTTGATTGTTGCGGTACAAACGATCCGAACCCATGAAATCATTGGCGACATATACATCAGGCCAATGATCATTATTGTAGTCCCACCAGGTCGCCGAGAGTCCAAAATCAGTGTCATTGATACCACAAGATTGGGTTACATCACGGAACGTGCCGTTTCCTTCATTACGATACAGTCGATCTTTTTCACCCCGAGGGGCAATCATAATGTTCTGCCCGGCACGGATTAAGTGCATGACATCCTTGAGTTCTGGCCTGATATCGATGACTTGACCATTGGGACCTCTCACCAGTGGGTCATTTCCCTTTTGGGCGACAACTTTTTGGCGAATCTCCTGCATGCGGGTAATCACCTCGGAAGTTTTCCGGGAGTTAGTGAGGAGATAGGCATCAAGATCACCATCCCGATCGTAGTCACTGAAGGCGACCATGACACTGGGTCCCTTGTAGTCAACTCCAGCGGTTTTTGCCTGCTCCTTAAAGGTTCCATCTCCCTGATTTATAAACAGAAGATTAGAACTTTCAAATACGCAGACATACAAATCTAAGTCACCATCATTATCGATATCTGCAAAGCTGGCACCTGTCGTCCATACGTCATCGGCCAGGATGTTTGCGGAGGTAGTGACATCCCTGAAGCGAAAACCGCCAAGATTTTTGTAAAGTCGACTTCCACCGGATGGTCTTGTGAGGAAGATATCAGGTAATCCATCCCGGTCGTAGTCACCAATACACACACCAGCAGGCAGCATTAGGTTTTCGAAGTCGTATTTCTGAAGAACGGCATGCTTCCATTGGTAAACGAAATCAATTCCAGTCTGTTGCGGAGACAGATCTTCGAACATGGGGCTGTATGGTTGTGCATCAGCAGGGGGGCTTGGGGGTGCTAGGGGGGCAGAATGGATCTGACCGGGATATACATGGTGTATTTGGGTGGTGGCGATGGTTGAATTGCCAATGACCAAGAACAGTGAGGTCACATAGATCTGCCAACGGGACATTGCTCTGGTTTGAACTGCAGCAAGTTTTTTGAAGGCACCTTGCTGAATCTGAATCAAGCGATTTGTTCTATATCTACCCATTATTTTGGTTCATTATAGGCCAGGATGATAAGTGACGTGATGTCCATCATCGCCTTAACATGTTGGTATTAATTTGTATCCAGCTAACCATCCCTGAGCAGGTTTTGTTGTGTTTAATGAAATAGGATTGGCCCATACACTAGGCAGGTATTTCAAGGGGGGTGTCCGTTCGCTGGCGGGTCATGAATCCTGTATAATTTGAGGGTTTGATCATCACAATTAATTAGCAATAGAGAGCGGTTTTCAATGAGTGAATCTGACCTAAACACCTCGGATCCAGGAGCAAATGGAGGTGCTGGCCAGGTTGTGGATCAGGCAATCGAGCGTGAGTTAGCAGACAGCTATTTGACCTACGCCATGAGCACGATCGTCGATCGTGCGTTGCCCGATGTGCGGGATGGGCTCAAGCCATCCCAGCGGCGCATTCTGGTGGCGATGAATGACTTGAACCTGTCGCCGGGACGCAAACATTCGAAATGCGCGGGCATTGTTGGCGAGACGATGAAGAAATACCACCCGCATGGCGACCAAGCCATTTATCCGACATTGGTTAATATGGCTCAGGAGTGGAAGACGCGATACCTCTTGGTAGATAAGCAAGGGAATTTTGGATCGATTGATCCAGATCCACCTGCAGCGATGCGTTATACCGAGGCTCGCTTGCATGCTCATGCAACTGAACTGCTGGATGATCTCAAACTCGATACGGTTGATTGGCAGCCCAACTTTGATGAGACAGTCGATGAGCCGAAGGTCTTGCCCTCTCGTTTCCCAAACCTGCTTGTCAACGGTTCAACAGGTATTGCAGTGGGTATGGCCTGTAGTATTCCCCCGCATAACCTGGGCGAGGTCTGCGATGCCATTGTGGCCACGATCAATAACCCGGATATCGAACTGCGAGACTTGTTGGAGATCGTGCCTGGTCCTGATTTTCCAACAGGCGGCATTATCTGTGGCCGTCGTGGCATCGCGCATGCTTATGCTACAGGTCGCGGTCGTATTGCGGTACGCGGAAAAATTCACCACGAGCAGAAATCCTCGGGCAAGGACCTATTGGTGGTCACGCAAATTCCTTATCAAGTTAGCAAGAATGATGGCATCATCAGAAAAATAGTCGATCTGCGCAAACAAGAACGACTCACAGATATTTCAGATATTGTTGATGAGTCATCTAACCGCGTTGGTATGCGGCTGGTGATAGAGCTTAAAAAAGGTGCTGATCCGAAAGTGGTCGAGAATCAGCTTTATCAGATGACCCCGCTGCAATCGACCTGCAGTATCCTTAATATTGCGTTGGTAAAGGGCCAGCCTCGCACCTTGGGGCTCAAGGATCTTATTCGTTATTTCATAGATCATCGCGTTGATGTTATCCGACGTCGCACGGCCCATCGTTTGCGGCAAGCTCAGCAGGAGGCGCATCGGATCGAGGGTTTAATTTACGCGGTATGTGATATTGATGAAGTAATTAAACTGATTCGTGGATCACGCACGCGGGACGAAGCCATCGACAAACTAATGGATCGAGGGTTTCGAATCCCACCGGATCATCCGTATGCACCGCAGATTCCAGAACGCTTTAAGAATGCATCGTCTGGGGATGATGTTCGCCTTTCTCGCATTCAGGCAGAGTCGATTGGACGCATGCAGTTGATTCAATTGGTTGCGCTTGAGATCGATCGTTTGACGGCGGAATATACCAAGCTTATTGGCCAGATCGAAGAATACGAAGATATACTTGGTCACCACCAGAAGGTTTTGGATATCATCAAATCGGAAACGGACGAGCTGAAAAGAAAATATGGTGACCAGCGCGTTACTGCCTTTGATGAAGCCGAATTGGTTGACTTCAACATTGCGGAGTTGACACCTGTCGAGCAGGTTGTTGTCACCGTGACGCATGCTGGATACGTCAAGCGGATTCCCTCCGAACAATACCGTACCCAAGGCCGAGGCGGCCGTGGTATTATCGGTGCGCAGATAAAAGATGAAGACTTTACCGAACAGGTATTTGTCTCATCAACACATGATGATCTGCTTTGTTTTACCAACACGGGGCGGGTCTACAAGATTAAAGTGTTCGAGATCCCCCAAGCGTCCAGGACGAGCCGGGGCCGGGCCATGGTCAATCTATTGGACCTTCGGCCCGCGGAGCGAGTATGTGCCCTGATGCCCATCGAAGATTTTGAACGGCAGGAGGCATTCCTGCTTTTTGCAACTGCACGTGGTCATGTTAAACGCACAGCCCTCAAGGATTACCGTAATGTTAATAAAGGCGGGATCATTGCCATTAATCTACGTGAAGATGATTCTCTTATCGGGGTGACATGGACCAGTGGTGACGGGCACGTGTTGTTAGGCACACGATCCGGTATGGCAATCCGTTTTCTTGAAAATGATGTACGTGCAATGGGACGGTCGGCCAGTGGGGTTAAAGGGATCGACTTGGCAAAGGATAATTCCGTGATTGGATTGGTGCAGGTTGGTGCGGATGATGACCGTGATTTACTTACGGTAACATCCAACGGTTATGGAAAACGTACGGCACTGCGCGAATATTTGGTGCAATCAGAAGGCGGTTCAACACGTCCTCAAGGCCGAGGTGGGAAGGGGCGACGTGATATTGCAACAAGCGAGCGTAATGGCTCTGTTGTCTGTGTGTTGGCAACCGAGCCAAGCGATGATCTGATGTTGATTAGCACGGGGGGGCGGATTGTGCGAATCAAGGCTGGGACTATTCGCGTGACCGGTAGGGCTACTCAAGGTGTGCGGGTTATCAATCTTACTCACGGTGATCGCCTTGCTGCGGTCGCCCGTATTGTTGATAACGGCGACTGATGATGCGGATTTCCGTACTTGGTTTTAGCAACATAGGGGCTGATGTCGGATGTCGATTCAAAAATGGTCTGATGAAATTTGGGTTGCCCAATTGTCCAACGAACCAGCATTTTCGGAAGACATTTCTGCGCTTCAGCACGAGATCGACCAAGGCAAATCGATTCCGCATACCGTCATCGATCTCTCCACTGTAACCCATTTGAACAGTTCAAGCCTAACCAATTTACTGCGTTTGCGTAAGTGGGCGATTGACAATGATCGCAAGTTGCGACTGGCGGCGATGATTGATTCGGTATGGGTGGTGTTTCTCACGACCGGGCTTGATAAGATTTTCGAGTTCTCGCCAGATGTGCCGACGGCATTAGCCGGGTTGCAACTTGATCAAGGTTAGCGTTCCTCATGTTGGTGGCATGGATGCTAACACCGCGCTGGTGGCGGGGAATGGCGAAGGTTAGGGGCCACTGTTTTGGACCAATAATTTCGTCCGTGCAATGATCGCTGGGCATGTTGCAGCAGTAGTTGGTGTCTCGCGTAGGCACGAAACGTTTCGGGGAATATTCCAGATGAACGCCTTGGCTAACTCGATGTTGCATGGATCTAACTGGAAAGCGTCATGAAAATATTCCATCACGATTGTTGTGGTTGGCATATAAAACGGGCACGGTTTTTCTTGGTGTAAGTTGGATAATATTCATAAAGCTTGTGGTCGTGACGTTGGTTGCTGTCCGGATTTACTGTGGTGGGGTACCATAAAACTGTGATAAGAAAGTTATTATCAAACTATAGATCCATTTTGATTTGCATCTTGGTTTGGGCAATCGCGGCGGCAATAACAACCAGCGCCGAGGCTCAAAAGGCTTCTGAATGGCTGCCAGGGTCAATTGCCAGATCAGGTGTTGGCCACTATCGATCGAGTACATGGTCGCTCGCTAAATCAGGGGTGGCCAATCCGTCGCATGATGCCGTTGATCTTATTTTGGCGTATAGCTACAAACAATCGCCGTTCATTCAGTTTACATCGCCTGTGTGGCTGCCGCCGCGTGCAGAGCGTCAGTGTTGGCAGTCACTTCGTGCTCCAAATTTTCGCTTGAAGGATGAGATCCTCAAAACCACCATTCCTGAGGTGTTACTTCTTGATCAGTCAAAAAGACCGCCACAATTGGCGCGCGCTGAGGGTATTTTCGCCGTCCAGACCATTCGACCATCCATGTGCATGATGAAGGATCCGTCAGACGATGAAGCATCCGTGGCAATCAGCGCGATGCGATTGACGGAATTCTCACGGTCGCAGGTTCCGCATCTTTCACCAGAAAATTTTCCTGTTTCACTTCGCAATTGGCAGCCCTTGGATTGCTTAGCTATTTCATATGACCGACCCAGCCTGTCAACAGCACAACTTCAAACGTTACGACGGTGGATTGCATCAGGTGGCCGACTATGGGTCTTTGCTGAACAAGTGTCCCCATCATTTATGAGGAAACTCATGGGTGACCAGTGGACATGCCAGGTAATTGATGAATTAGAACTCAATCGCTTTGTGGTTAGTGAGTCTGGTCGCGAGGATAGAGAGCCGCTGAGTTACGATAAACCAGTGAAAATGGTTCGCGTGGTGGCGCCCGATTGGAGGGTGATTCACCGCGTACGTGGTTGGCCTGCATCCCTAATTAAGCCATTTGGTCTTGGCAGTGTGATGCTCACGACAGTGGGGCCCCGTGCTTGGTACGAACTTAATATTGTCCGCAAGCGTGAGATTGGAAATATTGAACCACCTCCAGAAGCACGTCCCCATTTTCGCTCTTTGATTAGTTTGTACCACCGTCCGATCGAGGGGCCCCCTTTGCCTGTTGAGGCACTAAAGCGTTACACAGCCAGCCAGATTGGCTATCAGACCATTGGGCGGTCTCGCATGGCGGGCATACTTGGTATTGCGGGGCTGGGGATCTTGTTAGTGGGATTGGTGGCAGGACGTCTTCGCAGACTGGAATATGGAACATGGGCTGCGATTGTCGTGTCTGTAGTCGGAGCGGTGGTTATTGGCATTATGGGCTTTACTCGTCGGTCTGAGGTTCCGCTTACCGTAAGTACAACACAGTTTTTACAGGTCCTTCCTGCAACCCAATCAGCAGTGACTCATGGCGCGGTGGGGATTTATAGTCCAACGGAAGGGAATGGTCCACTTTCCATGGAAACCGAGGCCGTGTTATGGCCAGATTTGAAAAGTGTTCAAGCCAATGAATTGGTTCGTGTGCGGCGTGATGATATCCACAACTGGACGTGGGATGGTTTGAAGCTTCCTCCGGGTGCAATTTTAAGTGCTACGCTTAGTGATACAATTGATTTCAACCAGATGGCGGAAGTCGTTTTTTCGTTCGGGCCGACGGGTCTTGTCGGGTCGCTTGATATATTACATCCCGTAGACGCTACGAGATCTGCCCACTTCGTGCCAGGTCAACTTTTTGAAGATGCTGTGTTGGTGACGGGTTCTGGTCGATTTTCGGTGGATGTGGCGTCGGATCATTCAATGGTCATTGAGGCGGATGATCAACTCTTTGGTGATCAATATGTCGGTGGTGTTGCGCTATCCAGTCTGCAAAGGCGCCGCCAAGAAGTGTATCGATCGCTTCTTGCGCGTGCCATGATTACAACCAAGACTGGGACTCTTCACCGAGGCGAGTTGATCAGCCAGGATGACCGCACAGTAGTGCTTAAAACCTCGCAAAGCACGGTTACTCTAGACCGTTCCCAGATTGCGTCAATAAAGTGGACTCGTAAGAATTATCCGCAGAATCCAATGTTTATAGCATGGACAGATTCAGTTGATCTTGGAATATCATTGCCTCAGGAACATCTTCAGCGGTCAGCCATGCTGATGGCAGTTCCCGCCCGGTTTGCCACCGCGCCGATAGGCCAACGCGTCTTTGTGCCGACTGGAATGATTAGTTATGAGTTGGTTCGTGGTCCTACGGGAGACGGTAGTCGGATCCATTTTGACAAGCAGATGCACCAATGGATACCCGCGAGAACTGATACGCTCCTTGTGCTTCGGTTTACATTGCCGACCGCAGTCATGCCCCTTTCAATTAATGGAGGGACGTGGGCCTTGGATATCAATGCGCCAGGCAGAGTACTTACTGCATACTATGGTGACGGTGTGGGACTTGTTGAGATTGCAGAGTTTAAAAATAAACTTGGACCATTGCAGATTGCACTAGCCCCATTTGGCCAAGCGATTCATGTCGATCCACAAGGAGCGATACTCTTGGCCTTGCGTGTGACCAACCCTCAAGCGAGTAGTGGTGATTGGCATATCCGTGATATACAGCTTGAGGTGCATGGTCAGGTGAGTGAGCCAGTAGAGGTCAGAAAGTCCATGGGCTTTAGGGGTGGCGATGGGCAGGGGAAACGATCTATTTACACCACGTTTGCGCCTGGAGAATTCAATGGCTAGCGATCCGGTTGTTGTGACCGAGAACCTCACAAAGATGTATGGTGATTTTGTCGCCTTAGATAAGCTTTCAATTACTGTTCGCCAGGGACAGATTCTTGGATTTATTGGCCCCAATGGTGCAGGTAAGACAACAACAATCAAGATTCTGGTTGGTTTGTTGCGACCTACTAATGGTGTTGCGCGAATTGGTGGTCATGACTGCACTCGCGATGTCAAGCAGACCAAGCAATTGGTTGGTTATATGCCGGACGTTTTTGGTGGCTATGAGAATATGCGAGTTCGTGAATATCTCGATTTTTTCGGTGCGGCATATAAGATCCCTCGTTCATTACGCCAGCATCGGATTGACGAGACCATGGAGTTGACGGGTTCTGCATATATGAGGGATCTATATACAGAAGGTTTATCTCATGGCATGAAGCAGCGTGTCGGTTTGGCGAGAACACTACTGCATGATCCACAGGTTCTTATCTTAGATGAACCAGCAAATGGGCTTGATCCCACGGCCAGGATTGAAATGCGCCAGATCCTCTTGCGGTTGGCTGAACTGGGCAAGACGCTGATTGTGACGAGTCATATATTACCTGAGTTGTCTAGGATTTGTGACCAGGTGGCGATTGTTACTGGTGGGTTGTTACGAGCATTTGGATCACTGGAACAGATTATGGCTACGGTGCGTCAACGCCGGGTTATCGAAGTACAGTTACTGGCAGATGGCGGGCTTAAATCATCTGCAACGCTGATTGGTGAATTGATTAAAGATAAGGATTCAATAACCACCTCGGCTACTGAGTCAGTGGTGCGTTTCTCGACAGATCAGGGCGAACAGGGATTGGCTGATATCCTCGCCAAGTTAACCGCATCAGGCCAACGCGTGTCACAGTTTCGTGAGGTGCCCATGGATCTGGAAGATGCATTCATGTCGGTAACCAAGGAGGCTGAAGCGAGTGCTCCGGAGGAGACGAGCAGTTGATGAACCCCATCATTCAGCGAGAACTCATTGGAGCTCTGCGTACACGGCGAGCCTTTGGTTTGCAACTGGGTTTCATTTTCCTATTAACGGTTCTGGTTCTGATCAAATGGCCCAGTGATGCAGTGGTTGACCTTTCGGGTGCAGCTGCCCAACAAGTTGTGCGTGTTGTTGCATACGGGTTGATGGCAGCAGTAATGCTGCTGGCGCCAGCGTTTCCTGCAACTAGCATTGTCACCGAACGTCAGCGGCGGACATTGGAACTGTTGCTCAACTCGCCAATGAATCGGTGGTCCATTCTCGGGGGCAAGCTTGTTGGTGTACTTGGTTTCATACTCATTTTGTTAGTGTTGAGTTTGCCCGCTGCTGGGGCGTGTATTGTGATGGGTGGGGTTGATTTGCAGCATCAGCTCCTGTTGATCTATGGGATTCTGGGCCTTATGGCGTTGCAGCTGTCTGCACTGGGACTGTGTGTATCTAGTTATGCAGGAACATCCGATTCGGCACTCCGCATTACTTATGGATTAGTACTTCTACTGTTTCTTGTGTCGTTGGGACCGCAGCTCTTAACCATTGATTCGTACATACCGCAATTACACAGGATCACCAATCAGATCCGGTGCCTTTCACCAATTCCGGCGATGATGCAAGCAACAGGGCAGGGGGGGATTGGTGCGGCCGGAATTCGTACTCCCGTCAATTTTGCACAGGGATATGCGGTCAGTTCTTTGGTCTTGTCCGTGTTTTTAATCGGTTGGACAGCTAGAAGATTGGATGTTCGCCTGTTTGATCGGCCGCGACCGGCGGGCAAGGTGACGGATGAGCAAAGTACTGCAGTTAGAGTATTGCGACGCGTAGTATTTCTGTGGTTTTTTGATCCCAAGCGACGTACCGGATTGATCGGGCCACTGACGAATCCAGTTCTGGTCAAGGAGTTTCGTACGCGTCGATTTGGTCGAGCTCATTGGATGATGCGGCTGGTTGGGGTTTGCGTTATCCTTTCCTTGGCGCTGCCGATGGTGTGTGCACAAAGTACGATCTGGCGGGGTGTTGATGTGATCGGGACGATTCTGGTCATCCTGCAGATGGTATTACTGATTTTGATGACCCCCAGCCTTGCCAGTGGTTTGATCAGTGGTGAACGTGAGTCCGGTGGATGGCAGTTGCTGCAGATAACACCTCTATCTGCAATTAAAATCCTTGTGGGCAAACTCGCAAGTGTTGTCTGGCCACTATTGTTATTACTGGTCGCCACGTTGCCGGGGTATGCGGTCATAGTTCAGATTGATACCTCGGCCACCCAAGTCATTACGCATGTGGTCATCACGATGGTATTTACGGCTATTTTTGCGCTACTCGTTACGGCAACCATCAGTAGCTTCTTCAAGCGGACAGCAGCTGCCACTGCGACGGCTTATACCGTCTTGGTGTGCTTCGTTGCGGGAACGATGCTGGTTTGGGTTGGGCGAGGAGACACGTTTACACACAGCATCACGGAAGCTGTCATGAAAACGAATCCTCTAGCGGCAGCATTGAGTTTGATTGAGGCGCCTGGATTTGATGAATACCATCTGGTACCGGCCAATTGGCAGATCATGGGCGTTCTTTGTCTGGTTTGTCTGGGGACCTTGTTGTTTCGCATTTGGCAGCTGACAAAACCACAGTAACGGATGTTGTATGTTGGTGCGTTATCAAACTCTGGGCATGGCAATTTTGATGGGCTCCATCGCATTACCGGTGGATACGGCGCAGGCGCAGCAGGTTGCTCGTGGGGTTGTTTCATCATGGTCAACGGAACACCGAGGTGGAAAACCATCAATAAATGGTGACCTAGATTGGCCGATGTATGAAGATCCCTATCTGCCAACATATGCAATCATTCGTACATTTCATCCCGGTCTTAAGTCACTTTGGCAGCAGGCGTTGGAGCAACAGGATGTAGAGACTCGATTGCAGGCAATTCAGGCGTTCGGTCGATCTGCCGAACGCGGCATGCCCGGACTGTCTGATCTTGTGGATCCATTGACCAAAGCACTGGTTGCTGATCCGAATCGGCTTGTTCGCATGGCAGCGGCAGAGGCATTGATTCGGTGTGACGCACGACAGAGTAGTGCTCAGTTGCTTGCGGCCCAGCAAAAGATGGATGACCAGCTGGCGATGATCCTCTTAACAGACCCGGTGCTTGCTGAATGGCGGGTTGATGCTGCACTCGAGCAATGGATGCGGCGACTGGCCGATCCAACGGCCCTTCTGGCAAGCCGCATCTCTGCCATTCACTCACTGCAGATGGTTGATCATGAGCCAGCCGCGCCGTTATTGATTTCGTTGGTTACTGATGATCAGGTTCACATACCACTACGTCTGGTTGCAGCATCGGCACTCGGCGAGATCATTACGTCGGGCAACGTATCGGTGGCACAAGGCTTGATGATGGGCAGTGTGGTTGAGCGTTTACTTGCCGTACATGTGCTAGCAAAACATCAGGGAGCAGAATCCCTATTGCAGATATTGGCGCGTGATCAAGAACCAGCAGTGTGCGCGATCGCCATGCGACGCCTGCTTGTGGTTGACCCGCAGTTACTGGAATCAGTTGCCGACAAATACCTGTCCAGTGAGGATGCTACTTTGCGCCGTCTAGCTGCAGAGGCGGTCCTCGCTCAGGAAACGCCTCGGGCCATTGTATTGCTGGGACCGATGTCGAATGATCGCAACCCAAAGGTAAGGACATATGTGCGTCGGGGATTAATTGACAAAGGCCAAATTCCAGCACTTCGGCAAGCAGTCCACGAAGTGGCAATGCAGCAGCTGTCGGCGGGGCAATCATTGGATGATGAATGGCGGCGGTTTGAGCAGGCCGCACGAGTTTTAGGTGCAATTGATCACGAGCCTGCTGCAGATCGATTGATTGAACTACTTGGGTATCCTGACCGGCGGGTTCGTCTTTCAGTAGGATGGGCACTACGCAAGTTGGCATTAAAGAGCTCGTTAGAAGCTATAAGGCAATATGCAGTACAAGCCTTCGCCTGGCAGCAGGATCCAGATACACCTACCGTGGTTAGTGCAGGCATGATCCAGCCTTGGGATTTGGACGGGCAGATGGCGCAATTGAACATGTTATTTGGCATTACGCAATATTGGCCAGCGGAACCTCTGCTGCGTGATCAGGTGCCGAAACTTGTTTTAACGATTGGTCGTGCTGCGGCGGTATGGTCTTTGGGGTATTTCTATGAGGACCAATCGGACCAGACATTAGCTTCCGCATTTCTTGGGCGTCTTCAGGATTATCGTGGTCTCTATCCGGAATGTACCGAGGTCCGCCGACAGGCGGCAATTGCGTTGGGCCGAATGGGTGCCAAGGTCCATCTTGGGACACTACAAGAATTTTATGAGAATGGGCGACATGATATTGACATTGGTGGCGCAACGCGTTGGTCAGTGATGAGGCTGACAGGCGTAACTCTTGCTCCAATCGGTCCCCAATATGAGCCAGACCGACACTGGTTTCTCCAACCGCTGGATGATGTTTCAGAGGATGAATACCTGCGACAGATCAATTAAAAATGCACGCGTGAAGGTACGGGTTCGGTATCATGAGTGCGATCCGATGGGCGTGGTACACCATAGCGTCTATCCAATCTGGTTTGAGCTGGCGCGGACGGAATTACTTCGCTGCCAGGGAAGTGCGTACAAAGATTTAGAAGCCGAGGGGGTTCATTTTGTTGTTGCACGACTGAACATGCGTTTCCGCCGGCCAGCAAGATATGACGATGTCTTAGTGGTCCGGGCAGAAGTGGCTGGTCATTATGCCAATAGCCGTTCAGGGAAGACACTCAACCATCATTACTCCATCATTCGCGGGGAAGAGTTGCTTGCAAGTGCGGAGTCGACATTGGTATGTGTCGATGGCGGGGGAAAGCCTCGCCGGATGCCAGAATATTTAGGCCATAACCAAACTTGAGCCTCTCAGGTCTGGTGGGCATATGATCGTCTTGTAGGGGGCTTTAGAGTGTTGGCTGTATTACCATCACCTGATGGCTTGCAGGGCTGCTATGACTGCGGCTGTTTGTGCCGCCGTTTGATGGCACGGAAATATTCGCCGATCAATGCGTTCTCCTGTGGGTTGCCGTGCTGGAACCGGTTCTGAAGATGATCTTTGAATTTTGCGAGGCGTTCATTGCGATGTGGATCGGTAGCCGACTTGTTTCCACGTTGCTTCCTACCTTGTTTGATGTGTTGACCACGTTTTCTATTCCATTCGTTGATCGCCATGTCGATTAAGACTTCTCGTTGTTGCAGGTCAGCATTGGCAAAATCAATCGCTTTCTGAACCATTTGTTCTCGGAATACTTCTCTGAGTTTTCCATGCATTTGGTTGTTACTTCGAAATATTTCTCTACGCTTCTCCTGGGGCATCTTTTTGAGCAGTATTCCAGCCTGTATGCGATACTCGCGTTGCCGGTATTCCGGTAGTCGGTCATAGCGTGATGAATCAATCACGGCCAAAGCTTCTTCGGGGGTTGTTGGCCATGGCGGCGGCAGTTGCTGCATAGCTTGGTATCCGCCCCATCCTAGCGTGCTGATGCCAGAGATAACTAAAATATAGACGACAGTGCGTTTCCTGGTAGATGTTTTACCGGTCATGATTGATTGCCTCGGCTTGATTAATAGTTTCCCACCCGACCATCGGCAAAAAGTAAGTTACGCAGTGTATGAAATGGCGGGACTGTGATGGTTTCGTTCCCGAATAGCAAGAAGTTATTACCGTCACAATCATAGGCAACAGGTATCTTGGGTTTATCAAACTTAACCCACCGGGAAAACCATGTCTTATCCAATGTTTGTCCTGCCAGACTGGCATTGTAGGTGTAGCTGGTGCCTGCCCGGTTGAACACTTGGCCATCATCACCTGGGCAGGCATAAACCTCACTGTTGGTCGGCATTTCATGTTCAAGAGCATCCGGTAACCCCGGATCATCTTTAAATATAGATAGAAAGGGATCAGGCATATAGCGAGCGACAGGGTAAGTCTGCTGGTTCTCCTGCACATAGGCCTCAATAGCAATGCCGATCTGGCGTAAATTCGAAGCGCAGACGGTTTTCATCGCCGTTTCACGCATCTTGGATAAAGAGGGCAAGAGGATGCCTGTCAGGATCGCCATGATCGAGATAACTACAAGCAGTTCAAGTAGCGTAAATGCGGGTTGTTTGGAATTGAAGTGCACGATTATAGTGGGCTTTCACTAGGTCTTGCCTGATTTCAACGTTTGGGTTTGCGTCTTCGACTATCCATATAGATTTCGATCTCCATCTGTGTGATATGGGCATCTTTGTCAATATCCAGTCGAGAAAAAAGTCTTTTCGGTAGCGGCCCATAAATATCCTGGCCGGCGATAAATTCTTTAATTGACAGTTGGGCATCTTTATTCCGGTCTGCAAGTTGGAAGTTATTTTGAAGATGGCTGATGGGTGGAAAGGGATCTCTCTTTTCCACTGGACTAAATTTGCCGTGTGCCCCATTGCTTCGATGAGGTCGCCGCAGGTGGTTGTGTCGTTCAAATTTCGGAAACCCAAATTTCTTTTTGTTGATACTTTCAAGGTGTATTTGCCATCGTTCAAACTGATCATCCGTCAGAAGTTTCGCAACCTCCTGATTTATACTCTTCATTTGCTGTGTTCGATATTCCTTCATTTTTTTTTGGTGGTTCTTGAGGATTCCAGCAATCGTTTTCCCTTGTTCATTGCTTAGCCCAAGTTCACCGCGGATCCTTTTGTGGATTCGATCGCTAATGAGATTGGGGTTGTCAATAGCATGAACCACCTGGCGATGAATGATCAATGCCCCCCCGACACCACCAAGCACGCCACCACTTACAAACAGCATCAGAACGGCAGCCACGATCGGCCACCGTCGCGGTACCTGTCGGAGTTCACGCGGTGGTGGAGAATCAGGCGAAGATGTTTCGTGTTCTGTCATAGAGCCAATGTTATATATTAAACGCAACGAGATAGTGAACCATTGGATCTTGCCATGATGACCAGATAGGTATCGTGGTTAGCACGGCAATGCAAGCAGCCAGGCTTGCTGCCAAAGATAGCTGTAGGTACGGATTACGGAATGCTGATGCCGGTGGTTCCTGGTCCAACTGGGCAAGTACTTGGTTGACGATATTAATAGACGGCGGTGGGTCATGTCTGGCGATCGCGGCATGTGTTTTGAACGTAGTCAGGTCAGTCATTTTTCTGCTCCTTTTCCAGAAGCCGCTTCAACTTCTTTCGTGCGCGATAGGCCTGGACTTTTACCATGCTCTGACTCCAGCCACTGAGTTGTGCAGCCTCCGCAATGGAAGCCTGTTCGAGATAAATCAAGCTAAGCACCAATCGGTCTCTTGGCGGCAGTTGAGCCAGTTGAGAGTGAATAAGATCAGCCGCCTCTTTGGGCGAGATATCTTCGGAAGCAGAAGTCGGCGCCGCAATTTTGTGCTCTGTGGACTCGTCCAGATGGGAAGTCTGATTGGTCGTGTCGCGTTTCTTCCAGAAACGATACCCCACGCGTGTGGCAATCCGGTTAAGCCAATGTCCAAAGGGGGCTTTGCCTTTAAATCCACGCAGGCTTGTATAAGCTTCAACGAACACATCTTGAACTAGTTCCTCCCATATACCTTGATCCCGTGTGAAATGCCACATTCGGGTGCCGATCTTGTCCTGATATCGGCTGATTAGTCGAGCATAGGCCTCCCCATCGCCAGCCAACGTTGCTTTGATGTTTTCCCTGTCATCTGTGTGCACTTCCGGTTCCGTTGTTTTCTTCTGTAGTCATAGTGGTCGGAGATGGTGATTTGGTTACATCCTAATGTATTTTTTGCATGATCTGTAACCCCAATGGGCCTTGGACGCACATAGCAGATACAGGGCAAGTGCAAACTGGAAGATACCAGATGCATTTTTGCCACCAGATGAAAGTAAAAAGCCCTGCCGGGGAGGATTAAGACCTCGGTATACCGTTTTCCCATGTGGATTGATGACGAAATTGATCTTTGAATAGATATTTTAAGGAGATCTGTAATGACAAGGCACATGTTACTTTCAGCGGTTGCACTCAGTTTGATTTTCGCGGGCGTCGTGGTGGCCAAGCCTGGCCCTGGTAGATCAGGCCCACCCGGAACTTCCGGACGCGATGGATTTTCTGGTCCCGAGACCTCAAAAATGGGGATGCGTGACGGAATGAAAAAACAGGGTGGTCACAAGAGCGAACGGTTGATTGGTCGGCTTTTGCATGACAGTGAGTTTGCCGAAGAATTGGGGTTGAGCACCAGCCAAGTCGAATCTATCAAGGAAATTCACTTTGAGGCAAAAAAGAACCAAATTGCACTTCGCGCTGATGTTGCACAGGCCAAGCTTGAGGTGCACCACCTCCTGGGTTCTGCCGAGCCCCCACAGGAACAGATAATGACTGCGATTGAAAAGTCAGGCCAGGCACAGATAGCACTCCGCAAGTCGGATGTTGGGCAGCTATTACAGATTCGATCACTTATCGGATCGGACAAGTGGCAACAATTGCGTAGTCAGATGCAGAAACGCCATCGGTCCCGGGATGTGCATAGGCGACCTCCTGGTGATGGAGCCATGCGGCATCGTCAGTATCGGCGAGGCCAGATGGATGAGTTTGAGAATGAAGGACCGTTGGTTGATGATCAGGCATTTGCCGGATAAGCGATTCGTATAAGCCGAATTATTCCTCATCATAATCCCCCTGCCTTGCCGGTAGGGGGATTTTTCTTGGAGAAATTTTTCAGGAAGCAGCATATTGGTGACATGGAATACCGGTGGTCAAAATTCCATGTTGATGTGAATCAAGAACTATGCAAACAGCGTCGATAAGGGGCCTATCGACGCGGTCAGAGTTATTATCGGGATTAGTATTTATGCCCCTCGGGTACAACAAATCTTTAGCGCACCATCATCGAGTTGCCCTTGGTGAGTGGCCGCTGAGTGTAGATGATCATCGGACACGTGATCTTGATGCTCTGTTTAACCATGTCAATGTGGCTGGCTATGATGGAGTTGAGATCAACCAGCGTTTTTTGCGCGGGAGGAATTATTTCCCCGGTGCAGAGCCATCATTATTAACAGGCCGGGCCCGACGTGCTGCCGAGCGCGCAGGTTCCTGTATTTTTGGTTCAACGATATTCCTGCAAGACGATCAACTTCGACAATGTGGATGGTTGGGGAAAGTGGACGATGAAATCCGGTTTGGCCAGGATCTGGGTGGAGAGTATGTGAGCTTTCAGATTTCACTCCACCCTAATTTCGTGAATACCGGTGGAATCTATAGGTTAGACGAAGGCTATCTATCTTGGTGTGCTGAGCGTATTGTGCAGTTGCGAACGGCTGCATGGAACCTGGGAATGAACTTTTATGTTGAGACTCACATTCGGCATATATCGGAAGATCCACAGGCATTTGCAAGAATCTTGGAGATGGCACCGTGTGAAGTGAATGGCGATTTGTCACACTACCTTTATAGAGATATTACACGTGGCAAATGGCTTAAGGCGATCTATGAAAACATGGGACATACACATGTGCGAGTGTGTCGTATTCATGGTGATCTTGCTGCTGATGTCCCCGACCCATCAGCCGACTGGGTTTCCCGTAATGCCGTGGGTGAGTTTGACGGTTTGACGTGGAAGCTATTCAAAATGATGATGCCAGGACTGGCGGGCGGGCTGTCTTCAAGAACAATTGTCGGTGAATCCGGGACATCTCATTTGGTTGATAGCGGATTAGATCTCGATGCCAAGCTTGTCCCCCTTTTGAGAGCAATGGCATGTTATGCCGATTCCGAAGCCCAAGGAATTCATCTGAAAGTGGAAATGCCGGACGCCTTCAACCCTTGGAATTAGGCCTTTTCCCAGTGTTGGGTAACAAGGTGTTGCAGACAGGTCCAACTTGCCATTTCCCCCAGGTCATGATTGACTGTGGTCATACATGATGTTGACAGTGCAGTGAAGGACATGA
Organism: Phycisphaeraceae bacterium; assembly: GCA_002716625.1. Classification (GTDB taxonomy): domain Bacteria; phylum Planctomycetota; class Phycisphaerae; order Phycisphaerales; family Phycisphaeraceae; genus UBA6626. The sequence goes on along the minus strand of PBAS01000063.1, from coordinate 91,228 downwards.
AGGTGAGTGATCGTGCGATGTAACATTGATGCAAAGGGAAAGGCAACCCGTCTTCTCAGTGGCGTTTTCTTTCTATTGGTGGGGTTGGGCCTATTGCTGGTTGTGGTTTTCTCAATGCCTGAAATCAGTTGGCTATGGATGGTGGGAGTGTTGCTTGTGGCAATCGGTGTATTTCAAGTATTTGAAGGATGGGCTGGGTGGTGTGTTCTTAGAGCAATGGGTATCAAGACGCGGTTATGATGTGACGGATCGTATTCCAAGAAGATTGTTTATCATCGAGTAGTTGATTACCTACATGTGTAGTTGCTGACAGCGTAGGTGGTATTGTGGATCTTTAGAATAGATGGCCTTTGGACAGTGCTGGAGGGGCGTTCTTTATTTTATTTGCTATATGGTAGAAGTAACCTCACCTCAGGCATTTATTAGATTCGTATATAAAGCGGTGTTCAATCTAGAAGTGAGATCTGGGTCGGCTTTTCAATACAGTACAGATGGTTCATTCCACGGATATACATGCGTTGTCCAATAAATACCGGTGAACTGCGATGGCGTTCCAACTCATTGCGATACACCTCGCGGTACTGGCGGCCAGGTTCTAATACAACGGTTGTACCCGACTCGTTGGCGATGTAGATGTGCGATCCGCCAAGTGTCACAGCGGGATAAACGCTATTGGAATTGGTGCCACCCAAGTCTAGTTGCTGGGTATACACTGTTTTTCCAGTCTTCGTCTCAAGAACGGTCAAGAACTCACCTCGTGAGACCGTATAGATAAGTCCATCGTGGATCAGGGGCGAGGCGTAGTGTCGGTCCTGCTTAATTCGTTCAAACCAGAGTTCTTGTGGATTACCATTTAGAGAGTCGGGAAGTTTGTAAGCAACGCTTTGATCCTCGATGAAATAAACGACACCGGCGCTAACAACCGGCGAACAATAATCGAGTGATGCCAAGTCATGCCATAGTACTTCGCCATTATCAGCACGTACGATCTGGCCGGATGGCGTAATGAATACATCAACCTCGCCGACTTGTGTTGCAATTGGCGTCCCCCACAGCTGTTTTGATGGCACACGCCATTTCTCTTTTCCACTGGCGGCATCAAGACCAATGAGATCATCAATGAGCACGCCTAAGGTACCGTTGGCCATGGCAGGTGAAGAACTGTGCCCCCAAGCATGGACAGGATCACCAAGGTGTTGAATCCAATGGCGATTACCATGTAGGTCGTAACTGGCAGCAACACCATTTCCAAACACAACATACACATATTGCCCGTCTGTGACCGGCGTGGGAGTGGAATGTCCATTGGCACCGTGTGCTTGGGGCAGAGCATCATTAATCTTTGGATCAATCCATTTAATATCATTGTCACGATGCCATAAAATTTCACCATCGGAAACACGCACGCACAGCAGTGTTGTAGGGTCGGAGTTTACAAACAACCGTTTACCCACAATGACAGGTGTGCTATTGCTGGTGCTGGGCATAGGAGTGGCCCATGCCACATGTTTTTTGGTCGACCAGTTAATAGGGGGGATTGCTGTGGGGTACCGGCCAGTGCCATCTGTGCGCCAGCCAGAGATGGATTGGCCCAGTGCTACATGAACGTTTAGTCCTGACAAGGTTGCTGCTGTCAGTATGACCAATGTAAGGTTTATCAAAGATTTCATCTTCCGCATCCTTGTTCTTTTAAGAATGTAGTCAGGCTTATTAAATAATGTATTGAATCTAACATTTTTATCAGGTGTTATGTATTCTAGATGATCAGCCCCGTATAAATTCCTGCATGATCTGCAAGTTATAAATTACTAGTAGATATTTCAATTCCAGATGGATATGAATCGGATCCTGAAAAAAAGTGAATATCCGTATCATATTGCAAACGGGGATTCCTGATTGTACGGTTGATATGCCAATATACATGCCTTGAGCCATGTTGCTTGTTGAGAACCGATATCAGATTGGTGTAGCGTATATATTCATCCTATGAAGATTACCAGTTTCGTACACGATGGTCAGTTCGATTGCGGGTTAGTGGATGGCCAAGGGCACATTTATCGTCTAGATGGTTGTGAAGCTGTGCGGGCTATTTCGCCTTCGCAGCGATTGCCTGCGCTCTTGGCAATGGATCGAGATGAACGCCGCCAAGTGGTGAAGCAATTTAAATTTACCGCTGAATCGAAAATCCACCCCAGGGTTCTTGCGCCTGCAGTTCCCCTGTGTCCACTATTCTTTTATGGTCATGGGAATTCGCCCACGATCTGGCGGCGTCAGCAAGGTCCGCGATTTCGTTGGAATATTCCGCGTATGACTCACTTTCGTGTTCGTCCCTGGACCAGTTTAAGCGGGAATGGTGATACGGTGGAGTTACCAGTCAAAGCATCCTTGGCGCATGGTGCGGAATTCGCAGTTGTGCTTGGTAAAGACGCTTATCGGGTGCCGGAAATAGAGGCCGAATCGTATATTGCGGGTGTTCTGGTCATGAATGATCTGTTTATGTCAGGTTTGCATGGCGATTACGACAATTTGCCGGATGAGGAACTGTCAAGATACATGGTGATGTCTCTTGATTGCATGAGTAAATCAGCAGATGGAAATGGGGCGATTGGACCGTGGATTACCACGGTTGAGGAACTGGAGGATGCATATACGGCACGGATGGGTACTCAGCGTCTGTCTGCCATGCGCAAGAGTTCATACGCATCGGCCTATCTCTACGATCTGATCATTCAAACTTCTATTGATGGGAAGTTAAGTGAACGGGGTCATACTTCGGCTACATTACTGGGTGCCGAATACCTGATTGCCTATTTTTCCCAGTTTATGACATTACCTATAGGTACGATCCTGGGTCTAGGTGCTCCAAGTTGGGATGGGCAAATGGTCGATATTTCTGAGCAACTTGGATCCCGATCGGAATTAGAAGTGTCGATTGAACAGGTGGGTGATCTTCAGACGCAAATCGAGCGTGTTGGTTGTCATCGTGAACGTAAGCGCAGTCCATTTCTCGCAAGAGTCCGGCGCTGGGGTATGGATGAGAATAAAACGAAAAAGTCACCCGGTCGTTCTGTTTGGATCTGCCGCGGCAATTACCTTAAAGCTGATGAAATCGAAGGTGTTCCAGAATCGAATCGCTACTGTGCAAATCTGTATCCACCTAGGGTCCTTGGTAAACTTGGTTCACCACTTGTTTTGGCGCCTCACATGGGTGCGGTCGAGTGTGAAGTTCATCTGGCCGGTGTGATTGGCCGGCCGTGTTATAACATCGAAGAGGGTGAAGCACTGGAGTGTTTGGCTGGTGTCACCGTCATGTTACATCTACGCGATAGATCGCTGGGCCACCGAATCAAAACCCCCACCGATTATGAGACACGCGGTGTTCATTATCTGGGGGGCTGTGCGGATGGTTTTGCCAGACTCAGCCCAGTCGTCCCACTGACCCATGCAGACGATCTGGACAGCCTGGTGATGTCAGTGTCAATACAGGATGGCGATATGGTTCAGACACACAGTGGTGGTTATCGCAATGGGTTAAATGGAATGATTGCCATGTGCACGCGCCAAACCACATTATTACCGGACGATGTACTGTCATTAGGACGAGCAGGATCACCGCTTGTTCTTGCAGAAAACACATATGTTGATGGCAAAGTATTGCATGCCGAGATTGAAAACCTGGGGCGAATCGATTGCACGCTAAAGGATCAGCGGAATCCCGAGGCACAACACGGAAACACGCATGGGTTGTACTCGGAATTAGAGTGAGTTTGCACCTGTTGAGGCAAGGTGATACTTATTCTGGAAGTACTTGCACCTTTACCAGCTACTGGTCTTGAACTGATGTTTTAGCACGGACTGTTGGCCATGGGGGCCTCCAACAACCATGATCAGTTTGCATTCCTCATTTGGTACGAGGTTATTGATTGATACGACCGGCGTATTGTTTTCGCCCGTTGCATCAATAAACCGTCGGTCGTCATTTGAACCACGATCCAGCCAAGTCCATACGCGTATCGGCTGATTAGATGATAGACTGATCGCGACACTGTGGCGGGTTGTTTTAACATCCGTGACTAGTACCCGCAGTGGACTTGCCGCACAGAGCTGTGCAGCATCATTGATAAGGGTGTGTCGCCAATCATGAAGTTCATCTTCGGTTGCCCCGGATAAGATGTCCTCGACTGCGGAGTTTATATGTTCAAGTGCCTTTTGTGCCAGTTGACTATCCTGAGTTTTAAGGCTGGCAGCCTGTTTAATGATCCAAAGTAATTTGTAATCCTCCCAGCCATCCCGAAAAGCTTCTAATCTCCGGCTGGTGATCGGGCCGTCATGTCCCATATAGATGAAGCCGACGTTCGTATGGCGGTGATCGGGTGAACCGACCTGGGGAGTGACATCGGGTAAGCCGTCATACCTTCCCCACCACCGTGGGGCAGCAAACACCCAATAGCCATAACCCTCCAGTCCTAATTTCCATGCCAACCATGGTCGACTTCGCAGCATATCATGCGGTGAATTTGGTTCGGCACGTGGAAAGGCGGTACGTTCTGGATTTCGCCAATAGGCATGCCGATAAGCCCACCAAGGCTTACCGGTTTTAAGAAAAAACTTTTCAGCTTCAGCGTTCTTGCCAAAGCCCAGCCCTTTGGCAGAAAGCCATGGACTGTAGGGTACAATTACATCAATATACGGTTCAGCTTTCTTTGTTGTCTCCAAGTCCTCAATACGGTTGGCCCATATCTGGACATTGGGGTCGGCTGCTTTTACTATTTTTCCAAGCGGCACAAAATTTTCACCAATATGCTCGTCATTTAAATATAAGCCCCAGCGGTCGTGAGCGATGCCATAGTTGTCTCGGATATGTTTGGCGAGCATCCTGGTGTAATTAAAGAAGTTTCGTTTCCATTGTTCATGGTCTTCTTCAAGGAAATGTGGACCCCAGCGTTCTGAGTTGTTACGGATCGTGAGTCCGACCACGAGGTAGTCATGGTGAGTGAACTCACGGCGGGTCATCATGCGGTCAAATTGACTGACATTGATGCCTACGATGTCCTTGTTTTCATTCAAAATAGGGTTGGGGCCTCCGTCACGGTACGACATCTGCACCACATTGGTTCCTGTTCGCCGCATTAAGTCCAGGTACGTTTTGCTGTTTCCACGTCCCTCGGTACCCCAGCCATATGAGGGAGAGTAGGACCAGAAAGTGACCCAGATGGGCACTCGCTGCGGCAGGACAACAGGGGCGATGTTCAACTCAAATGGGATTTCAAGCTTTGGTCCGTTTCGAAGTGGCGTAAAGCCGACTCGGCCAGCCCATCGTCCGGCAGGCATTCCCCTTGTATCAATGAGCAAAAAGTAACTGCCTGTCTCTCCGGGGCCGAGGCGAAGGCCATTGGCGCCATCGGCGCGGGGCAATGGGTCGGGTACTAGTTTTTTCAGTCGTGTCAGTACATAGTCCATTGTGTGGACCTGAACCTGATCAGACCGTAGTTTGAGCTTGTGTTGTTCGTGATGGACACCAAGTAAATCGAAACGAATCGGTAGCGATGTTGTGCTGTGATTGTGCACATGAAGTGCCACGGGTACGTACTCACCGCAGGTTCCTTCAGCGGTAATAAGATCTGCAAAACCCTGGGCGTAGGATTCACCGGTACCTTCCTGCGTGATTTTTACCGGGCCTGATACTCTGGTGTTGGGGTAAACCGGATGGTATGGGTTTGTCGTCCATACGTCATACTGAATCGTTGGTTCTTTGGCTTGAAGTGCAATGGTATTAAGGTCGTTGGCATGGTTAGTCATTACCCCAACTTCCAAGGGCTCGTCACTGGCAAACAGGTGAACTGGTTTCCATATTCCCCCGCCTGGTTCGCCTTCCTTGCGCACGCGGACGGTAATGTTGTTGGGTAGGCCTGGTCGTAGCAAGCCCTTAATCTCAAGCTTAAATGGTTCAAACCAGAATCGGTGACGTCGGTTATCGCCGTCAGGATCCAAGTGTTCCAGCCCTTCTTTGGCCAGAGTGTGTTCACCGGCGGTGCTGCCATTGATCCATACCCAGGCATCCAAATCGACACCACTGAAGTATAGATAAACGTACTTTTTTCCAGAAAACGAATCGGGAACTTGAAAACTGGTTCGGTACCATGCCAGATCTGCGCCACCACCATGACCTTGCTTCTCCCATCCGTCCCATTCGTGGGTGCTGAGTGAGATCCATTTTCCCTCGTCAAGATCATTTGCAAACCACCCGTGTTTGCGCCCGACATCCTGGGGGTCTGCTCTAAACAGCCATAAAGCCGAAAGCGGTAATGGCTCAACAGCGCCAAATGAAACAGTTGCAATAAGCACACTTGATAGGATCAGGTAGACAGAAGTGTGGCGTAACATCACTCATCTCCTTTTAAATATAAATATGGGCTTAAGCATATCTAAATTCACGTCTAAGTGCAGTGTGGAAACTACCATTTTGGGGTTCCTATGTTCGGCGTGTTGACTGGTGAGAAAAGGCCTCGGCTGGGATTCTACAGACCTTAATTAATGAGATGTAACGGCTCGAATCCTTGAGCTACTCGATCAACATTGGTGGCAATGGTTTCCGCACGCTTGCGGCTTGAGCCATCGGTAAAACCGGCGATATGTGGTGTGACCACAACATTGGGAAGTGAAAATACTGGATGTCGGACATCCGGCGGTTCAGATACAAACACATCCAGCCCCGCACCTCCTAACTTCTTGTCGATAAGAGCATTGCAAAGAGCTACTTCATCGACAAGTCCGCCGCGGGCAACATTAATCAGCCACGCGGTTGGCTTCATCATTCCAAGTCTACGGGCATCAATAATGCTGCGAGTATTATCTGCTAAGGTTAGGTGTAGAGACACGACATCACTCTTGTGTATCAGCGTGTCCAACTGATTCAACGGGTATGTATGGGTCAGATGTAACGACCGCTGTGTGTCTTGATTTAATGGTGTTCGATTGGCACCGATGACAATCATGCCCAATGCCTGGCCAAGTATTGCCAAGCGTCGTCCACTTTCACCCAGGCCAACAACTCCCAGTGTTTTTCCTTCAAGTTCTATGCCACAGGGTTCAAGCCAGTGACCGGCATCAAAGTTCTGGCGGCAATCGTTTAGACGGTGGGCCAGTGTCAACATGAACATGAGTGCGCACTGTGCCAGAGAAACAGCACTGGTTTGCCCCGGTACGTTGGCTACAGGAATGCCTTGGGATTTGATGTAGTCGATATCAACATGTTCATAGCCAATACTCATAATCTGCCAAAGGTCAGCGGTGATAGCTGCGTCCATCATCTCCCGGGTTCCAATATGTCCACCTTGGTCGATCACGATATTCACGTCACGAAATTGGTCTTTTATTGGCCGGGTATCGTCATAGACGGTTATTTCGTGTTTACCATTTATTGCATCAAGCACATCCTGGCACCATGGGCGGAAAAGATGTGGAAGCGACAGTAGCAGGACCTTGAGGTTCTTCATTGGAGGGTGAATCCAAGGTGAGTCGCTGATGAGAGTTAGGGGATGGTCCACAACTTGTACACCCCATCACTCGGCAAAAGTTTATTTTTGGCGTGGATGCAGGCAAGGTGGCAAGTCCCCATACCCCGCAGGCATGTTAATAAACAGTTGATGGTATCGATGTGCATGATTAGTTTGAGTTGATTATTTTTCACAAATCGCGCGTTCTAGATAGTGCCGAAAAGCATTAGGGTCATAGATCAGGGCCTGAAACTCCATTGATGGCAGTAGATAGGGGTTACTGTCCTTGTAGATGTATCGGGCTTGATGCGGTGGGCCTCCGTCAGTTTCATCATCACCCGGTATCCCAACCAAGTCAGCGTAGCGTATTTTTTCCCCATCTACCTGATAGAAGGCCTGTGTGATCCATAGGCGGCCGAATTGATAACGTGTTTTAACTTCTCGAAGGGCAATCGTGCTAAAGCTTGTCCCGGTAAAGGCAAATGCCTTGGGTTTAATGCCCAGTTCTTTTTCGATTTCTTTATCGCATTGAATTAATTCTTCTCGAATCCGATGCCCCTCAGGATCTTCGAGACTTAATTCAGATAGGTTGGGATGAGTTACGGTATGAGCCCCGATGTACCAGCCCATGTCGACCAAATCACGTAGTTCGTCCCAAGTCATCCAGGCATCACCACGAGGTTTGCCATTATAATTTGGATGCATTGGCCCGGTGTTCACGAATAGGTTGCCCTTGAATCCATATTGGGTCATTGTGTCGTGAACTTCATAGCGTATGGATTGAACTGGGTGATCAAAGTCAAGCATGATCGGTTTCTTCGGTAAAGTGCCACGTCCAGCCTGCCATGCTTCTAAATCATCATAATTGATCGATTCAAAACCAAGGTTGGCGGCAACCTTGATCAAGCGTTCGAAATGTTCAGCGGTCAGAGGTGCCTTAGCCTTTTTTGTGTCGATGCCATGGCACATGGTGATGGGAATTTTAACCATGGACTAGCTCCCGATGGTTGCAAGAGTAGGGTTCTGATGCTTCTTCACCATGGCAGAATCAATTACCAATATATCCAAGGGCCCGAAGTTTATCATGGTCATCTTTGGAAAGATGAACGGGCCTGTCTCCACGGCTTGCTTCCACGTTGAGTGTGTGCGTTTTTGACCATCTCACGGCGGCATTGGCTATTGCATCGAAATCGGAGGGGTGCTTTTCGCGTAGATTATTCATTTCTTCCGAATCAACACGAAGGTCAAATAAATATCCAAGTTCATCTCCAAAATCGACATGTCCCTGTATGTGTTTTAGGCCATCTCGGAGTGTGGTTCTTTTCCGTGGCTTGGGGGGTTTGTGTAGTCCTTCCTGAACTGATGGAAAGATCATTCTATTTTTTGGAATCTGCTCATTTCCCAAAAGTACTTGCGTCAAGTCCATTCCCGTCATCGGTTGGGGCAATGGAAATCCCACCAATCCGCCAATGGTGGGAAGGATGTCAGGGTGCCAAGTAAGGCCTTCGATTTGACGAACTGATGCGTTTTTAAGAACTCGAGGATAGGAAATAATCAATGGAACCTTAAGGACTTCATCAAACGGAATATAGGCGTGTTGCTGCAAGCCATGCTCGAAGAATGCTTCGCCATGGTCAGATAGGATTATCAGCAACGTATCTTCCCACTGTCCGAGTTCAATAAGTGTTGCACGGATCTGCCCAATGGCGTTGTCTATTAGACGGATCCGTTCATCATAACTTGCCAACAGTGCCTGGCGATCCAACTCGAAATGGGGACTGTGGACGAATTCAACAGGTAATTTAATGCGATCCATTGGGATCATATCTTCATTTTTCGTAACAAGATGGTTGTAAAAAAGGATTTTGGTTTGTGTTTGACGTGATGTGGTACCCGTCTTTTTATCGCGGGCGAGTTCGTGTAGATATTCGATTTCATCGTCGGACAGAAGGTTGCGGTCCGGATATTCTGATCGGTATCGTTCATATCCCCCGTAGGGGAAATGGGCGGCGTACGTATGAAGGAACAAAAAATATGGCTGATTCTTTGCTGCCCGCATCGCACCAAGAACTCGGTCAAGAGACTGCCCGACTACGGCAATGCGGGGTAATTCTATATATTCCTCAAATCCACGATCAAATCCAAATGACGCACTGACATAACCTCCCTCATGATAGGCACCGGTGCGATACCCCTCTGCGGCAAGTAATTCGGTGAGTGTTACGACATCGGGCCGCATCTTTCCTGATGGGAGCATGACTTCCGTGGAATCGCGGCCTGTGAAGATCGATAGGTGCGAAGGAATGGTATAGGTAGAGGCAGCATAGAAGTCACGAAAAAGAGCTCCTTGTTGTGAGATCTCGGCCAGGACTGGTGTTGTCTGCGCTGTTCCGTATCCACTAACGCGATCTGCGCGAACGGTATCCATGCTAATAAGGATAATGCGGCTAGGGCGTATCGGTGCTGCCTGGTAGGTGGGTGAGCAGGCAAAGGGCAACAAGATCGCCAGGATAACGCTCGGTCCAACGGTATGGCAGAGGTGACGAATACGGATTGTGGCTATGAACAACTTGCTCATCCCTTGTAGCAATTGTCTATGAGTTTCAACGTCTAATCATCATAAGGATAACTATTCCCTAGCTCAGCGTCATTGAAGGAAAGCTCTTTTTTATGTCTGGCATCATTGGTGTAGAAAGCCATTAAATAACAAGGCAGTGGTGGACCCTGTAGTTGTAAAGACCTATGGGTGTATGCTGAAATAGTTAGTCCTCACAGAAGTCTATTGTTTCATATTGTTCATTATCACCTGATGCATATCCATTGCATTTAAAGACCGGTTGCGGCGGATATTTGGGGAAATCATTTTGATTGGACCGTTTGCAGAAGAAATAATGAGCACCAGATGGGGCAGAAATGACACGTAAGTAGAGGCATGTGTTACACCGCGATTTGGTCATGATTAGTCCTGCTCAGGCTCACTCCAGAGCTGCGGCTTACCCCTTCTGTCTATCTCGATATGAATGATGTTTGGATGACAGCAGACAGGGCAGTCTTCGACATACTCTTGGATTGTCCCTGCAGATAAATCCAAGGGAATAACAATCTGCTCGCCACAGGAGTTGCAGACATACATGGACTGGTCATTCATTACTGTGAAATCACATCATGTATAGCATGTACCGTGGAAGTTGCCAGTATATCCAACCCCTGGGGTGTCATGTGTACACCATCTGGCCGCAGGCACTGTTTTATATCAGCATCTACGACCGCCTGGTGACGATCGTGGACTAACAGGCCACGCGTATGGGCTACCTTAAGAGCGGTTTCATTAAAAGAAACCACATCAGATTCTTGTCGATCAAATGTTTTTTTCTCATGATGCCATTGGTCTATCACAGGTGTGATAGTTCCCCAAATGATATGCTGGATGGCCACCTCCTTTTCAAATCGATTAATTATTGAGTTTAAATTTGACGAGTAGAGACGGAGCACCTCTTGCTGATTGGTTGTTTGGTAATGCGTGAATTCGTGGGTTGCACGGTCACGTGACAGATCGTGTAAACCGCAGTTGAAGTATACGATGGTTGGTTCCGTGGTCTGCATCCAATTATTAAGATTTGCAATGAAATTACGGCTGTGACGCACACTTGGTGAGACGATTACGTTCGCCGTATCAGAGAGTTGTGACGTGATGCGATCAGTAATGTGTACGATCGTTGAGTCACCCAGAAGTAGAATATTGATTTTGTCGTTCATGCTTTTTAGACCTGATTTCTGACCTATTATGGGGGTTCTTGGGGAGCCAAGCAGGGCAGTGGTTTACTGGTCACTTGTTGTTACTATAGCTAACCCAATAATACTTCCATGCTTGGCGGGTAAAGTCTACGGATCGTTTTATAGCATATTATCCATGATATGGATGATTCATTGAGTGCCCAAATTCGAATTACGATAGGCCGCATCACGTTGGATGCGGAGCTGAATGATTCCGTTACCGCCAAGGCGATCCGGAATGCATTGCCCCTCACTGGGAGTGGTAATCGTTGGGGTGAGGAGATTTATTTTAGTATTCCTATACAGGAAGAGCTTGAGTCTGGGGCCCGAGCTGAAATGGAAATTGGCGAGTTGGCCTATTGGCCACCTGGAAGCGCATTTTGCATTTTCTTTGGTCCTACGCCGGCTTCAAATAATGACCGGCCGCGAGCTGCAAGCGCAGTGAATCCCATTGGAAAGATAACCTCCGCGGTTATGCAACTTAAGGATATGGTTGACGGTGATGAAATTAGTATCGAGTCGGCCTAGGCTATAATTTGAAGAGTGAGGAAATATTAACACTACGAGTATGGACTTTTGTGATGGTTTTCATCTCTTTTTCCGGTTTTTCGTGTAGTCGGTCCAATCCAACGGACCAGGCCGTTCCAAATCCTTCCAAGGAGCTTACAACTTCAAATAGCGGCACGAGTCAGGCCAAGCGGACTGCGGTGTTTGCCGGTGGGTGTTTTTGGTGTACAGAGGCCGTGTTTGAGCAGCTGGTTGGTGTGACTGATGTAATTTCGGGTTACGCAGGGGGGACCATGGAATCTGCAAAATATGATCTGGTTGCTCGAGGGTCTACAGACCATGCCGAAGTGATTCAGGTCACATATGAGCCAGACAAGATCAGCTACGGCCGGTTATTAAAGGTGTTTTTTTCGGTTGCCCATGATCCAACGCAGCTCAACCGTCAAGGTCCAGATACAGGAAGACAATACCGGTCTGCCGTGTTCTACGTGGGAGAAGAAGAAAAAGAAGTTGTTGAGTCATATATTCGTCAGCTTGAAGAAGCAAAATGTTTTTCTGATCCAATTGTCACGACACTCGAACCACTCATCCAATTTTATCCTGCCGAGGATTATCATCAGGACTATGTGCGTCTAAATCCAAGTCAGCCGTATGTTGTCTATAATGCATTGCCAAAAGTGAAAAAGGTTAGAGATAAATATTCCGATCAGGTTCGCTAAAATATAAGACATCTAACTTCAATTCAAAGTTCTTATATCTTTTGATGTTCAAATTGGAATAGGTGTGATGTTGGTGGAATCTTATGTGTTTTGATCAGGAGCAGCATTGTTCCTTGCCGAATTTATTCACAAAACGATATCCGGCATCGCGAATCGTCAGGAAATACGTTGGCTGAATTGGGTCTTGCTCGAAAACCTTTCGCAATCGAAGGATAAACTGGTCCGGTGTGCGAGTCTGGAGATTTCCTTGCAGATTCCAAACGTTTTCCAATAGTTCTTGGCGGGGGATAACGCGATTTTGATTTTTGGAAAAATAGTACAGCAGGCCCCTTTTCAAGGATGTTAAGCGTGCCGGCCGTTCACCGGTAGTTACCTGGAATGTGTCGAAGTTGATGGTCGCATTGCCAACTTGCAGTATTCTGAGCTGATCAGGTTGGATGGTGGTGCCCCTGATTCTGCTAGGGCCAAGAGGTTTCGGACTCGGCTGATAAATTCGTCGAGGCCAAATGGTTTCGTGAGATATTGATTTGCGCCCACATCAAAGCCACGTGCGTGGTCTTCTGCTAGTGTCCGTGCTAACAGGATCAGGATTGGCAAACCTTGGTTCTTGGCACGAATTGATTTTCAAACCGCATCCCCACTCATGCCGGGCAGCATTAAATCAAGAATCATTAGGTTGATGGGGGACTCGTTTTTCTCGAGTACAGCTAATGCCGACCGGCCGTCAGCTACGGTGGTTACGCAATAGTCTTCTGCATCAAGGTTGTACTTAATGCCATTGGCCAGGTGCTCTTTATCTTCTATCACCAGGATTTTTTTCTGGTGAGTCATTATCACATCCTCTTGGGAAGTTGGGCTTTAAAGACGGTTCCACTGCCGTTGATACGATCACGTATTTAAATACGACCTCAGATCCGTTCGGCGACTGTTCGAACAATATAGAGCCCCAGCCCTGTGCCAATATTCTCATGTTCTAACTCAACACCAAGGCGGCCAAACCGACCGAATATTTTTCGCCGTTGCTTTGTTGGAATACCACATCCATTGTCTGCGATCTGCACGGTAATATGACTATTATCTGATGAAGTCAGCATCACCTGTACTTCAGGTTCGACCCCAGCGTACTTTACCGCATTGTCCAGAAGATTACGGAAGATCAATTTAAGATCAACCCATCTAGCCCGAATGACACACGGTTCAATATCCCAGGTGACGGTTTTCGGTGAAACCTGGTAGCTTAGGCAAACGGTGTCAGCGCAGTTCTTCATTAAATCAACCAAGGCGACATCTTCCACCTTTCCGGTGATGCTTACGGATTCCATTTTCCCTGCATCAAGCATCTGGTTAATCAGACGATCGAGACGGTCAAGATCCTCGACCATGACCCGGTAAAACTTTCCCTGCTGTTTTTGGTCAATATGGTGCCGATGCAATGTTTGGAGATAGAGCTTCATGGAAGCCATGGGCGATTTGAACTCGTGCGTGACGCTATCAATAAAGTTTGACTGGCGACGATTGAGATTTATCGCCTCGACGGAAATGATTAAGTACACCACCACGCCCATAATCAGGATGGCGATAACCCTGTTCCTATGGTGAGTAAGGCCCAGTGCTAGCCAGCTACGCCTGGTCGTTCCTTGGCTCCAAAGACGACATCCAGCAGTACCCAGCCAACGGTCAAGGCAACTAGTAGCCCCAGCATGATGACGGCTAGAGTGATTGGTGTTTTCAGTGATCTTTGCTGATGCATCTAAGGTGAGTCCTCACTCTGGCTGTTGAGTGACAGATGCCGTAACCGACCTAGTAGAACCCCCTAAGCATCGTCGAAAAAGAGCTTTATTGCACTAATTACACAACTATTACATATTCATTACCCGTCCAATACGTAGCAGAAGAAGGCTTTGTGCCGATAATACGTACGATACTACAGAGTTGGTGTTTACTGTTACAATGCCGCCTTGCAGGATTAGTGATTTTAGGACAATACAAAATACAAATAGCCATACCCCCTAGAACTGCGTCGCTGCTGGTTCCAGAGTCGGTGGCGAGAGGAACAAAAAATGCAAACTGCTCACGTGAGGCCCTCGGCTCCACATCACGGTATTTCCTGGCGGCGTCTCGACTGGTCAGTGGTGATCGGGATTGGTGCAGTTCACGCAGGGTGTCTTCTCGCGCCGTTATATTTCACGTGGACTGGTGCGGGGTTGATGGTACTGTTGATATGGCTTACGGGTGCCGGTGGTATCACGCTGGGGTTTCATAGATTGCTGACCCATCGAAGTTTCAAGACTCCTAAATGGGTTGAATATATATTGACGGTATTGGGTTGTCTTGCCTGGCAGGGCAGTTCAGTGCAGTGGGTCGGTACACATCGAATTCATCACAAGCATTCTGATGGCGATCATGATCCCCATTCGCCCAAAGATGGATTCGCGTGGGCCCATGCCTTTTGGTGTTTGCATCGTGAGCCAGAAGATCGTTCTGCGGAAAATGCCGCCAAAGATCTACTTCGCGATCCGGTCCATCGGATTTTTCATCGAGTTGGATGGTTGTTGCAGGTCATATTGGCATTCATGCTGTATGGTTTAGGGGAATGGTTTTCAGGTGTTGGCATCTCGTGGCTAGTTTGGGGGATATGTGTTCGGACGGTTGTGGTGTACCACGTGACGTGGTTTGTCAATTCCGCAACCCATACTTGGGGTTACCGTAACTATGAAACGAAAGACCGATCCACGAACCTCTGGTGGGTAGCGCTACTCAGTTGGGGTGAAGGTTGGCACAACAATCACCACGCCCATCCGCGTTCAGCCGCCCATGGGCTGCGGCGATCAGAACTTGACGTGACGTACTGGATCATTAGATTTCTAGCCCGTATTGGGCTAGCACGTGATATTGTTCTTCCCGCGCCACATGAAATGCCGCCGCGAAAACAAAAAAAAGAAGGTGAATCGGAATCAACGGCCTGTGGTACCCAGCGTGTCCAGTCAGCCTCGTGAATTATTTCGAGTTATCGCGATTTACTCTTGCGCGGTTTCGGCTTTCTCTTTGAGCGGGTTTTACCCTTCTTTTCAGTACTCGTTGGATTGGTAACGGTCGTTCTTTGGTCCGGGCCCTGAGCCCACTGGGGTAGATTGTCAGTATTTTTTTGTGTTGGCATGGTTTAATCTGTCGTTTTGGTTCGCAGAGGCATCTCCGCTGTCCAGCAGGCAGAGGAGGGATATTAAAATCATCACATTATTTTTTGAATCTACAATAGTCTAGCTATTTCTGGTCCGCTATGGCACTGATCTCAATTGCCAATCTGAGTTTTTCTTACGGTGAGCGTCAGGTTCTTGATGGGGTGAATCTAACATTATCTCAAGGCGAACATGTGGGGTTGGTTGGACGAAATGGTTGTGGCAAGTCGACCTTGCTGCGAATTATTTCGGGTACCGATTCACTCAAGCCTGATTCAGGTCAGGTCCAACTTGCTCGTGGTACCACGGTGGGATATCTGACACAGGATTTCGATCTTGACCCCAATCTGCCGCTGCGCGACGAGGCTAGCCGCGCATTTTCGAAATTGGATCAATTGCACCAGAAAATGCAACAGGTAAGTCTCCAGATGGCTGATGCTGAAGATGGTCAACTGGATCGATTGCTTAAGCGTTACGAGAATCTTGAGCAAAAAATGCAGGCAGCTGGCGGTTATGCAGTTGATCATCAGATCGACGGAACCCTCCATGGCTTAGGGCTGACCGAGCAAGTATTTGGCGTCCAGGTAAAAGATCTATCAGGTGGTCAAAAGAGTCGTTTGGCTCTGGCCAAGTTGTTGTTGTCAAAGACCGATGTGCTGTTGCTCGATGAACCGACAAACCATCTTGATATTGCCGGCCGTCAGTGGCTTGAGCAGGATTTGATTGGATACCGTGGTGCCGTAATTATTATCACGCATGATCGGTGGATGTTGAGTCGGACGGTGAGCAAGATTCATGAACTTGAATTGGGTCAACTCGTGGAGTACCCCGGAAACTATCAGCAATATCGGGAACTGCGTGATGAACGGCACCTTGCACAACAACGCGCTTATGAAAAGCAGCAGACCAAAGTTCGACAAGAACAAGCATTTATCGATCGCTATCGTGCAGGCCAACGCGCTCGGCAGGCTCAGGGTCGCGAGAAACGGTTAGAACGTTTCAAGCAGAATGAGTTGGTCGGGCGTCCAGTTGAAGCAGGGACAATGAACATCAACTTCACCGTGGCAAATCGTGCTGGTAATTTGGTCATTGGTGCAGATAATATCAAGAAGGGCTACGAGGGAAAACCGCTGTTTGGACCACTTACGATTACCATTAAACGTGGTGCTCGTGTTGGCGTGATCGGGCCAAATGGTGCGGGTAAGTCAACACTTGCTCGGTGCATGCTTGGTGACTGTACATGTGACCAGGGTGTTTCTCGGTTAGGTGCACAGGTAAGTGTTGGCTATTACAAGCAAACACAAGACGATCTTAATTTATCTCAGACGGTCCTTGAATATTTGCAGCGTCAGTTGCCAGATGGCCTAGAACAATCAGTCCAGGATCTAGCTGGCGCCTTTCTTTTCAGTGGTTTGGACCAGGAAAAGTTATTGGGTGTTCTTTCAGGCGGCGAGCGTAGTCGTGCGGTTCTCGCTGGCTTGGTGTCCGGTGGACACAATCTTTTGGTACTGGATGAGCCGACTAACCATTTGGATATTCCCAGTAGCGAAAGGTTGGAAGCTGCGTTGTTGCGTTATGTAGAGCCATCAAGCGGGTGGGGTCGCAACACCCGCGGGGGTGGTACGCTGATTGTGATTACGCATGACCGGATGCTGCTGGATAACCTCGTCGACCAGTTGCTAATCTTTGATGGCCATGGTCAGGTTCGACATTTCTATGGTTCCTATAGCGAGTTCATGTCTATTGAACAGGACATTCAGTCCGTTCTGGAAGAAGCCAAACCCCTGAATACAAAGAAAACGGATCGAAAATCCACATGCAGTGGTCGTGGTGTCAAGCAGTCACATAAGAGCCGCAGTGGTCAAATTAAGTCGGAACAGATTGAAGCCAAGATCATCAAATTGGAACAAGAGCTTTCAGAAATCGATGTCAAATTAGCTGAGCCTGAGGTTTATCGGGACGTGGCGAAAATGCGTAAACTTTTAGATCAGCGCGAAGCAGTAGTTCGTCAATTGGATCCACTGGAGGCCGAATGGTTTCAGCGCGGTATTGAGTCACAGTAGCATTGATCCCGGTATCCATAGAAGAGAACGTTATCGGAAGTTTGCGCATAAGCCCCACCAGTTTAAAAATTACACATTGCGATCTTACGTAAGATTCAAGAGAGTTGGGTGTCAAGACGACGATCCCAATGGGTCATTGCCTGTATGGTTGGCCCATTCTTGTGCTTTAGCCTTGCACTTAACTAGATCGCAATTTCCTTGGTACACATGGTGTAGTAGGGGCAAATTGGTGCAGACCTCCGTTCAATGGTTCATTTTCCAGATAGTCGTATCCACAGCGGCATTTGGCTTGGGTCTGCACGTTGGTCGGACCACCGTACTGCGTAAATCACTGTGGCTTGGTTTTGGTCTGGGTATTCTGGTTTATGGGACCTGGTTGCAAAAAACCCCTTCAGTTGCTGTGCAGATGGTCCCGTTATGGGTTTTGCCGTATATCGAGGGGACCGCCGGTGTTCCCGGCTTCATGTTAGTGATTGGTGTCTTTTACGCCCACAGCAAATTGCCGCAACAACGTCGCTTGGCTGCATTGGCAGTTCTGCTGGGCGTTATTTACTTCTTTCAGGGTGGGCTCTGGATGCTTCAGGTGACACCGACCAGGACATTTGCTCATAATGCCGATGGCGAACTGGTTCGCCAGAGTCAGGATTATTCATGTGTTGCCGCTTCGTGCGCAACGGCTCTGCGACAACTGGGGGTTGACACGAGTGAATCGGAGATGGCAATGCTTACCCAGACCCGGCCCGGTACAGGATCAACGATTGTGCGTGCCCTGCATGGGTTGCAGATTCGGCTGTCAGGTATGGGTGTTGTCCCCAGCATGCTTGAGCCAAGTTATGAGCAGGTTATGAGACTCGAGATGCCGATTTTGACATTGCTGCAACTTGAACTAGGCAAGCAGCATATGGTCACCCTGTTGCGTATCGATGATATGGGCGTCCAAGTTGCTGACCCACAACGTGGCATGCTCTACCTTTCACATGATGAACTTCGCGCATCATATGTCGGACAAGTCATCACCTTTGAACAATAATGTGAATAATTGACCAAGCGCGTCGAGGCACTAGAATCGGCCCACCATCGCCTAACCTCTATTGTGACCGAGAGTGCGATTGGTATCATCAGCGATTGGGGTTCGTTTGGTAATCACGATAGACGGTAGCCAATTCATTCAACTCTTACCGGTAAATGTTTCATAAATAACCAATTACCGCGGACTTGCCGCGACAGGAAAAATGGATCTATGGGTAGATCACAGAAAAAACGAAGTGCCACGCAGCCACGACGAAAAATGGCCTATTACTTTGGTAAGACACGAACTGAAGGTAATGGCAAGCAAAAGGAATTACTTGGCGGCAAGGGTGCGAACCTCGCTGAAATGACGGGTATTGGTCTGCCGGTACCGCCAGGTTTTACTATTAGCACCGAGGTCTGCGAACTTTATTACAAGTCCCGGCGCAAACTTCCAAAAGGCTTGATGCAGCAAGTTCGCAAGCAGATCGCCACGCTGGAAAAAGAAACAGGTAAGAACTTTGGCGATGCCAATAACCCATTACTGGTATCGGTGCGTAGTGGAGCGGCGGTGTCTATGCCAGGTATGATGAACACGATTTTAAATCTTGGTCTTAATGACACCTCGGTAATCGGACTTGCAAAAGCTACTGACAATACTCGGTTTGCTTACGATGCTTATCGCCGTCTGATCAATATGTATGGTGACGTGGTTATGGATGTTAGCCATGAACACTTCGAGAATGCATTTAACAAAATCAAGGCAAGTTATGATGCACGCAGCGATACCGATGTTCCTGCGGAAGGTCTAGAGAAATTGTGCAAGGCTTATAAGGGTGTCTATCGAGACCACGTTGGCCATGAGTTTCCACAAGATCCCTATTTGCAACTTGAGTATGCCATCGAGGCGGTCTTTAAGAGTTGGATGCAGGCTCGCGCGGTGCGGTATCGGCAAGTTGAGAACATCATCGGTCTATGTGGTACCGCAGTTAATATTCAATACATGGTCTACGGGAATATGGGAGACGATAGCGGGACGGGTGTTGCCTTTACACGTGATCCATCCACCGGGAAAAACAAATTTTATGGTGAATTCCTCATCAATGCTCAAGGTGAAGATGTTGTGGCGGGGATACGTACACCTCAGCCTGTGGACCAGATGCCCAAATGGAACAAGCGTGTACATCAGCAGTTGTTGGGTATTAAAAATAAGCTTGAACGCCACTATCGCGATGTGCAGGATATTGAGTTCACAATTGAGCGTGGCAAGCTATACATGTTGCAGACCCGCAGTGGCAAACGGACAGGAGCCGCTGCAGTCAAGATTGCTTGCGATATGGTTAAAGAAAAGCTCATCAATGAAAAAACTGCACTTGGCCGTATCCCCGCCAATGATCTGACACAGCTGTTGTTGCCCAGCTTTGACCCGGTGGCAAAGAAGGCCGCCCAAGTGCTTGCCGTAGGTTTGCCTGCATCGCCAGGTGCTGCGGTGGGCAAACTGGCGTTTACCGCCGAGGATGCGGCTAGTCGTACTGCTGATGGTGAGGATGTGCTGCTGGTACGCAAGGAGACAAGTCCAGAAGACATTGATGGTATGCATGCGGCACGGGGGATTCTGACCAGCACGGGTGGGATGACCAGCCATGCAGCGGTTGTTGCTCGTGGTTGGGGTCGATGTTGCGTGGCGGGTGCCGGGGAAATTCAGATTGATGAGAAACATAAGAAACTTCATGTGAAAGGCAGGACCTTTGGAGCCAATGACACGATATCGATTGACGGGTCAACTGGACAGGTCATGACCGGTCAGGTGGCAACCAAAGTCCCCAAACTCTCGGGCGATTTTTCCCGCGTTATGGGCTGGAGTTCCAAGTATAGCCGGTTAAGCATCAGGACCAATGCCGACACGCCAGCAGACGCTAAGCGGGCTCGAGACTTCGGGGCGCACGGGATTGGCTTATGCCGCACGGAACATATGTTTTTCGAAGGGGAACGAATTGTTGCGATGCGTGAAATGATTCTGGCTGAATCGGTAGAGGCCCGTCAAGCGGCGCTCCGTCGCCTACTTCCATATCAACGTAAAGATTTCGTGGGCATCTTGACCGCAATGAAAGGGTTCCCGGTCACCATTCGTTTACTCGATCCACCACTGCACGAGTTTGTACCGCATGATTCCAAGAGCCAAACAGTAGTTGCCAAAAGGTTGGGAATTCCGTTATCGAAGGTCAAAGCCCGAGTCACCCAACTCCATGAGGCAAACCCCATGCTTGGACATCGTGGTTGCCGATTAAGCATTACGTACCCTGAGATCCTGCAGATGCAGGTCACCGCAATTGTGGAAGCGACCATTTTGTGTCGTAAAAAAAGGGTGCGGGCCATGCCCGAGATCATGATTCCGCTGATCGGGACTGCACGTGAAATTCAGTTGTTACGTACTCTTGCAGAGCAGGCGATCCAGCAGGTGCAGCATAAAAAGCGATTTGCCGGTTCACTCGATATTCCCATCGGGACGATGATTGAAATTCCCCGTGCGGCATTGACCGCAGATCAAGTAGCAGAACATGCTGATTTCTTCAGCTTTGGGACCAATGATCTAACACAGATGACATTTGGTTACAGTCGTGATGACGTAAACACGTTCTTGCCGGACTATCTGAGTAAAGAGATTCTTGATCGCGATCCATTTGAATCGCTGGACACAACCGGTGTCGGGCAACTCGTTGAGATGGGCACTACCAAAGGTCGGAATGTGAAACGCAAACTGAAGGTTGGCATCTGTGGTGAGCACGGTGGAGATCCTGATTCGATCAGATTTTGCCATGCTGCGGGTTTGGATTATGTGAGTTGCTCACCTTTCCGTGTACCGATTGCCCGGTTAGCTGCGGCACAGGCAGCGCTTGGATGACCGCTGGGGAAGCAAGGCGATCCCATCCGGATACTATTTAAGTGGCATTATCAATGGAGGTGTCTTGCCAGATATGTCCCGCATTAGGCTTACGTCTGTCCAGCTACAAAAAAAGTATATTTTGTTGCAAGTAAGTCGAGGCTCTTAAACAGGATGCGGCTGACCATGAACACGCCGATAAACCCGAAAAACCATATGGATTGTTTGCTTGGATCGTCAATTAACCGCGCGTAGCCACGGTGGAAATTTGACAGGATATGAGAGCCATCCAGCGGTGGTACGGGCATCAGGTTAAACACACACAACATCAAGTTCCATGAACCGAATACCATTAAGAATTCCGCAAGATTTTGATGGATTTCAGTGTTTTCAAGCATGCCTCCACGTAGTAGTAACCCAAGTGCCGTAAGGGTGGCGGCAGCCAGCAGCAGATTGGTGGCAGGTCCGGTGGCAGCCACAATTGCTTGGGCGTACTTGCCGCGTAGACGAGTTGAATCGATGGGTATTTGGCCCCAGGCAATTCCAAAAAGGCACATCGCGAAGAGTGAAAACGGACCCATATGAACCAATGGGTTGCCCGTCATGTGTCCGGTATGAATGGGGGTGTCATCACCGTGCTTGATCGCAGCCCACCCATGGGCCAACTCGTGCAGTACAATACTGATTGTAATGGTTACAATGACAAACAGGTATGTTTGTGTATCACCGTGGCGAAGCATATCAATTAGCATTGTGTTGAATCTTAGTCAGGGTGAATTCAAAAGTATTGTTTCTTGGTTGTCCGATTGGTAGTTTAACGTGTTTCGCATATTTATCATTCACGTATGCCTTGTACTCTTTGTCGTTGGGTGCCATCGACCAGTGCAAGATCCAGAGTATGCCCGCCCTCTAGTAACTGGGGCGTCAGCGCTTCGGAAGCTAACTTTACGCCAATGGCCTGCATTTCCACTTCAGGTTGACAGCCACTTTTACCAAGCGTGCCAGCGTAGTATCGAATGGTTTGAAAAGCCCTCTTCCAGACAATTTTTCCCTATGGCCGGGATCACGCACGAGCAGGCGCAAGCAAGCGTCTTCGCATTGAGCCGAGAATTGTACGCCGCCAATGGTCATGTCCCCAGTGTTGAATCAGTGTTGAAAGCGGAGTTTGATGTTTACGAAAGTGTCGGATGGGATGGGGAGGGAACGGTATTGTTTACTGGCTATTATGCCCCCATTATCCAGGCTTCGCGTGTTCAGACGTCAAAATTTCGTTACCCGTTATACAAGCGGCCACCAGATCTTGTGTCGGATCGATCGACAGGGAAAGTACTTGGCCAGCGTGTTGGTGATCAGATTTCGCCATACCCCACGCGGCGTGTCATAGAGACTACAGGCATGCTGGACGGGCATGAATTGGTTTGGCTGAGCGGCAAGTTCGAAGCCTATATCGTTCAACTTCAAGGGTCAGCGCGAATTAGGTTGACAGATGGCACGGAGATGGTTGTGGGATACGCTGCAAGCAATGGCCGTGACTATACGAGTGTGGCGATGCAACTGGTCGCCGATGGAAAGCTTGATAAGAATCGCCTGACCCAGTCATCGGTCCGTGACTATTTCGTCCAGCATCCAAATCAGGTCAATCGTTACCTTCACCGCAATGATCGATACGTATTCTTTGCCCAATACGATCCAACTAACTGGCCCGCGGGATCACTGGGTTTCGCGGTGACGCCTATGAGGTCACTTGCCACAGATAAAAGTGTCTTCCCTCGTGGGGGCGTGGCCTTGGTTGCTACGCAAATGCCTGGCAAAGGTGGGGCAACCCGCCCATTTCGTCATTTCATGCTGGATCAGGACACGGGCGGTGCCATCCGTGCGGCCGGTCGGGCAGATTTGTACATGGGGGTCGGCCCACTTGCCAAACGTTATGCAGGTCGTCAATACGCCGAAGGTCGACTGTATTACTTGATACTCAAGCCACAGGCGGTTGACCGTTGGTTACAGAAGATGAAAGCCCGGCCTCCAATATAGTGGCAAGTGGGAGCCGGTGAGTGCCGCCCCATTGATCAGCTGCCTGAAAAACACCTTTTACCAATCATCGCACCCATAATTTACTTAAATAAGGATTTGGTCGTGGACAAGAAGGAACAGCCCCTGCTAGCCCTGTTTATTAGGCAGCTGTCGTAGATTGATATTTGCACAGGAACCTTACGGTTTCTGCTGTGTCTGTTAAAATTCACAGTTATGCAGCCATTGGTGATTACGGTCGACGGTCCTGCCGGGGTTGGCAAATCGACGGTAGCGCATCTCGTCGCCAAGCGACTCAATATCGCATTTTTGGATACCGGTGCGATGTACCGAGGTATTGCCGTACTTTGCTTGGAAGCTGGTGTTGACCCCAAGCGTGATCCTCATGGGGTTGCCCGTCTTGCAGAGCAAGCGCAGATACGGTTTGACTGGCAGGCTGATCCGCCGGGGTTGATTGTGGCCGACGGTGAATCCCAACGCGATCTAACCGATAGCCTTCGTGATGACAACGTGACACAAACGGTGAGCCAGATTGCTACCATCGCCATGGTCCGCAAGATTCTTGTGGACGCCCAGCGTCAGATTGCAACGGATCGTTTACGCCTTGTGACGGAGGGCCGTGATCAGGGCTCTGTTGTATTTCCCGACGCACCGCTCAAGTTTTTTTTGGATGCCGATCCTGCCAAGCGTGCCCAGCGCCGTGCCAAGCAACTCCGCGATGCGGGGGTGTATGTCGATGAAAATAAAATTCTTGACAGTATCAGGAGCAGGGACTACCGGGATTCACATCGAACGGATGGTCCGCTCATGTGTGCTTCAGATGCGATACGTATTGATACCTCTACAATCAAACAAGAAATCGTGGTTGATTTAATCGTAAAACAAGTCCAGCAATACATAGATAGCCAATATGACGATCATGGCGTTTGGAAGGGTATGGGCTAATGCTCTCTGCCCTTCGCGCTCGTCAGCCCGGCCAGCCTTTGCTGCGTGTATTATGGTGGTATTTCCTCCACCTTTTGTGTGTATTTACAGTTGGTCTTCGTTATCAATATCGTGCAACTGGGGCACACCATATCCCCCGGACTGGTGCAGTTCTTTTTGTATGTAATCATCAATCCTTTCTAGATCCAATTCTAGTGGGCTTAAGTGGGCACCGCCGTCAGTTTTATGCGATGGCTCGCGCGACATTGTTTCGCAACCCGTTTTTCGCTTTTTTGATTCGATCACTTAACGCGATTCCTGTGAGGCAGGGTGTCGGAGATACGTCGGCGATACGTACGTGTATTAAGGTGCTCAAGGGGGGGCATGCTTTGCTGGTCTTTCCTGAAGGTGAGCGGACTATTGATGGATGCACCCATACCTTTGCTCCAGGCGCAATGTTATTAATCAAGCGTACACGCCCACAGGTTGTACCGGTTGCGATTGAAGGCGCTTACAACGCATGGCCGCGTTTTCGACGTCGACCTCAGCTAAGGGGCCGCATTCATGTGCGGTTTGGCAAGGCACTAGATGCCGGTCTACTGGTTGATATGGGATCTGCTGAAGCTCTCAAGCACTTGGAGAATGACATTGAGACCATGCGGCGGCAAATGGCAGGTAATCTTAAGCAAATGAAACTAGGGGTTGGGTTTGTATAATTTGGGCGTATAACGTCGGTGTTAGCTTAACTGCGTTTATCCTCCTCGGTTAGGCATTCGGCGGCAGGAATATTCGGAGCCAAAACATGCAGACACTTTTGATTGCTGCAGGAGCAGGGATTGCGTTCATTATCGCATATTGCACCTACGGTCGATGGCTGGGGAAAAAGGTGTTTAACCTGGCTGCTGATGTCGTGTGTCCTTCGGAGCGTTTTCGGGATGACAAGGACTATATTCCAACATCCAAGCCCATTGTCTTCGGTCATCATTTTACGAGCATTGCCGGGACAGGGCCGATTGTGGGGCCGGCAATTGCAGTAATGTGGGGTTGGTTGCCTGCCCTACTTTGGGTTGTATTCGGTTCAATTTTCATCGGTGCGGTTCACGATTTCGGCGCCCTGGTGGTTTCGCTTCGCAATAATGGCCAGACCGTGGGCGATGTGGCCGGTCGTGTTTTGAACAAACGAGTGCGGCTGCTCTTTTTGTTTGTTCTCCTCATGGCATTGACAATTGTATTGGCCATATTTGGCTTGGTGATTGCAGCGGTTTTCAAGAAATATCCTGCTGCAATCTTTCCCTGTCTTATTCAAATACCAATTGCAGTCACGATAGGTTTGTATCTGTACCGCAAGGGTGTCAAGCTATTTTTTCCATCGATTATTGCCCTGATGGCGATGTACTTGGCAGTGATCTATGGTGACCAAGGTTTGCTCGGAGACCTTAATGGGTGGATGAAATCCTGGTCTATTATGACCTGGGTCATTGTATTGTTGGTTTATTCTTATGTTGCATCAGTGCTCCCAGTTTGGACACTGCTTCAGCCGCGCGATTACATTAATAGCCTGCAGTTATTAACGGCATTGGCCTTGATCGTGGCTGGAATGGCTTGGGCCGCGGTCGCAGGAGGTGCCCCGCCATTTGAGGGCGCGGCCGCTCCAAAGCTTGAGATTGTGGCGCCGATGTGGAATTTTACCCCCGAAGCGGCGCCGATGATCTTTCCTTTTCTGTTTATCACGATCGCTTGTGGCGCGATCAGTGGGTTTCATTGTCTCGTGAGCAGTGGGACAAGCAGTAAGCAGCTTACAAAAGAACCTGATGCCAAATTCGTCGGTTTTGGAGGGATGTTGACAGAAGGATTTCTGGCCACGCTGGTTATTCTTGCGTGTGTTGCCGGCTTGGGCCTGGGAATCGTTGGAACAGAAGGTAAAGTCCTTTTGGGTGAGGACGCTTGGGCATCTCGCTACAGTTCATGGACGGCGGCCAGTGGTTTGGCGGCGAAGGTTGGAGCTTTTGTCGACGGCGCAGCGAATTTCCTCAAGGCAATTGGATTGCAGTCGAAAGTTGCCATTGCATTAATGGGGGTGTTGGTTGCTTCATTTGCGGGGACAACACTCGATACGGCTTGTCGATTACAGCGTTATGTTGTGCAGGAATTGGCCGCGACCTTCCTGGGAGGACCTGATGAGGTGGGCAGTTCGAGGCATGCCAGTCGGAAGTTATTTGCAACGCAAAACGGTCAGATCACAGGTAATCCCCTAACATGGTTGCGCAATAAACATGGAGCGACAATTTTTGCAATCATTATTGCAGGGCTTATGGCGGCAACACCGGCTGCGCCGGGGAAGCCAGCAGGTACCGGCGGGCTCATCTTGTGGCCCATGTTCGGTGCAACGAACCAGTTGTTAGGCGGCCTCTCATTTCTTGTGATTTTATTTTATTTATGGCGTCGTCAAAAGCCCATATTTTTTGTGGTTCCCCCGCTTATATTTATGCTCATCATGCCGGCTTGGGCGATGTGTTGGCAGTTATTTGAGGAGGGTGTTGGGATGGAAACGAGTTGGTTGGCAGCATCAAGTCCCAATTGGATTTTGATCGTTATTGCAATTGCAACGTTGGTGCTTGAATTATGGATGATTATCGAAGCTCTGTTGCTCATGCCAAAAATACGGGGTGTATTAGAGCCAGAGATCACTTCGGTGGTTACAGAATCATCACAGTAGGAAATGATCATGAATAGAATGTTTTTTGTATTAGGTCTTCTGGTTCTACCACAATTGGGTGGCTGTGCGTTGGTTCAATTTTCAAAACGGGTCGAGCCGCCGATGGTTGACGTGACGCGGGTGACCTTGGCCGAACAAAGCGAGGAAGGTGTGGTTGTCCATGCAATGATTCGGGTGCAGAACCCTAATGATGTGCCCCTACCGTTGGTTGCCAGTGAGTATATGATGTTATTAGACCCCAACCACAGCTTCACTTTTGATGACAAGCTACAACAGATGTTGGCAGCAAAGGGGATTCAGGAGCTTCGGTTGTCGGCCGCATTTGCCACTAAGGGGCAGGCGGTGGCTGAAGCCACCTATCATATTCGGGGCTCGGTGCGGTATGAACCGCCGGGACAAATACGCCGGATCCTCACAGATTCAGGAATTCCATTGCCAGCAGTCGCCTATTCAGCAACGGGACAGTTGGCGCCGTAGTGCATCTACTGTAGCACCGGACCAACTGCGTTAGAATGTTATGACATTCCACAACGCATCCTCGACACTACCATGCATCACATATTCGACGAGCGCCGATATTTAATTCCCTTCCGTGCCGCGTTATTACCGCAAATTTTCACGGAAGTGTTGGTGATTGGCCAAGGGGTCGCCGGTCAGTGTGCAGCTTTGACCGCAGCTGAAAGTGGTGAGGTGATTGTCGCGGCCAAGGGAAAACTGTGTGGATCAAACACTTATTGGGCGCAAGGTGGCATTGCTGCAGTGCTTGATCCTGCAGATTCATTTGAATCTCATATCCAGGACACGTTGGATGCAGGTGCAGATCTGTGTGATCCACAAGCTGTAAAGACAGTTGTTGAAGCAGCGCCATTATGTATTCGGGAATTGATTGACCGGGGCATGCAGTTCGACCTCGCGGCTGCAGGCGGTGGGTCAACATTGGCTTTAGGCCGTGAAGGGGCACATACTAACTCGCGTATTGTCCACGCCGATGGTGATGCTACGGGTCGGGTATTGGCCACCACTCTTCGCCGCCTAGTTGCGGAAAATGACAGGATTCGTCTGTTTGAAAATTGCTTCGTGTTAGATCTTATTACAGTTGATGGTCATTCGCCTCGTTGTATTGGAGCTATTACCCATCACCCTATATTTGGCTTGCAGGTTATTTGGGCGTCGGCCACGATCTTAGCCAGTGGTGGGTTGGGACAGGTATATCGAGAATCAACAAATGCTGCGGATGCGACGGGCGATGGCTTTGCGGTGGCTTACCGGGCGGGGGCGAAATTAGCAGACATGGCATTTATTCAGTTTCATCCAACGACACTCTATGTGGCCGGTGCATCACGGTCATTGATCACCGAGGCAGTCCGTGGTGAAGGGGGACTTCTGGTAGATCGTGATGGCTACCGGTTTATGCCTGATTACCATGATCAGGCTGAATTAGCCCCACGTGATGTGGTATCCCGCGCAATTTTGACGCAGCTTCGCAAGACGGGCCATACGCAGGTATATCTTGACTGCAGTCCAATTACAGCACCAAAATTTAAAGAGCGATTCCCGGGTATTTCAGCGGTCCTCAAAGACTTTGATATTGAGCCGGGGGCTGATCCGATACCTATTCAACCTGCGGCTCATTATATGATTGGCGGCGTGTTAACAGATCAATTTGGTCGAACCAATGTGGAAGGATTATATGCATGTGGGGAGGTTGCATGTACCCGGTTACACGGTGCAAATCGACTAGCAAGCAATAGCTTGCTTGAAGGCCTGGTATTTGGTCAGATTTGTGGTCACTGCAGCTTGGAGATGCTCGAATCATCCCAGAGTCGTGTGCCGATCAAAATTGTCTCAGCTATTCCATCATCAGATCGCTCTGAATTAGATGTTTCAGATGTGCGATCTAGCTTGAGGTCGGTGATGTGGCGGCATGTTGGCATTGAGCGTGATGGTGACCGACTTGTGGAGGTTGCGGAGATGTTTGATTTTTGGGCACGGTACACACTGGACAAGATCTTTGACGATGTTGATGGGTGGCAAGCACAGAACATGCTGCTCGTCGGCGCCATGATCACACGTGCCGCCCGGTGGAGATGCGAAAGTCGTGGTACGCAT
Source organism: Phycisphaeraceae bacterium (assembly GCA_002716625.1). Lineage (GTDB taxonomy): Bacteria > Planctomycetota > Phycisphaerae > Phycisphaerales > Phycisphaeraceae > UBA6626. Next base: position 61,827 of record PBAS01000063.1, on the reverse strand, counting down.
TACCGCCTGGACTATCCGGTACCTACCGATGAGTACCGGGTACACGATGTTTGGCAGTTTGGTGAGGTTGAGCCATCAACCATGACAGTGGACCAACCTGTTAATACTGAGATTTGAAATGTCCACACCCGCATTCCAATTAATCCAAGGCGCTTACATTGCTGATACTGCAAGGGTTTTCGGTGATGTGACGTTAGCGGATGATGTGAACATTTGGTTCGGTGCGTCAATTCGCGGCGATGTTGCTGCGATCAGTATTGGAAGGGGTACCAACGTTCAGGATAATGCTGTTATCCATTGTGACTATGATGTAGACAATGTGATTGGTAGCCATGTAATCATCGGCCATAGTGCACTACTGCACGGCAGCAGTGTTGGTGGTGGCACCTTGGTTGGGATGCATGCCACTTTGTTATCTGGAACCCGTATTGGAAAAGGTTGTTTAATTGCGGCTGGGGCGCTTTTGCCTCCGGGTATGCAGGTGCCTGACTACTCTGTGGTCATGGGTATGCCAGGTAAAATCGTGCGCCAAACCACTCAACGAGAAAAGGAATCAATGGCTTACGGTAGTGGTCGTTACTTAGAACTGGCGAAACTGTACTGCGAGGAGCCCGCAGACCCTCGTGTACACCGTTGGGGCATTTAGGTTTAGATTGAGAAAGTTAGATTTATTTGGTTCAACCGGTTCATTGTCATTTGGAAATCAATGTACTTATTTCCTGCGATAGATTTGCGAAATGGCCAGGTTGTTCGCCTCCAACAAGGAGACTTCGATCGCCAGACGACCTATGCCCATGATCCTGTTGAGCAGGCTGCAGCGTTCGCCGAAGCAGGCGTCACTTGGCTGCATCTTGTCGATCTTGATGGCGCCAAGTCAGGCCAGATGAATCATGTTTCCATTATCGAGAAGATCTGTGCATTAGGTCAGTTGAAGGTTGAAGTCGGAGGCGGTGTACGAAATGAGGCAGTCATTGACCGTCTGCTTTCTGTAGGTGTTGATCGTGTGATCTTAGGTACGGCAGCTTTGACCCAATGGGACTGGTTTGAATCATTAATGGGCCATGATAAATACCGGGATCACCTTGTGTTGGGGCTCGATGCCCGGAACCAGCAAGTCGCCATTGGTGGTTGGCAGAACGAATTGGATGTTTCTACCATTCAGATTGCCCAGCGTGTTAGTGATTGGCCCTTGGCTGCAATTGAATACACGGATATTACCGCGGACGGCATGTTGCGAGGCCCAAATTTAGAGGCGACACGGCAACTTGCTGAATCAACCAACGTTCCAGTAATCGCATCAGGGGGTGTGGGGAGTTTGGGTGATCTATCGGCCTTGCGTGAATTACCGATTGAAGGTGCGATCATCGGGCGGGCAATTTACGATGGCACGTTTACAATTAGTGAAGCAATTGCCGTCTTCGAGTAGTTTCAGGGGGGATCTAGGTGAAGCCTGGGAGGACCGAGCCCCAGTTAATCGCCTGATTGCTATGGCGGAGAATTTACACTTGAATAGACGGCACGATTTAATGGATTGATGTGAGGATTCTAATGATGACCGATGATTTACCACCGTCTTCTGCCCCTGTTGATCCCAATGGGACTGATCATCAGGGGGTGAATGTTGGTTTGGCATCGGACGACGGAACGGTGACTACCGAACCATCACGAGTTCGAGAAATCGCCCAGTTGGTGATTATTCCAGCGGCGATCGTAGTGATTGCTATTGGACTTGGTTCCCTGTTTGCGAAGGTGGTGAGTGGACGCCAAACAATTGCAAGTCAGCTGGCGATCCTTGAACGCAGTGGCGGGGTGTCAAAAGATCGTTGGTGGGCTGCGTACACCTTAGCGACGATGATCCCATCGGTTGATGATTTGAAGATGCGGGCTGATATTAGCAAAGATCTGGTTCGGGTTCTTAATCAGGTTGATCCGGGTGAAAGTGGGAAGGTTCATCAGTTTTTGATTTTAGCACTGGGGCAACTCGGTCAGCGACCAGATCTAGATGCCATATTGAGCCATGCCGGATCTTCTTATGTTCGAGTACGTCTTGGGGTGGCACAAGCTTTACGCCACTGGCCTGATCATGATCGGGAATTCTCACGACGGGGACTTGGTGCACTGACTAACCTGCTGGTCGACGAGAATCCACAGATTAGTGGGGTGGCGGCTTTGACCCTTGGACTCGTTGCCAAGCCGGAGGATGTAGAGGTGGTGAAAGTTCTTCGGCAAGCGATGGATAATACGAATGCGGCATACCGAGAAACAGTCTGGAACTCTGCAGTGGCACTTGCCAAACTCGGCGATCAGCGGGGTAGCCAGTTGGTCAGTGAACTGCTTTTAAGTCGAAAGTCTCTTCTTGAACTCCCATCAGACTATAAATCTCCAGGCAAGTTTATGTCGACGGCAGAACAAGATCGGGTGATCTTGTCCACGCTCGCCCACGCCAGGCCTATGTCTAATGAGTTGGTTTGGGAGAGGATCCGGCAGATTGCCGATAGTGAACCAAATAAACTTTTACGTGCAACGGCACGGAACCTTCTTTTGGACCGTGAGGATTCTACGGTCGATGCTAAAGGCACGGAGCCGTCTGGTACAGGCACAATATCCGGGGAGGGCGGCAATGAGGGCAGATAGTCAGTGAACACACACAGATCTATATATTAACTAGAATGTGAGACCCTCCTACGGAATCAGGGGGCTCGTATCGTAAAGTATACAGGGACTTCATTGACCATGGCAGAAACTCACGAAGAAGTCGTCAAAGTCTGGATTGCACCGGGTTGCATCGTATGCGATGCGTGTGAAACTGACTGTCCCGACGTTTTTGAGGTGCAGGAAGAGACCTGTATTATCCGCCCCGATGCGCATAGTGAGGATTTTACTAAGCCACTGACACCGTCGATCAAGGTGGCGGCCGAAGGTTGTCCGGTGGACGTCATTAAGTTTGAAACGGTTCAAGTTGACGGCCCAGAACCATGGGCGGGTCAAGAGGAAGAGGCGGCTACAACTGCAGGTGCTGGTCTGACTGCAGGTCCAGCGGTTACGATTCCTCAGGGGCCACCTGATCCAAAGTGGGCCAGCTTGTTGACTGCAGCCCAGATCAGCCATCGTGGCAGAAGCGATCTGCCGGCTGAACGAACGGCTACTGTTCCAGTTGAAGCAGTTGCCGAAGCATTGCCGCTCAATGCGCCGCCGGATGCGTCAGCTGCGGCCATGGTGGGTAGCGGTTATGTGCGCCCAGGAACAAGTGTGGCTGAACGTATTCGTGTACAGGGTGAGGGTGTAACGCGTCGTGAAGTTAGTGTCCTCGGAGGTGTGAGTGTGGTGGTGCTGGCTGCATGGGGAGCATTGGGGGGTGTGTTTGCAACATGCCTGGGAGCTCTCCAGTCATTTATGGTTCCCAAGGTAACTAAGGAGCCGCCAAGTATTTTTCGCGCTGGCCGGGTCACCGATTATCCGGAAGTTGGAGTTTATATGCAGTACAAGGGAAGCCAGGGTGTGTGGTTGGCCCGGTTGGCCGAAGGAAAACTGGTTGCAATAAGCACGACCTGTACCCATCTTGGCTGTATTCCCAATTGGCTGCCAGGTGATCAAAAGTTCAAATGCCCCTGCCATGGCTCAGGTTTTGATGCCAAGGGGATGAACTTTGAGGGTCCGGCACCCAGGCCGCTTGAACGGCACAAGATCTACTTCAGTGGCGAGTTTGTAGTGGTAGATAAGTCCAAGAAATACCGCCAAGAGCTTGGTCAGTGGTCCTCGCCTGAGTCTTTTATCGAGGTCTGATCCACCATCGCTTGCTAACCGGTAAAAAAAGCGAACAATGCAGACCCACGAAATGGCCAAGTAAGTTCCCCGGATAGGGACACCGGCGAAACCAGTTGAAACGGATTGGCATCGCATGCTGACCACAGCATTGAATTATATTCGCTCCACGCAGGTGTGGAGTTCTATTTTCCGCCACGGCATTCCACGTGACCGACGCACACGCGTCATGGCAGTCATGTCGAATGTGTTTTTGCATTTACATCCGGTGGCAGTGCGAAAAAGTGGTATTCGGCTTTCATTCACCTGGTGTATGGGTGGCCTAACATTCTTTCTGTTTCTCGCTGAAACCATTAGCGGTATCTTATTGATGTTCTATTACCGGCCGGTTATTGAATATGCCTATGCGGACATACAGGGTTTGCGAGCTCATGTGACACTTGGTGTATTGCGAGAGATTCATCGTTGGGGTGCTCATGCAATGATCATTTCAATCTGGCTGCATATGATGCGAGTATTCCTGACCGGTTCGTATAAACCACCACGCGAGTTTAACTGGGGTGTTGGTGTGATTCTGTTGGTTCTCACAATGCTTTTATCATTTACAGGCTATCTTCTGCCGTGGGACCAATTGGCGATCTGGGCGATTACTGTTGGGTCAAACATGGGTAAAGCCACCCCGGTTTTTGGTATGCAGGGCCCCTTTAGCGACGTGTTGGCGTTTCGTGAAGGTGTGCCCATGGTCACCACCAAATCAGATGCCGCATTTCTGTTACTTGCCGGTACGAAGGTGGGTGCGCCAGCGCTCATGCGTTTCTATGTGCTGCACTGTATTGCGCTGCCCGTGGTCGCCGGGGTATTGATTGCCATTCATTTTTGGCGGATTCGTAAGGACGGTGGTATTAGTGGTCCAATGTAAGTTGTTTTGACTTCGAATGAATTAGAACTTGTACATTATTAAATGTTCTCCAACCCTTTTCTACTAGCTGCTGGTCGTGATCCATTCGTTGAGTTGCCACAACTCGAGGGGGTCAAGCAATTTGTCAACAATTGGAGCCCACCGGAGTTCAGTCTGCCGTTTATTGTGCTGCTATTTATCGTCCTATTGCTTACATACAAAAAATGGACCAAGCCAGTCATCGCATTGACATTATTAGTGGTCTTCGTGGTAGTCTATTTTGGGGCGATGCTGGTTGATTACAATTACTACGAGATTCTCAAGAAAGCCGACAATGTTCCAATCACGATTATGCTCCTGGGCTGCGGGATTTTTCTGTGGACAGCTTTTCGCCAGGCAGCACGGAATGATGTTCGGTTAGAAGCGGGTAAGCCGTTGGTTGACGAGGAGCGGGACGACAAAGTGCTTGTCTGGCCGGATCTGGTTTATACGGAATTGATCTGCCTAGTTTTGGCGTCAGCTGTTTTGGTCATTTGGGCCGTCGTATTGCCAGCACCGCTGGAAAGTCCTGCAAACCCCGCCGGACCGCCCAATCCCTCCAAGGCCCCCTGGTATTTCTTGGGTTTGCAGGAGATGTTGGTTTATTTCGATCCATGGATGGCGGGTGTGATCTTGCCAGTGATGATCATCACCGGACTGATTGCCATGCCTTATTTTGATACTAATCCGAAGGGCAATGGCTACTATACTTTCCGTGAACGACCCTTTGCAATCTCAGTCTGGTTGTTTGGATTTCTGATTCTTTGGGTTGTGTTGATTGTTTTTGGTGTGTTTTTACGTGGTCCCAATTGGAACTTCTTCGGCCCATTTGCCTATTGGGATGCCAATATGCAAGTACCATTAACTAACGTCATGATGAGCGACTACTTTTGGAATCCAAAAGATTTGCTTGGCTTTGGTTGGAGTTACGCGTTACCAAAGAATCCCTTCATTCGTGAGATCTCGGGTATTGTTTTTACTGCTGCTTGGGTTTTTATCCTACCTCCACTGCTCGCACGGACGGTGATGCGCAAAATGTGCATGCAACTGGGAACTTTCCGTTTCTATGTGATGGCGTTTCATTTGGTCATCATGGCGATGTTACCGCTTAAAATGGCGCTACGGTGGCTATTAACTCTCAAATATTTCATTTATCTGCCCGAATACAATCTGAATCTTTAGCGGCTTGATGAGTCGTGCGGAATCCATCAATTTCAGGTTTTGAGTGTCGTTATGATTTGCGCCAGTTCATTGTTTCATGATCATGTGGATTCAATCGGGTAATACATGGGTTGTCAGGGCATTACGGTAAGAAAGGTTTTGTCCGCTTCAATTACCCTCGGTTAAATTGTAATGCGATGGGATGATAAATTTGAAGCTGGGGACCATCGCCACGATTAGATTGGTTCCAAGTAAATATCCAACATCCATAAAATAACATTAACAGCCAAACTGTGGGCCGGTGCTGCCATGATTTTCGTTCTGAACATAAAAGCTGTTTGCAATATGCCCACGCCTCAACGGAAGTTTAGGATACGCTTTTAAGCAACTTTGTTACACTTTCAGGCATGCTTGCCCAAGTGCATAGTTTTGTGCTTGAGGGGATAGAGTCAATACCCTGTGAGGTTGAAATTGATGTGACGGACCGCGGTTTGACCAAGACGACAATTGTTGGATTGCCTGATATGGCGATTAAAGAGTTGATCGAGCGTGTGCGGTCGGCAATCATAAATTCGGGATATCCCTTTCCCATGACACGCATGCTGGTGAATCTGGCACCAGCAAATATCCGCAAGGAAGGTCCTAATTTCGATCTATCTATTGCGGTCGGGTTGCTTTTGGCTGGGCAAGTAATTCAGACCCAGCGACATAAGCAATTTCTTTTTGCCGGTGAACTGGCACTTGATGGTCGGCTGCGACCCATTAATGGTGTAATCAATCTAGCCCACCATCCTGAGAACTACAACGATCAGCCAATGTAAGCGTCTTGGATACCCTCATTAACAGGCGGGCTCAAAGCGTTGATATAGGCCGCAATTAATGGTCGAACTGCCATTTTGGCGGTCCGGGAAGAACGGTCGTTTTTATAAATCATTTTAAAAAAATAGGCTTACGGTAAATATTGCCGGCGCGCCATTTGCTTGATGAATAGTGGTATGAGTGTGAAGTATCAAGATTATTACGAAGCCTTGGGAGTGACGCGGTCAGCTTCTACCGATGAAATTCAACGTGCTTACCGCGGATTGGCCCGTAAGTATCATCCAGATGTGAATAAAGCAGCCGATGCGGCAGAGAAGTTTAACCGAATCAGCGAAGCTTACGAAGTTCTCAAGGATGCAGATAAACGCAAGCAATATGACACGCTTGGTCCAAATTGGAATGCTGGACAGGATTTTCGGGCACCCCCGGGATTTGAGGATTTTCAGTTCACATTTCGTGGCAAGGGTACCGGTAATAGTGGTTTTAGTTTTAGCCCTGATGGTTTCAGTGATTTCTTTGAGATGATGTTTGGACAGGGGCCGCATCATGGCAATCCTAATGGAGCCGGTCCTGCCAGTGAATCACCATTTGTCGGAGCACGTCCGAAGGCTGGCGCGGCAGATATGCAGAGTTTTCTGTCGGTGACTGTTCGTGAAGCGTTAACGGGGGTTTCGAAAAACATCTCGGTAAAGCGTGACGCCGGTATTCAGAAGCAAACACCGCTAGAGGTAAAGATCCCTGCGGGGGTAACTCATGGCTCAAAAATAAGGCTTCGTGGTCAAGGTCGTAATGGTGGTGATCTGATTTTAACTATTCAGATTACACCGGATTCAGATTTTTCGGTTGATGGTCATGATGTGACAACTGAACTGCGTCTTTCTCCTTGGGAGGCCGCCCTGGGGACAACCGTTGCAGTGGCAACGCTTGAAGATCATGTTGAGCTAAATATTCCACCCGGAACGACCAGTGGGAGACGACTTCGATTAAGGGGTAGAGGGTTGCCGAAGAGCCAGGATCCCCACCGTGGTGATTTGTTTGTTCGTATTCAGATTGTGGTTCCCAAGAAACTTACTGCTATAGAACGAAAGATTTATGAAAGGATGAAAGAAGAATCAAAGTTTAACCCTCGCGATATAAAGCGTAAATGAGGTGGTGCTATGGATCCAAATCGACTGACACAAAAAACGCAAGAATCATTAGCAGATGCGCAATCACAGGCTATCCAATATGGCCACAGTGAAGTAGATGTAGAGCATTTACTGGTTGCGCTTTGCCGCCAGCAAGATGGGCTTATTCCACGTCTTTTCGAACGTATGAAACGGCCGGCTGACATAGTTATTGCGGAATTGGAACGTGAACTTGCTCAACAACAAAGTGTAAGTGGTCCAACTACTCCCAGTGTTGAGTTTGGAAAAATCTATATTAAACAGCGGCTTGGTCAGTTGTTTGGTGTTGCGGAAAAGCATGCCAAGCGTTTAAAAGATCAGTACATTTCTGTGGAACATCTCGTGCTGGCAATGATCGAGGAAGGGGAGAATGGGGCTTCCGGAAAGATTCTAACCAGTCTGGGCATTACGCGTGATGGTTTTTTGGCTGTGCTTAGTGAAGTACGTGGCAACCAGCGGGTTCAGAGCGTTGATCCGGAAGGGACCTATGGAGCTCTGGATCGATATGGCCGTGAATTGGTGCAAGAGGCTCGTAGCGGGGAAATGGACCCAGTGATTGGGCGGGATGATGAAATTCGGCAAGCAATACGGATTCTTTCACGAAAAACGAAGAACAACCCAGTTCTCATTGGAGAGCCCGGTGTTGGGAAGACGGCGATTGTTGAAGGTCTTGCGCAACGGATTGTTCGCGGCGATGTTCCCGAGGGTTTGAAGGACAAGCAGATATTTTCTTTGGATATTGGTTCACTTCTTGCTGGTGCCAAGTTCCGAGGTGAGTTTGAAGAGCGACTCAAAGCGGTGCTTGCCGAGATCAAGCAATCGGAAGGGCGTATTCTTCTTTTTATTGATGAATTACACACGATTGTGGGAGCCGGGAAATCCGAAGGATCTATCGATGCAGGTAACATGCTGAAACCAATGTTGGCGCGTGGTGAGTTGCACTGCATTGGTGCGACAACACTTAATGAGCATCGACAATATATTGAAAAGGACGCAGCGCTTGAACGCCGCTTTCAACCTGTGTTGGTTGAGCCGTCTACTGTGGAGGATTCAATTTCGATCCTCCGTGGATTACGACAGCGTTTTGAGCTTCATCACGGCATCAAGATCCAAGATACGGCTTTAGTGACTGCGGCCATCCTTTCAGATCGTTATATTTCAGACCGATTTCTACCTGACAAAGCTATTGATTTGGTGGATGAAGCCTGTGCTATGGTTCGTACAGAAATTGATTCGATGCCGTCTGAGTTAGATGCGGTTACTCGGCGTGTGATGCAGTTGGAGATTGAGAAAGCAGCTTTGAAAAAGGAAAATGATAAATCCAGTCAGCAACGGCTCGACGATTTGCGTAAGGAACTTGCTGATTTGAAGAATAAGCGAGATGCGATGCGGGCCCAGTGGGATGACGAAAAGCAAGAGCTTCAGGCAGTTCAGGATCTGCGCCAGAAGATCGAACAATACCGCCAGCAGATCGAGCAAGCAAAGCGTTCACATGACCTGGAATGCGCTGCGGAACTCAAGCACGGTAAGTTGCCTGAGGCATTGCGCGTATTAGAGAATCAAGAGGCAAAGCTGGCAGGGAAGAATGGGACTGAGCGGACGACGTTACTTCAAGAGTCTGTCTGTGATGAGCAGATATCTCAGATTGTTGCCCGCTGGACAGGTATTCCCGTGACGCGTTTGGTTGAAGGTGAACGTGAGAAGCTACTCAAACTGGACGAAATCCTGCATCAGCGGGTTATCGGGCAGGATGAGGCGGTTAATTTAGTTTCGGATGCCGTTATTCGTGCTCGCAGTGGGATTAAAGATCCCAAACGACCGATCGGTTCGTTTATTTTCCTGGGACCTACGGGGGTGGGTAAGACAGAGTTGGCCCGAGCATTGGCCGAGTCATTATTTGACAGCGAAAATAATATCGTTCGTATCGATATGAGCGAATACATGGAAAAACATTCTGTTTCTCGATTGATTGGTGCACCACCCGGATATATTGGCTACGACCAAGGTGGTCAGTTGACCGAGGTGGTTCGGCGTAAGCCGTATAGCGTGATTCTTTTTGATGAAATAGAAAAGGCCCACCACGAAGTATTTAATGTACTTCTTCAGATTCTTGATGATGGTCGGGTTACTGATGCGCAGGGGCGTACTGTGAATTTTAAAAATTGTGTGATCATTATGACCAGTAACATAGGTTCGCAATATCTTCTTGATGATGCAATGACCACGGGTGAATTAAGCGATCAATCACGTAACTGCGTATTAGCTGACCTGCGTAGCCATTTTCGTCCGGAGTTTCTTAACCGGGTTGATGATGTCGTTTTATTTAGTCCTTTAACTTTGGATCAGATCAAACGAATTGTCGTACTGCAGGCAGAGCAGATTGCAGGGCGTCTTGGTGAGAAGGGCATTAAACTTGAGGTGACTGAGCAGGCAGTCACACATATCGCCACTAGGGGCTTCGACCCGGTATATGGAGCACGGCCTTTAAAACGTTATCTGCAACGCCAGGTGGAGACTCGGATCGGCCGTGCTATCCTAACTGGTGATGCGGCGGAGGGTTGCATTGTTATTGTGGGCGTGAATGACGGAGATTTGTCGGTCATCATGAAACAAGATCAGGCACATTCGGTTGGTGCGTGAACCCAAAGATTACCCATTTTGACATGCGGGATCCTTGGATAAATTGCCTTTGACCTGTGTGTTAACGCTTTCATGACTAAGTTCAATAGGCTATACTCTTGGCGCCATCTCAAGTGGAAGTCGCATGGATGCAAGTTAAGGCAATTCCGAGGGCAGGGCTATCGGGTTCTGTGACTGGGTTTCAGTATCTGGTGAACATTGCAGGCTTGTATCGTGCAGTATGAAAAATTTATTTGATCCTAATATTTCATCAGTGTCTACGTGCATTTATCAATACGCGTTGGTTTTTGTCATTGTTTTGAGGTCCAAAATTTCCTGTTTTCTAGGATTAGCCATTGGGTATCTTTGGGATGCCGGTGATTCGGCATCGAATTCATTTAATCGGGGTGGTAAAACATTCAGGTTTTTAATGTGTAGTCATTGGGAATTTACCGGTCCGCAACATTGTGGGTCTTTGCCGTCACTCTTTTGGTGGCGGTGGTAGGTGTGATCGTCTATAGGAGCGTAGAAAGCGAAACGGAGCGGTTCTGGGATAGCCCTGGGAGATTAAGCAAAGGGGAAGAAGCGGAGGAGAAGGAGAACGCAGGGGAAGGAGGATGCGGAGAGGGCTATCATTGGCGGCCGATTATTCGGCCGCCTTTTTTTTGCGCTGGTTCCGCCTAGGTCGTAGCAGCCCAACCGGATCATAGGTATGGCCAGAGAGTAACTGTTTGCTCACTCGTGTAATGGCAGTAAATCGTATAGCCCCATAGTGATGCATTGGTGATGCCGTGTGTCCAAATAACAGGCCCCAGTCCATGTCGTCTCGTGGCACCCACTACCAAGCAATAGATGACACCACAGAGGAAGCAAGCCACCCAATCACGCGGATGATGGACACTGACGAATACGGCGGTTGAAGCTAATACGCCGAAGACGCTAAGCCGGCCATATGAAGTTGAGTCAAACTGAGCACGAAATGCTGGAGGTTGGCTGCCAATTTGTGAGCCCCACTTGGTTGTTACCAGCCAGTCACCAATCATGGGCATGTCGTGTAGAGCTTGAAGTACGCCCACGCCGGTTGGCCGTGCGCGATGAAGACTTCGGAGAAGTAGGGAGCGATTGAAAAGTTCCTCAAACATCGGTACCGCAATGGACATACCCAGTAGCCGTAGCACCATGGCAAGCCACCCGTAAATAGGTCCCATTTGATCTTCGTCAAAGAATGGTTTGGTACCGATATCCTGGAACCAGCCGGGACGCATAGTGGTGATCCAGTCACCTATCGTCACCCACATCCATGCCACCCCTATCCCAACAGGGACGGCTAGCCAATGGAAGCGAAAAGTGAGTTCAGGAAGGAGTTTTCGATATCGCACCATCAGCCAAACAACCGCCACGCATTGAATTGTATACATAAATGGATAGCTGATAGGCCATTGGTCACTGATCGAACTAATGGCAAAAAGGAAGATCAGATACAGTGCCCATGGCGCAATTCGTGGCATCCAAGGCGAGGCTTCCATGGACGTATCAAGTCGGCGTAGATGTTCAGATGGTTGGGGCATGGTTGTACAAATCAGCTGTCGATCCGGGGTTACGGGACTCTTTGGGTTTCCGAAAGATACCCGGGAAGTAGAATATCTAGGATATACTCTAATAATAGTGGCTGTGGGCATCTACTCGATCGCCGTTCCCTTGAACTGTCTCTGACATTAGGAGGGCTTATGATGCCATGGAAGCACCCGGCAAGCCTGCCCTCTTCCGAATTAATGAATGACTGCCAGGTCGCACGTACTCGGGCACCGGGCCCTGGTGGCCAGCGGCGTAATAAGGTCGAGACGGCCGTCCGAATCACGCATAGTCCAACCGGTTTGATGGCTTCGGCCAGTGAACGCCGTAACCAGCATGAAAATCAGGAGATGGCTTTGTTCCGCTTACGGCTGAAACTGGCTTTGGAACTGAGGTCTCCCATTGAGAATGTACCCCAACCTTCTGATTTATGGCAATCACGATGCCGGAAAGGGCGAATTGCGGTCAATTCCGGCCATATGGATTTTCCGGCACTAATTGCGGAGGCGCTTGATGTACTCATGGCGAGGGACTGGGAACCACAATCGGCAGCAAAGTGGTTTTCCTGTTCGGCATCGCAACTCATAAAGTTCCTAAAACAAGAGATGAAAGCGATGGCGTGGGTGAACAAGCAACGGATTAGTCAGGGAAAACATCCGTTGCGGTAGAAGAGGATTCATTTCTTCAAGTATGCCGAGGGATTTTGGTCTTTATGCGATGTGTTGCTGTGAAGTTTACGGAGGACGTGTACTGACCAATATGGCCATTGGCTTCCATTGGAATCATGAAAAACACCACCATTTCCAGGATGATCGAGGCCGTGTGTTTCTGGGCTTGGATCATCTTTCGCCAGTCATCGCAAGGGGGCAATCCAATATCCACAAGTTCAGATTTTATTTAGATGACGTAAGTGCTGCGATTAGAGCATTTACACGTTCTTGGTCTACAGGGTTGGCTGGTTGCCCGTTTTTTTTAACGGCTGTTCCCACGATAGCCCCATTTGCTAATTGGGACAGCGATATGATCGAATCAATGTCAATACCACTACCTATTACTAAGGGTGTGCTGCCGCTTGCAGATCGAGTCTTTTCCAGATCGTCTTTATCAATAGCTTGTCCAGTTGCGGCCCCGCTAATAATCACCGCATCTGCGAGTCCACGTTGAATGGTATTTGCCGTTTCTTCCTCCAGGGAGAGGGGTGTCAATGGGGATGAGTGCTTGACACGAATATCCGCAAGGATGCGAATATTTTTCGCGTTCAGCATGGCCCGCTGCCTGTGTAACTTGTGGGCAATACCATCGATAATCCCCTGATCGGTGAGCCTGGCGTGGCACAGTACATTAACCCGGATAAATTGAGCTTTGACCGCGTGAGCGATTGTTATTGCAGCACACCCATCATTACGCAACACATTGATCCCCAGTGGGATATCCGGCCACCGTTGCCGGATTTCCGCTGCTAGGATTGTCATATGCGAGACAATGGATATGGGGACACATCGCGGGAAGTAGGGTCGGTCGCCAAAGTTTTCAATCAAGAGCCCATGGACACCACCGTCAACCAGGCATTCAGCGTCCTGGAGAAGACTGAGCTTGATCAATTCGCGGTTGCCATCGTATTGCGGTGATCCTGGCAATGCTTTTAGGTGCAGCATACCAATCACCGGAAAATGAATATTCTCCCATTGTGGCAGCAGGGGGGTGACCATGAGTAAATTATACGTGGGGGCAGTTCAAGCGTTGGGTTAAACAACAGACCTTGTTAGGCTATTGCATGATTTGGTCAAGGAGGAACTCGCCTGAGGAATCAAGGTCGTGCGATTTCCCTTCAATCCGTTGGATCGCTTTAGATATTGCTTGCATACGTGGGTTGATGCGAAGAGCCTGTCGGTAGCACCGCATTGCTTGGGGTAGGTTGTCTATCTGTGTATAGCAGTGCCCCATGCCGGCAATGGCACCGAAATGAGATGGAATCAACTCAATGGTTTTGCGACATTCGCCAATGGCATCTTCCCATTGCGCGACAAAATAGTGGGCCACGGCGCACTGGTTATAAGCTTCGGGAAATTGAGGGTCGAGTTGTATGGATTCTTGGAACTTACTGATTGCAAAATCATAAGATTCGTCAGAAAGCAGAGCCACACCTTCACGAAATGGTTTAGCCGCTTTTGGGTTACTGTTTCTAAACCAAATCGACCAAAGGCCATGTTCAGCCATCTGGTTAACTTGCAGGTCATCGTCACGAAGTGCTCTGATGAGATAGGGCGTGGACTTCTCTTCCCCGATTAAACCCAGCGTAACTGCCGTGACACGTCGGACATCGACCGACGGGTCGCGTAATAATGGGGCCAGTTCAGAAGGGCGCCATCGAATCCTTACGGCGTGGGCTAACTGCGCAGCGTCACCTTGGGCGAGTGGTTCCCGCACTACGTTCAAAAAATCAGTTACATTAATCTGCTGTTGGTATACGCTCAAGATTCTTAACCTTACCCATTCCGTGGAATACCAGAGAAATGATCCAGCTTAAAATCGACTGAAGCACGCGGCATTATAGACAGGTTGGTGGGTGATGACCACATTTTGGCAATCAATTTGTAGATATTGGAAATTTCGCTCTTTTACATGGTTTTTTCTAGGCATTTATACTCCCGGGACTTATTCCTGATGGTTCGGAGGAGACCATCCAACCGGGCGATTTGGCTAGGGCTGATCAAGCAAGAGTAATTCGTTAACCGATAACAACAGTTAAGGATATTCATGGACACTCAAGCTAGTTCCGAAGAACGTCGCCGGGCTCCGCGGATACAGATTCTGCGGCCTGTCAAAATTCGCTGCGAGGCCACAGGCAAGTTCTACACCGGTCAGACGCAGAACATTTCCGATGGTGGTGCGCTAATTACCGTAGACCACCCATCACTGCTCGTAACCGGGCAAAAGGTGCGCGTTGGCATTGCATGGGCTAGTCAGCAGATGCTTATGAATTCGTCTCAACTTTCTCCCGCGACCGTGGCACGTAGTCTAGGTCATGACGCCAAGCAGGATGTGGCCATCTACTTCGATCAATTCGACTGTTTATCTCAAACAGCATAGGCTTTTGTACAGTCGTTATCTTGCTGCATCACCTGAAATAATTGGGGGTGATTGATTATTTGTGATGTTTGATTGCAGTTCCCATTTGCTCAACGTTACTTTGAGGGATACTGGTGGCGGTGTTACCTAGATGGACGGTAGTAGTCACCGTGCTTGCATGGCGATGTATTTAATGCAAATGTTGATTCTCATGCTCAGTAACGGTATCGGGATGCGGGCAGGTGGGACTCAAGTGTTTTATGTTATAGCCCTTGGTCCCTTGGGGGTTTAACTGTTTTTAGTTATGTAGTTATAATTGAGTTGATCATGAAATACATTAACTTAGGGCGAACAGGGTTGAGGGTCAGTCGATTGTGTCTTGGCACCATGAACTTTGGTCATCAGGCCAATGAGCCTGACAGTTTCTCTATTATGGATAAAGCTCTTAACCTTGGTTTTAATTTCTTTGATACGGCTAATGTTTACGGGGGTAAACCAGGGGAGGGTATCACGGAGAAGATCATTGGACGGTGGCTGGCGCAAGGTGGTCAACGTCGCGAAAGAATGATTTTGGCTACCAAGTGCTACGGTAGTATGGGTGAGGGGGAAAATGAGGATGGTTTGAGTGCTTACAACATCAAGCGAGCCTGTGAAGCCAGTCTGCGACGTCTGCAGACGGATCACATCGATCTTTACCAGATGCATCATATTGAACGTGCCACGCCATGGGATGAGATCTGGCAGGCAATGGAGCAGTTGGTTGCCGAAGGAAAGGTTACATATATTGGGTCAAGTAACTTCGCGGGGTGGGATATCGCCAAGGCATGTGAGATGGCAAGGCATCGCCATTTTCTAGGATTGGTCTGTGAGCAAAGCAAATACAGCTTGCAGACGCGGATGATCGAACTCGAGGTTCTGCCCGCATGCCGTGATTATGGTTTGGGGGTCATTGCTTGGAGTCCTTTGGCATCTGGCGCTCTTGGAGGGGTGCATACAACTGATAATGGTCGGCGTGCTGGGAAGTCGGTTCAAAAATTAATGGAAAGTTTTGGTAGCCAGATTAATGCTTATGAAGCATTTTGCCGTCAATTGGGTGAAGAGCCGGCGAACGTGGCATTAGCATGGGTACTTTCCAATCCAGACATCACTGGACCCATCATAGGGCCGCGGACCATGGAGCAACTAACGGGTTGCATGCGATGCCTCGATATCACCCTTGATGAACCTACCCTTGATAAATTAGATACAATCTGGCCTGGACCTGGCGGCGCAGCACCGAAAGCCTATGCCTGGTAAACGTGCATGTCGCAGCTGACTTGATCGATACCATGGTCGGACTCCCATAAATATCTGGTATTGTGTTTGAGGCAATGGATCAGGGTTTGGCTGTTTCGCGTTATCCTATGGGGGAACTAAACGGGGTTTCCCCAGTGGTCGGTTAGTCCGTCACAAGGAGTACCAGTTATGGCAATCCATCAGTTTTTATGCCGCGTGTTTTTATGCTTGGTTCCTACTGTCACCGCCTTGGGCGAGGCGCAATCTATCGATGATCCCCAGACAAGCAATCCCTACTGGATGGAGATGACGCTCATGGATGGGTCAATCATTTCCGGTGCCTTGACCATCAAACAGATCAACGTAGAGACCCGTTTTGGCACATTGCAGGTTCCAATCGAGAATATCAAGAGTTTGACGCCCGGCCTCAATAGTCATCCGCAACTAAGAGATAAAATTCAGCAGTTCATTGAACACCTTGGAGCAAGCGAGGCACCATTGCGTGACCAAGCTGAACGAAGTTTGTTGTCATTAGGTATGCCGATACGTAGTCAGGTTGCAGGGTTTGTGAATGACCCTGATCCAGAACGCAAGCTTCGTATTAACCGGATCCTTAATGAATTTGATCAGGTTCGGGAGGACATGGATTTTGAAGAACCGGGCAGCACTTTGCAAGCCTTGATTGAAGAGGACTCAGTCGTAACTACATATTTCACGATCGTCGGACGTGTTTCACCTAGATCTTTTACGGTTAACAGTCCTTATGGAGCATTAACGTTTAATATTAGTGCCTTAGATCGCGCCACAAGGGGCATTGACGAACTTAGGTATACCGTCCAAAAGACGGTGGTCGTGCGCGGTATTCATATCGTGCCATCACGATTCAAGAGTACAGGTATTCGGTTGATTCGCGGTCAAAAGGTAACGATTAGGGCTGATGGCAAGATTACACTTACACCTTGGGGTACAAACGCAATTAGCAGCCCTGCGGGTTCCCCAAAGCATGGGTGGCATATCCAGAATATTATTCCGAATGGGGCGTTGGTGGCACGTTTGGGTAAGTCCGGCCCAGTGTTTAAGATTGGAGCCAAGCATACCTTTAAGGCGGAAAAGTCGGGGTTGCTTGAATTAGGGATCGGCGTTCATCCCAGCCACCCCAGCCAGAACTATTCAGGGCAGTACGAAGTGAAGATTAGAGTCAATGATCCCAAGCGTTCGTAGCCTTATTATTGATATGGCAATTTCCATGCCCGCGCCTAGAAGGCTACACTCAATGGTTTGGGCGGTTTCAAGGTGTTGAATTACAACCTCCAATGAGAAAACCACATGGCATTTAAACTGGCATTTAGTACAGTCGCTTACCCACAACTGACCGTTGAGGAGGTTGTTCGGCAAGCCAAGGAATGGGGTTATCAGGGCATCGAGTTACGCACACGCGGTCTTGGTGGATCTGATCTAGCATCAGATCCGGCGTTAACGGAGCCAGCCAAGATTATTTCTATTTTTGAGAAAATGGAAATCGAGCCGGTTTGCGTGAGTACGGAAGTGTCGCTGCACCATCGTGATTCTACGCGGCTACATCAGGCTACCGTTCAACTTAAGCGAGATTTGGAATTGGCCGCAGCCTTGGGGGCGAAGGCGGTACGCATCTTTGCTGACGAGGTGGATCTTGGTGAGGATCGACGGCAAGTTATGCAGCGCGTGGCCCGCAACGTGCGCCCATTAGTGGATCGTGCTGCGGAACTGGGTGTGCAGGTTTTGTTCGAGAATACGCCGACCTTTGGTCAGGCCAAATGGTGGTGGTGGCTACTGAACCTCATAGAACATCCCATGCTAGGTGTATGCTGGAATGCGGCCAATGCAGCTGCAGTTGGCGAATTATCTTCTATTTCTGTGCCCAATTTAAATTCACGTATTAAGCTCGTAAAGGTTCAGGATGTTCAGGTGGGAACTGGCACAGGCTATGTGCCACTGGGTGAGGGCGATGTTGGTATTCAGGACTTAATTAAACGGTTGATGGGTATTGGCTATGACGGTTATCTCACGGTTGAGTGGGATCGTCTGTGGTTGCCGAGCTTGGCAACCGCCGAGGTATACCTTCCTGATGCGTTGTCCCGTCTACATGGTTGGTTCCAGGAGATTGCCGAAATTGAAGAAAAGGGCCGCAAAGTTGCTGAGAAAGCAGCGGCGCGCAACGCGCCAAAGCCGGCAGCGAAGTCATAGTCGCCTTCTGTACGACAACAATCTTTTCGATCAATATGGCGGGGCTGTTTTGTCTCCAGTCCACCAGTGGCTGTTTCTCGATCATTCTGCAAACTAGAGCTTTGATGTGAGTACGGATCTGAGCCACCAACCAATCAGCCATGTAACTATGCCAATAGGGATAAGTAGGCAAAAAAAGATGTCACGATCCCCGGTGCGTAACATGGCAAGCACTCCTCCTCCGGAGAGGAGTGGCCCCATAAAAAGAAGGAATCCTGTCCAGTGATGAGGCGTTGATGGTTTTGTGGAGGTGTTTGATTCAGGTACAGGGCGTTTAGGATATAAAGCCATGTTCAACTATGAGATTGTGGGGGTGAGTTGTGCGGCTGTTTGGGGGGGTATGGGGGTATCTGTTTGACTTAATCGTTCAGGATCTCTGTTGAACTTTACCTTCCCGCCAACAATTGTTGCGATTACTTGCCCAATGACTTTCCGGTTATGGAATGGGCAGTTCCGTGACTTGCTGGCAAAGGCATTGGTGTCAATGACCCACTCCTGTTGAGGATCAATAATGGTGACATCGGCATCTGACTTGGTTGTTAAATTGCCTTTATTTTCTAATCCGCACAGTTTGGCGGGATTCATGGTCATCATCGCAAGCATGGATGGCCAGTCGACCGTATCGGTTTCAATCAACGCTTGGACGTACAGTGGAAGAGCTGTTTCGAGGCCGATGATGCCATAGGGTGCTGCGGCAAATTCTAGTTCCTTTTCCTCTTGTGTATGTGGCGCATGGTCGGTTGCCAGAACAGTGATTGTGCCATCCTGGATGCCCGTACGAAGATCTTCGATATCTCGTTTGGTGCGAAGGGGGGGGTTCATTTTGAAGTTGGTATCGTAATCTATGCAAGACTTTTCGGTTAGTAATAAATGATGTGGTGATGCTTCAGCGGTGATGTGGGCCTGTCCGAACAGGTCAAAACGGGCACGACGCAATAGTTCAACACTACCACCGCTAGATACATGCTGAACGTGGTACCGAGCACCAATATTTTGTCGTAGATTCAGAAGAATATCACGCTGAATAATGATTTCCTCAGCAACCCGCGGCCAGCCACTTAGACCTAGCCGTGTCGCTATTGCTCCAGCGTTCATTACGCCACCCCCCAGTTCTGGATCCTCGCAGTGTTGCATTAATACTTTGCCCGTCATGGCAATGTAAGCCAGTGCCTTGACGCACACGCCTGCAGAAGCGACTGCTTGGCCATCATCACTGAAAGCAACAGCGCCAGCAGCGGCCATCAATCCGATTTCGGCCAGTTCTTCGCCTGCACGTTGCTTGGTAATTGCGCCCACAGGAAAGACATTTGCGAGATCTACGCGCTGAGCCTGTGTGTAGATAAACTCGATCCGACCATCGTCATCGAGTGCAGGCTCGGTGTTGGGCATACAGCAAACACTGGTAAAACCTCCAGCCACTGCAGCAGCTGATCCGGTGGCAATGGTTTCCTTCTCCTCCTGCCCTGGTTCACGGAAATGAACGTGTGGATCGATGAGCCCAGGACAAACAATGTGTCCCGATGCATCATATAAATATGCCGAATCGCGTTGTGCGGCAGTTGTTTTGCCAACATGCCGCACTTTGGAACCATCCAGGACGACATCGGTTTTGATGTCAAGATCGTTGGCTGGATCGATCACACGGCCGCCGGTAATGATCAGCGATTGCATGGCCCATATCCTAGCACAGTGCCAGAGTCTGATACAGCGTCATATCAGCCAGCAGTCCTGTATTAATGATTTGGATGGGGCTCGGTTTGTTATGAGGCTATGCAGCCTGTTTCTTTTGTCCTACACGGGCTATCACCGCCTTGGTGTTGATCAGACGGTTTTTAACGGAGTCCAAGTACTGCTTGCGTATGATGTGAGCTTCACGGTAGCGGTCGTAGGTTTCGACAGCGTTGCGGCGCCTGGCTGCCAAAATGCTCAAGGTGCAATGGATCAGTGCATAGTTGAGCAGTAAAAGAAATGGCAGTGCATTTTCAAGTGTTTCCCATGGCATCACTGATTTCATATCGGTCATAAGGCACTGGCATCAGGAAAAATGATACAAAGCGTTTTGCCATTAAAATTCAATTACATTATTTCGAGCATTTCCCATTAATACACACAGAATTGCAAGCATCCATCAAATGGATGTCAGTCAGTATCGCTTATACTCTCTTGGAGTATGAAGCCACCTATCTGGCGGTGCTGGTTTGATTGGATGGTTCAGGGGCCTGACCAAATTGCCATTTAAACTAGTTTTATAGGTCTAACTGCTGGCTTGTTTGCAGGTTATCCATTTCGATCGATGGTTTGCGCGGTCTTCGTGACTGGGGATCATTGGATACGTTGTTTTTCCCGGGAAGAGTTCGCGGGCGGTTGCGATCGGTGGCTCCACGACGCTTGCCATGGCGTTTGTATTTCTCGATTTTCAAATCAAGGTTTTTTTGTTGTTCACTATTGAGCATTGGGCGTAGGCGTTCGAGCCCACTATGGGGCTTGGGGGCATTGGCCATGAGCTTCCGCCTTCTTTCATGGAGCTTGCGCATTTCACTTTCAAGTTTCTGCAGTTCCGCGCTATGTTTTTTGCGCCAAGCCTTTAATTGAGAATGTTGTTTGGCCATGATCTGGCGGGCTTCAGCCATCTGTTGGTCGTTTAGATTCAAATCAGCGAGGAACCCTGCAAGCCTGTCCGCACGGTTCGAACGCTTGCCACCATCAAATCCACGTTTCTGGCGTTCTACGCCACCTGGTTTTACTTGAGGGCCAGAAAGAATTTTCTTGTCATTGTTCGCTGCACTGGTTATTACGGGTGGAATGGCGAGCCAGGCAATAGCAGTTAAGCAGATAATAAAATGGTTGTTCATGGTCTAACTCCTCGACGATCATGGGTAATCAATATATGTTACAACGCTAGCATAGGTGGTTATATTGCAGCCAGATTGATATTTAAGGTTCAAAAGCAGTCTTTGTTTTATTGGCGGCTGGCCCGACCATCTGCTGCAGACCCCTGTCGGGCCGTGTTTTTGATGGGAGGGTGATATTGGAGGATTTTATATGACTGAAGCCCAGATTCTTGAACAACTTCGTACGGTGAATGATCCAGAACTGCATAAAGACCTGGTGTCCTTGAATATGGTCAAGGGCATTTCGATTAAGGACAACGGGATCGTGGCGATCGCGATTGAACTGACGACACCGGCCTGTCCGCTAAAGGATCAGATTCGGCGTGATATTGAATCTGCGGTACGTCAATTGGGCGAGGAGGTCCAGGGTATTGAAATTGAGTTTACAGCAAATGTTCAAGCGTCACCGCAGCAGAAAGCAGCAGAGAATAATCCCCTACCGGGGGTGAAGAATATCGTGGCGGTTGGTGCGGGAAAAGGTGGGGTTGGTAAAAGTACGGTCGCAGTCAACTTGGCAGTTGGGTTGGCGCGACAAGGCGCTTCAGTTGGTTTAATGGATGGTGATATTTATGGACCCTCGCTGCCTACGATGTTGGGGTTAGATAAACATACTGCATACATGTCCACCGAGAAGCGAATCGTGCCATTTGGAGAGCATGGCATCAAGTCAATGACCATTGGTAAGTTGGTTGATCCTGGCAAGGCATTGATTTGGCGGGGCCCCATGGCTCACGGTGCCTTTCAACGGTTGGCGACACAGACTGATTGGGGCGACCTAGATTACCTGATTATTGATTTGCCGCCTGGGACGGGTGATGTGCCTCTGACGATGAGCCAGATCCTGCCATTGGCGGGCGCGGTCGTCGTATGTACGCCGCAAAAAGTAGCTCAGGATGATGCACGAAGGGCCATTGCTATGTTCCAACAACTGAATATCGCGGTGTTGGGTGTTGTCGAGAACATGAGTTACTTCATTGGCGATGATGGCAAAGAATATGACATCTTCGGTCGTGATGGCGCACAGGCCATGGCTCAGGAGTTGAATATTCCTGTTTTGGGGGCAATTCCAATTAACATGGCCCTTCGCCGCAATAGTGACAGTGGTGATCCAACGAGCAATTTTACAGGTGATGGAAAACTGGCAGAGGAACTCGAGGTACTCGTGAAAAATTTCGCCGCCTGTATCAGTGTAGAAGTGTTGGGTGGGGATCAACGTCAACCCACATTGACGATTAGTGGTTAGATAAAACGCCTTCCGTACCACACCCGGATTCAGGATTCCAACCATGTCCCCATGTGCTTGGGATCATGCTGACCATCCGTATCGGTGAGGTAGGTTCGGCGGCCCTTTATCACCCGGGCCTATACCCGTAAATCATGCAGGGCGGTGATGAGATTTTCTACATCGGCATGCTCCAGGTCGGCACGAAGGCTTATCCGTATGCGTGCCATGCCGGGGCCGACGGTTGGTGGGCGGATTGCGGGTGCATAGAAGCCCCGATTTTCAAGTTGCTCAGAAAGTGTAATCGCAGATTCGGGTGTGCCGGTTATGACCGGAATGATTGGTGTGGGTACATCGCACCAAGAAGAGGTAGATGGTGTTATTAGGCCACATTCAGTTAATTGTTGGCGAACAGTAGATGCTAAATGACATAGATGCCGCCGCCGCCACGGCTCATCATGAATGATATCCAGTGCGGCAGTGATCGCGGCGATCTGGCTCGGGGGTATCGCTGTGGTATAGATAAAAGGATTTGCATGGTTCACGATTGTTTCGATCACGCTTCTGGTCGAGGAGATAATTCCACCGAGACCACCGAGTGCTTTGCTGGCCGTGCTGAGGATGACATCTACGCGGTGTTCAACATTCTGGTATTCACACAAGCCTATTCCGTGTTCCCCAAGTACGCCGGTACCATGTGCTTCATCAACAATCAAGATGGCGTCATGGCAATCGGCTAATTCACAAAGTGCGGGCAAGTCTGCGCAGTCACCATCCATGGAAAATACACTGTCGGTGATGATGAGACGCCGAGAAGTTGGTTCATCTGATCCGGACTGGTTTTTGTGTTTTTCAAGGAGGCGGGCCAATTTGGCAGTCTGCTTATGCGGAAAGGTACGCACGGTTGCTCCGCTCCATCGGGCAGCATCGATCATACTCGCATGATTCAGCTTATCCTGGCAAATCAGATCGCCCTTGCGAGCTAATGCCGTAATTGCAGCCAGATTAGCTTGGTACCCGGTGGGGCATAGTAAAGCTGCTTCGGCGTGTTTAAACGCAGCAAAATGGGATTCCAGTTGGTTGTGACGCACGGTGGTACCACCGGCAAGTCTGCTGGCACCGGCACCAGTTCCAGACTGACGGATTGCGGCAATGCTCGCATCCTTAAGTCGGGGGTCATTGGCTAGTCCAAGGTAGTCATTGCTGCCCAGATTGAGTAAATCGCGATCGTGGTGACGGATCGTTCTGCCCTGGAACTCAAGTGACTTGCACCGTCGAAGTAGTTTGGCCTCATTGAGGTTCTTTAGATCCTCGTGAAGCTGGCGGTGCCAGGTTTTCATTGGAATAGATGCGATCGGATAGATCTGGGGTCGGGGCTGGGAAGTTAGGATCTAATGATCACCGATATCGACATTTTCGGGATTTGAATCGTCGCTGGACAGTGTTTCTTTCATGAGCCGGCCAATTTTGAATTTCACGGTTCGTTTGGGGGGTACGCGAACAGGTTCAAGTGTTTTGGGATTCTGTGCCATGCGTGAACGGCGCTGGCGAACTTCAAAAACACCGAACTCCCGAAATTCCAAACGGTTACCTTTACCAAGTTCGACAATAATGCTCTCTAGAAACGTCTGGACGATATCCTTGACGACAACACGCTTCTGTTTGGTGGCATCGGCGATGTGGTCAATCAATTCCTTTTTGGTGATTGTGGCCATGCAGGCAATCTCCACAGAATAGTGGAACGACGGCAAACAGAAAGACGAAAACGACAATATCCTATGGCTTTATATGGTTTTAGGACCATTCCCCAGCCTCATAATACCAGTATGACAAGGGCTCTGGATTACGTCAAGTCCTAATTATACCTAGACCTGCAACAATTTTACCTGTGGTTGGACAACTGAAACTGGGGGATTACCATCCAGCGATGGAACTGGATCCTAAGTCCTTGGAAATTGTATGTTTTCCGGATCCGATTCTGCGGAAAGTTGCCAAACCGATCGAGCAGATTACGGACCATGTACACGCCGTGGCTATGCGGATGTTGGAACTGATGCATGAAGCGCCTGGGGTGGGCCTGGCGGCTCCCCAAGTGGGTCTGCCATGGAGGCTATTTGTTGCCAACCCTACGCGTGAGGAGGGTCAGGACAGCGTTTTTATCAACCCTGTACTAATTAATCCCAGTTCCAAAATGGCGGAGGTTGAGGAAGGTTGCCTCAGTCTGCCACAGGTAACGGCTAATATTAGGCGGCCGGTGGCTATTTCCATCGAGACATTGAATCTGAAGGGGCAGACTGTTCAGCACCATAGCGAGGAATTGGCCGCACGAGTCTGGCAGCATGAAAATGATCATCTAGATGGCGTGCTAATACTGGATCGAATGAGCCCGATCGATAAGCTCGCTAATCGCAGTATCATCCGCGAACTAAAACGTATTGCCACCAATAGATCAGGCTCCAGTTTGCGTAGCCGAATCCCCCGATAGTGGCGGTATTTATAATATCTTTGAACAAGCGATTGCCTTTATGCGTGTCATTTTTCTAGGATCGGGCGAATTTGGTTTGCCAACCATCGCGCGGCTTCATGCGGATTTCGACCTGGTTACGGTAGTGACACAGCCAGATCGTCCGGCAGGGCGTAGACGGCAAGTAACCGGGACTGCAATCGGGCAATGGGCGGATCGTGCCGGTCGACACCTGGTCAAAACAGGCAATGCCAATGACGCCGCAATCATTGAACACCTTTTGGCATTTAAACCACAGGTAGCAGTTGTGGTTGCCTTTGGTCAAAAACTAAGCAATGCCCTAATTGGTGCTTTGGGGCCTTTGGTCATTAATGTTCATGCTTCGTTATTACCAAAATTTCGTGGTGCTGCGCCGATTAATTGGGCAATGATCAATGGTGAGAAATGTACGGGGCTATCAATCATTTCATTAGACCAGTGTATAGATGGCGGTCAGATCTATGCACAGGCCTCGACAGCTATCGATGCTCGTGAAACTGCGGGCGAGTTGCACGACCGGCTTGCCGCCATGGGGCCTGACTTGGTTTGCCAAGTTTTATCGAATCATCAGGCGGGAAAATTGAAGGGTTATATGCAGGATGAATCGCAGGTTAGTCTCGCGCCAAAACTTTCAAAGGCAGATGGTTGGGTCCGATTCGATTGGGGTGCTGATGAAGTGCGTGCTCGTATACATGGTTTAACACCGTGGCCCGGTGTGATGGTTAATTGGCAGGAATCATCAGGCCAAACTTCGCAAATGATCCGGATTCTGAGAGTGGAAGCGTTGCCCGGCAACGTACCTGTGGTCGCGCCAGGTACAGTGTTGGAGGGTAATTGTGTGGCGGTTGCCGATGGGGCGGTGCGTTTGGTGGAGGTTCAACGCCCCAGTGGTCGGCCAATGGCTATTGAGGAATTTGTTCGAGGCCACCCTTTAATGCCAGGGGATCATCTTCTAACAATCAAGGATTGAGTGAGGTGAGGAAATTGGATCTGGCAATAACCATGACTTTGTGTGCCATGTACCCATAGGGTGCACCGCTTTGGATCTATGCAGACGGCAGTCACCATATCGTCAGTTGTTGATAATATTTTCTAGGAGTTTGAGTTTTGTTATTGAGGACCGGCAAGTATTCGTGAAATATGCAACATGGTTGCATATATTTACATTTTAGATTCACGAAGCTTGGAAACTCGGAGCATTCCCCTTGAAGAATGACAAGGTGTACTGCGGTAGGTTTCTATCAGTATAGTTGGTACGGACCCTTTTCCGAATTGTTCTATTTTTGGTATTTATAAATTGGACGTTAAGGTTAAGTGGGTACGTGTAAAAATTATTCACAGATTCCAGTTGGCGTTTTGTCGGCTTGGTTCAGGTTCTAGTAGCAAGGGATATCCATGCCCGGCCCGATCAATCAAAAAAAGATGACGACAAATGATTTCGGTGTTGTTGCTCCGCTTAGCTTGCCCATGAGTCCTGAGTGCCTTGAGGAGCAGGTGGCTATAGTGACCGGGGCGAGCAGTGGGATTGGGCAGGCAACGGCTCGAGTTTTGGCTGAATTTGGCGCAGATATTGTGAATGTGGATGTGCAATCAGATGAAAAGACCAATGGCGTTACCACGGGCGATCTTGTGGAACGGGCTGATAGTAGATATCTATTCGTTCAGGCCGATGTGAGTGATGAGTCTGATGTCTGCCATGCTGTCAAGTTGAGCATCGAGCAGATGGGTGTACCGAGCATTCTTTTCTGTGGTGCGGGCACGTGTGATCGTTCAACACTTCCGGATTCAACACTCGACGGTTACGAGAGAGATATGGCATCAGCGAAGGGCGTGTACCTTTTTTGCAAGCATGTGATTCCACTCATGGAATCCAAGCACTACGGGCGAGTTGTTGTGATGTCCTCTATTTCCGCTTTCAACGGTGGCGCCAATGCGCAGATTCCTTCGGGTATGTACTACGCCCAGGCGAAAGGGGCTGCAGATGCCGGAAGTAAATGGTGTGCAAAGAAGTATGCACAGGCGGGCATCAATGTGAATGCAATTGCTGCCAGTGGTGTCGAGCATACTGGTGTCGCGGGGAAATGCCAGCATACGATTTCCCCTTTAGGCAGGGTGTGTCAACCCGAAGATGTTGCGGTGACGGTTTTGTATCTGGTCAGCCCCATGGCCCATTTCATAACAGGAGTCACTCTTTTCGTAGATGGTGGCCATCACCTGGATTGGTGACTGACTGATGGCGCATCAGGTCTTCTACCGGACCGGGTAGGCTCTGATAAGACTTTGATTATGACTGTCGCCAAGTCACTGCGGGTAATTGACTAAGGAAGGGGGCCGATCTCCTGTATGGCCTGTTTGCAACTCATTCCTATTGCATAACAAGCGTGCAGTTTATTTTCCCAATCCATGATTTGTTTGGCCCTGGTAATCACCGCTTCAACTTCATTAGGTCGGATCACCATCACTCCATCATTATCTGCAACGATGACATCATCTTTTCTGATGGTGCGTTCATCGATGGTAACCGGTTGGTTAATTGAGGCGACTTTGGCTTTGGGCGGCATATATCCCGGTGTCCGATCCTTGGCAAAGACGGGGTATTGCATTTGTGTCAGTGCTTCAGTATCTCGCGTTGAGCCATCGATAATTGCACCGACAATTCCATGTGCTCGACACATGCTGGCGGCACCATCTCCAAAGATCCCGTAGCAGCGAAGTTCAGGCGGTACTTGAATGACCACGATTGTTGCTGATTCTTTGTCTTGAGATTCGTATAGTTCGACCATGGGCGAAAGATCGGCATCGTCTGGTGTCGCAACGGGTTGAAGGATGGCGGTGATGGCGGTTCCGACAATCTTGCTAAAGGGGATGACGGGTTGAATATCTGGAGATAGATGGTTTTCTGAAAGTTTTAATCTTGCATGGGCATCGCCGATGAGTGTTGTTGAAAGAGCGGATAAGGACTGCTGTATATTGGTGTCAAGCATTAGGTGTCCTCTGCCAAAAATAACTGTTGGTTCTAGTAAGACCACAAATAGATTTTTCAATGTACAGTACGCGGACATAAATGTCAGCAGCAACAACCAAACACGATCCTTATGCCGTTTTTCGTTTTCAGTCCTATAGAGACTTCTTCTGGGGGATGTTTCTTTCACAGATTGGAATGCGTATACAGACCATAGCTGTTGGCTGGGAGGTCTATGAGCGTACGGGTGAGGCGTTGGCCTTGGGGCTGGTGGGGCTAGTACAAGTGGTGCCAGTGATCGCACTGGCATTGCCCGCCGGGTTTCTGGCCGACCGATATCCACGTAAAACCATTTTGATGTTCAGTCTTGTCGGGATGACTCTGGCTTCGATTTGTCTTGCCATGGTGTCTGCCATGGGCGGCAATATTCTACTGATGTACATTCTTCTTCTGGTGGATGCGTCAATGTTTTCATTGGGGCGTCCGGCCCGTATGGCTTTACTGCCTCAACTTGTTCCAAAGCGTTTATTCTCCAATGCGGTTACTTGGAATCAGAGTATCTTTCAGGTGTCCATGGTCGTTGGCCCGGCGGTTGGAGGATATGTTATTTCGATCCACCCAACATCTTCCTATTGGTTGTGTGCGCTGTCATCGGCAGTGTTTTTTATTCTTTCCCTTCGAATCCGAGTTATGGGGCAACCGTGTACCGAAGGAGTTGATGAAGATGCGGATAAATCTATTTTTAGTGGCCCAAAGTTTGTGTTTACGACACCTCTATTGTTGGCGTCGCTTTCTCTGGATATGTTTGCTGTTCTTTTAGGTGGAGCAGTGTTTCTTCTGCCGATCTTTGCCAAGGATATTCTCGGCGTGGGTGTTACGGGTCTGGGATGGCTTAACGCGGCACCAGCCATTGGGGCACTGTTTACAACGTTCTTTATCGCCCATGCATCACCGATGCGGCGTGCTGGTCGAAACATGCTGGTTGCAGTTGCCGGTTTCGGCGGGGCCACGATTGTTTTTGGGTTATCCCAATCATTCTGGCTTTCAATGGCCATGCTCGTTCTTACCGGAGTTTTTGATACGGTGGGTGTGGTTGTACGGCACACCATTGTGCAACTGGCCACTCCTGATCGTATGCGCGGTCGGGTTTCGGCGATTAATTCAGTTTTCATCAGCGTTTCCAACGAACTTGGTGGTTTTGAATCGGGGCTGGTGGCTCATTTCTTTGGGCCTGTGATTTCGGTGGTCAGTGGAGGGGTCGGCACAATTGTGGTGGTTCTTGTTGCAGCCATTAAATCATCGAGTTTACGACGGTTAGGCAGTCTTCAGGATGTTAAGCCAGCTGTAGAAAATGAAGGCATGGACGGTACAGTCAGCAAAAGTACTGGTTAATGGGGTCTGTAGACGAAGGATGAGCCACTATCTGATTTGATTCATTATCCCAAAGAAATGATCATGAGATATGCTTGGAAGTTGTAGCGGTCATTCCAAGAACTTTTTAGTCGAGCTGAAAGTATGCCAAATGGCTGATCACCATAGACCAACAGATACCAATCAATCTCAACCGCCGCCATCAAACCCGGATGAGTATTCAGGCCATTACCAGGGCTACCCGCCGGCAGCGGGGTTTAGTGGCTCAGATGATCAAGGTGGGTATCCACCGAATGCCTACATGCAATCTGGGTACGAATCCTATGGTTATCAGCCCCCACAATGGGGGACTGGCATAACGCCTCATCATTCTAAACTGGGAGTAGCGTCCTTTGTCTTGGGATTGGTCGCAGGCTTAATGATTGTGGCGATGTATATCGTAATAGGCACGGTCATTGACCGTAACCCAGATTTACTGGAAGAGAATCTTCAGCATATTGATCCCAGTGGCCCAATGCCTCCCGCAGTGCGGAAGGTGTTCCCTGCCCTTGCTGCTGCCACCTGTAGTGCATTTTCGGGAATTTTCCTGGCGGTCTTGGGCGGCACATTGGGTTTGATTAGTTTAAATGCAAAGGGTGCTCGCCGGGGATTTGGTATCACAGGCATCATTATCAACGGTTTGATCGTTGTTGGGTGTATTGGATCCGTGTTACTTAACTTTATTTAAAACCCATTGACGATGTGATCGCAAGGTAAATTATGGTGTGAAAATATTCACGGAGTATTTGTGGTGTTCGTGGTGCTGTCTGGTATTCATCACGTCGTGCAACTTACGGAGATATTCACGATGACGGTACATGTTTATTGTGCATTAAAAAAAATCGATCATAATTCAGATGCAGACAGTCGATTACCATTCTGCTACATGGATCATTTCTGATGGCGAGTAATTCATGCAATATTGAACCACCCGGTATAAGTCTTTTGGCCAGTGTGGATTCCAACGGTTCCTGTACAGGGGATTTTTTAGGCCCAATCCTTAAGTTGCTAGCAGCGTGACGAGATTGATGTTGGAAGTGCCTGAATCTGTTATACTGTGTTTGACTGATGATAATGAACTGGCAAGGTTACGAGGCGGACAGGTTTAGGAAGCAATCTTCTTGAGTGATGCAATTGGCCAAGTTGAATATGGTATTCTTCCCCGTTCGGTACCGGAGGGGTCGGTGCCCCTTGTCTTGGCAGAAGGGACAGCGCGAGAGTGTGGGCGCATGTATGCCGAGGCAGTACTAGAGCGGTATCCGGGATATAGGCGATACCTTGACACTATTCCCAGCTCTGGGGATCTAGATACTCGAACGAAACAGCTTATTGAGCAGCGTGCGCCTTATCTCATGGATATTTTTGGCGGCATGATTGATGTGGCCGGTTTGCCGCAACAGCCCGCTGCTTCTGGGGATGAAGGTGGCTGTACATCGTTTGGCGTTTCGGGAATTGTCACCTTAGACGGTCAACCAATCAGTGGCCAAACCAAGGATACTGTGGCCAAAAGCGCGATGCTTTACATTGTGCTATGTATGCGGGTTAAGGATGGCCCGACAATCCTTGTTCTTGCATATCCAGGGGAGGTGCTTGGGTATGGATTGTGGACCACGGGTATGAGTGTTTTTCGAAACTCCTTGCATTCCAAGGAGCGGTCCTCAAGAGGCATGGATCATTCACTTTGGGCATTAACGGCACTTGCCGGCGAATCGGTCCAGGATGCAGCCGAGCTGGCGCAACGCGAGGGGTTACGAGGTGTTGGAAACTACCTGATTTCTGATCGTGATGGCCATAGTGCCAGCGTCGAGTTTAACGGTGGTGGTGTGAATGTGATCCATGCAGATGATGGTATATTAGCGCACGCCAATCATCCCGTTGGTCCGGATACGGCTCGATTCGAACGCGAACGTGATGAGCAACTCCAAGTTGACTCGCGGCATCGTGCGGAGGATCTGTGCGAACTGCTGGCCAGTAACCGTGGCCAACTTACCCCCCAGCGGGCCATGATGTTGCTTGCTGATCATCGCCGTTATCCAATGGGAATTTGCCGACACTTTGGCGGTTCACACGAACGATACACCACTGCCGCAGTGGTTGCAGAGCCTACCCGAGGTCATTTGCACGTGATACGTGGCAATCCATGTTGTAGTTGGCCAACAACCTATTCCGCCTAGTTTTCAATTGCGTCGCCTGCAACATATTGGAGCAGCGGGCACACAGGGAAAATCATGTCCAGAATAATCGATAGAAAGTACACGCAAGATTTTATTTACCGTGTACTGAGTGAGGCGGATCTGAGTTTTTATGAAGATCAGGGTTATCTGCTGCTAGGTAGAACACTTACCGATCGGGGTTTAAGTCTAATGCAGAAGCAGTGTATGGAAGTATGGAATGCACATAAAGAATCTTTTAAGGAGGGGAAGACCTGGACCCAGAATGCATTGTTAAGTGACATTCACCATTGCAGTGATGTGGCTTGCCGTTATTTTTTTTCGGGTCCTTTGGTGGATATCTCGGTGTCATTGGTCGCCCCGAATTTAAAGGGTGCTTCATCTCAACTGACGTTTAAAATGCGCCATAACACACAGTCATTCCATTGGCATCAAGATACTGGGTATGCTGAACTGGCCCCTGACAACACCGTGACGACCTTGACGGCATTAGATGACTGCGATGTTGAAAATGGTTGTCTATGGATTGTTCCGGGTAGCCACAAGCAGGGGCGAATTAATGTGAACTATACAAATGAAGACAGAAAGTCCCAGGTTGAAATCAAGTTGGATGTTGATGAATCACAGGCCAGGCCCATGGAAATGAAGGCCGGCGAATGCCTTGTGTTTCACAATTGGATGCTACATAAATCTGAAGGAAACCGTTCGGACCGCGATCGCCGTGTCCTTTTCCTACGCTACGCGGACGCGGATGCCGTTGAGGTTTATAATGAGCATAAGCCACGTTTGGGGCGTTTGCTTCGAGGGGTAACGAAATTCCCTGAAATTGAGACTTATGAATCCAGTCTTTTATGAAGGATGGTTTCGAATAATGTGATGGGGGAATCACTACATCCTGCATGCCAGCAAGTGCGGGTAGGAAGGTCAGAGGTTAAATAGAATTCTTTCTGAAGATCAACACGTCACCTCCCTTTCCCCAGTCGGACCAACCTTCAAAATTCTTAATCAGTTCAAAACCACGATCACTTAATAGCTTCTTTCTGTTTTGAGAAACATGGTTGGGGTAGAGCATAATGATCCAAGTTGGTTGCGTAGCATCCAGTTTTTCTTTAAGGCGAATACCGTGTTTGAGGCTAAATACAAGATCGAAGTCTCTGGCGTATAGGTATAGGACCTTGTGCCGAAGACCGATGGCCAGGCCTGTCTCGCCGGGCTGGCGATGGTCGTGAACATAGGCCATTGCTTCGCGCAACGGTTGCTTTGGGGGTCTAATGGTTAGATCGGCAATACTAAAACAACATACCATGGCAAGGGCGGAAATGCCGGCAGCGCGATGCCAGGTGAATAATTGTTCAATGCCCCAGGTCATGAGTACCACCGCGCCGCATAGGATGAAAAGCATGTATCTTGCATAAATCCATAGACCAAAGGCAGGAATGGCGACAAGAAATACCACCCAGCCTAACCAGAGCAGCCCCAGGACAAGCATTGAATCAACACGGGGGGATACTTTCTTTGCATAGCGAATTCCGATGAGGACAAGTATGAGTCCCGGAAGTGATGCCCATGGATACCAGGAGCCACCCAGTTGTAAAATAGCAAGAAGTCCTTGGCCGCTGATAATGCCAGGTTGAGTGTCGGTTGTTTTTTCAAATCCAGTGGATTTGGCAAGAAGATCGGGAAGTGCTGGTGCGTAAAGTGTCAATGTCATCACTGCAGCCCCCACCAGTGCCGTCAGACACTTGCCAAAACTTGACCAGTGTCGTTTGTACCAACTTAAACAGGTGAACGTTAGCATGTGCCCGATCGGAACAAAGATAGTTAGGAGGTGGGACCATATCCCCAGCGTACACAGCAGTCCATAAACCCACCACAGCCATGGACGGTCATGGCGATGTGCTGACAGTAATGCTAAGGTCGAAGTGGTGGTAAAGAAAATCATCATGCTGTAGCCACGTGCTTCAACACCCTCAAGAACTGAAACAGGAAGGATTGCCATAAGTAATGCGCCGACTAGAGCGGCACGCTGCCCGAATGGAATCAGAATCAGGCGATATATGGACCAGACGCTGAGCAACGAAAACAAGGCGGCGGGTATACGTACCGCCAGTTCACGGCCTAGTGCATTTCCAAATAAATAAACGGTTATCCAACTACACAGCGTGTGGGCAATATGATTGGAGATATCGAAGAAGTTGCTGGCGATTGGGCCAGGGTGCTCAAGAGTTACGAATCGAATATAGGCAGCTATCTCATCATACCAGAGGCTTTCCGTGAGTCTGGGTATACGTACGACCAGTGCCAGTGCCATTACTACTCCAAGACCATAGCGCCTTATGTTTTTTTCAATTATGTTCGGAAATATTGAGGGATAAGAGTTTTCGTTGTATGTAGAAGTCTTGGGATTGCACAGGTGAGTAAGTACAAATGCACACAAAAGTGTCACTATTGCGCAGACAGGAAGCATGGTCTGCCAGTATTTTGCGCCAAGTTCCGTTTCCACGGGAAAGGGCTGTCGTGCTGGATGATGAAACCATTGGGCCCAGTCGGCATGATTGACAAGAACGGTGCCGCACAGGCACAAGGCGGCCACCATGCCAGGAGCGGCGAGCCACCATCGGGAACTGGTGCCATGTGCCGGATTCCCAGGTCCACCCTGTGGGCCTGATTCTGGTGGATTTGATGATTGGTGATCAGGCGATTTCATCATCACATCATCCGCATACGCCATGGAACTCACAAATGAACCACCGGAAGATAATTTGTGATCAGCTCAACGCTGTACCTCATCCTCATCAGGAGGTATTCTGCCAATAGTCCACAGCGAAGTGGTCTTGCGGGCTTAAATGGAGCAAGCATTCCTTGGATCATCCTTTAAAAGTAAGGAATTCGACGATTGGATAACCTCACGCCACGGCAAATTGTTACCGAACTTGATCGATACATCATTGGACAGTCGGAGGCCAAGCGGGCGGTGGCTATTGCAATCCGTAACCGCTGGCGGCGTCAGCAACTTGAGTCAGAGATGGCCCGGGAGGTTTCTCCAAAGAATATTGTGATGATCGGTCCGACGGGTGTGGGCAAGACGGAAATTGCCAGACGCCTAGCTCATCTGACAGGTGCCCCTTTTATCAAAATTGAAGCAAGCAAGTTCACTGAAGTCGGCTATCACGGTCGTGATGTGGAGTCAATGGTGCGTGATCTTCTTGATCATGCCATGTCCATGGTTCATAGTGAACAAGCCGATAAGGTACGCGAACGGGCTACCGATGGCGCCAATGACCAAATAGTTGATCTACTGCTGCCCCCAACCCCAGCACCAACGGTATCGCCAGTGCAATCAGCATTGTCAGCATCTTCGGTTGCCAGTGACGGTAAAGATCATGAAGAGGTGGATGACGCAGCAGAGCGCCAGCTTCGGACGAGATTGAAGTTGCGAGAACAAATTGCCTCCGGCAAGCTAGAAGAACGAGAAGTTGAATTGACTATTACGCAAAAACCTCAGGCCCACGTTATGTTCGCCAATATGGGTATTGACCAGATGGATCCCGACATGGCCAACATGTTTGAGCGTATGATTCCAGAGCAAACTACACGGCGCAAGGTATCAGTTGCTGAAGCAAGGCGGATTTTAATCGAAGAGGAGACAGAGAAGATTTTGGACCGGGATAAAATTACCGTGGAGGCGATATCCAGAACCGAGGAGAGTGGGATTATTTTTCTTGATGAAATCGATAAGATTGCAACGCCTGGTAGTGATGATCGGCAGTCTGGTGGTGGGGGGGGGCCTGACATTTCCCGGCAAGGCGTACAACGCGACCTACTGCCTATTGTTGAAGGGTCAGCTGTCAATACGCGCTATGGTGCGGTACATACCGATCATATCCTCTTCGTTGCTGCGGGTGCGTTTCATACGACCGCAGTAAGTGATTTGATGCCGGAATTACAAGGTCGGTTTCCAATTCGAGTTGAATTATCCCCACTAGGAAAAGAAGACTTCGTACGTATTCTAACTGAACCGGGGAATGCCCTGACACGCCAACAGCAGGCGTTGTTAGCTGTCGAAGGGATAGATATTAAGTTTGAGCCTTCTGCAATTGAGGCCATGGCAGATCTTGCCGCTACTGCAAATGCCAATATGGAAAATATTGGTGCCAGGCGGCTTATGACAATTGTTGAAAAGGTATTTGAGCAAATAAATTTTGATGCGCCAGAAATGGCTGGCCGGGGTGAAAAAAAGATTAAAGTCGATCAGGGTTTTGTATGCAAACAGGTCGAATCGATTATTGATGACAAGGAGCTAAGCAAGTTTGTTTTATAAAATGATAAATTTCACCAACTTGGTCACCTATTAATGTATCACAGGGCATTGTGGAATGTGCTTGTAGAAGCATTCACGATCACAATGTGTATTCTCTGTCATTGGTAAAAACATGATACATTTGCGCGATATTGGAGTTAACTTGGTTGTTGCAATGCTTCTGGGGACAGCAGCATCGGGGGAGGCACTCAGCGTGGGTGATAAGCCAAGGATTGACATGCATACGCTGGGTGGTGAAATATTGGACTTTCAAAAGCTGGCGGGGCGTATCACCATATTTGAGTTCTGGGCAACATGGTGCGGTCCGTGTATAAGAGAATTGCCGCATCTCAAGAAGATTCATGAAACCTATAAAGATCAGGGTGTTATTCTGATAAGTGTAAATAGGGATGAATCAGAAGGTACCGCGACCCGTTTCATTACAAAGAATAAAATGGACTGGATTCATGTCCACGATCCATCACAGAAGCCGCAGTATGCCAGCGTTTGGGGTGTTCGTGCTATTCCACATGCATTTATTTTGTCACCCGAGGGGGAGGTGCTTTGGCGAGGCCATCCAGCGGGCATGGACCAGCCCTTGTCTGATGCACTTAAACTTCATCCACCGCAGATTGGTGATCGCGCTGAAGACGCGATAGATCTGGTTACTGCACCTCGTCCAATTGTCAGTATGCAAGCCCCCGGGCTCCGGATTCATACGAATATTCTCAAAGGGAAAGTTCGGCGTGCACAGCGAGCGCATGACAGTCATGATTTTTATCAGGCATACCGCATCTGTAACTGGATTAATGATCGTGTGTCGGGTGGTGATGAGGTCCAATGGGCCAGGGACTGGATCGGTAAATATGAATCCAATCCCAGCATTATGGAGCAGGTTGGCCGGCAGCGAACTGCGGACGAGGTTCGACGGATGTTGAGTATGGCGAAAAATTATGAGAGCAATGGGCGATTAAATGAGGCAAAGAAATACTACGAAGCAGTCCTTGATAATTATCCAGATACTAAATACACGCCCACTGCCAAGGCTGCATTGGATAAACTAATGTGAATATTACGGTATTCCAAAAATGAGTAGGCATGTGTGGTTGTTCTAAAAACATTAATGTAGAGAAGCGAGAGAGTTGCCCATGCCTTGCACAATCAAAAGTGGCGACTCACTATCCTCCCTACTAGGGGAGGCAAGGTTAGTATTCATATTTAATATTAAGGAGTACCAACTTTGGCTAGGCATTTAGATTCAGAATGCTGGGCAACTCCATCAGCTCAAGACTATAGCGAAGTCTGTGAGATTCCTGATCCAGAGGTGTATTGCCCGACACCATCATTGGTTCGGCTCCCCAGTGGGCGAATACTCTGTAGTTTTGCACTGCTCACGCGAGTGAATCGCCTGCCAGGTCGTCCAGACCATGAGATTAAGACGCTCTTTTGGATTAGTGACGATAATGGTGATACCTGGCAAGAACAGGGGAAAGTCAAACTAGGTGATGGCTTGGCATTTGTTCATCACGACAAGCTGTATTTATTATGCAATCGAAGCGGGCGTGATGATATTGTGCTTGTGGAAAGTAGAGATGAAGGTGTTACCTGGAGTAAGCCTCAATTGCTCTTCAAAGGGCGGTTTTGGAATACTTTTACGCCACACGCGGTCCTCGGCTCTACGCTGTATTGGTCATTTGGGATGGGTAATCATGAGGGGAATTTTAATCGGACTGGATCCCGCATTGTGCTAGTGGCAGGCGATCTTTCCGCCCAGAGCTTAATGGATCAATCGGCATGGAGAATTTCTCCACACTTAACCTACCCAGGAACACCAGATGGCTTGAGTACAGGTTTGGTGGCTCAAGTTGATCCTGGAAAGACATATCCCGGGGCACCAACACCTCCCGGTGGGTTGACATTTCGCGATCAAGCACCAGATATTGGCGATCATTGGCTTGAGCCAAATGTTGTGAATGTGAACGGGAAGGTTCGCGTTTATGTGCGGTTGCGTGTTGATGGTCAGGCTACACCACACATGTGTGCAATCTGTGATGTTAACGATGATGGAAAGAAACTGGAGTTGTGTTTTACTCAATTTCATCCACTACCGGGAAACTGTTATTTTCACATTATTCGTGATGAGCCAGAGGGCTACTTCTGGACCCCGACCAACATGCCTACGCGAGCTCAGGATGTTGCGTGGGGCCGTGAGATGGCTGCCCATGGTCTGGGTGGCGGCGCAGGGAATGAAAGGCGATTTCTCATGCTGTGGTACAGCCTTGATGCCCTTAGCTGGTTTCCGGCAGGTTGTGTTGCCAGATGGCCCAGTCCTGGCCAAGGTTTTAACTACAACGCGATGCTGATCGATGGGAATGATCTGCTTATTTCCTCTCGGACGGCAAAGAATTCACGAAATCAACATGACAATGATAGGGTGACGGTGCACCGTGTTCGAAATTTCCGCAAGCGGGCAATGAATCTGTATCCGGTGCTCTAGGCGGTACCGCGCCGGGTTCGAGGAAAAGCCGGGGCATATCATGAAATAATTGGTGGCGCTGCAATCCTATAAGCAAATAATATTGACGATTTCATCTGGGATCATGGTGCCAGATCCTGTGCTCGATATACTGAGTTGTTGTTATTCGGTGCATTTACTTTGACAGATATTCTGAGGAGTTGATTGTGCAATATCGCTATCTGGGTCGCTCGGGTCTGCTTGTATCGCGTGTGTGCTTGGGAACGATGACCTTTGGCATGAAGGACTGGGGTTGTGACCAAAAAGAAGCCAATGGAATTGTTAGTGCATTTGTGGGAGTTGGCGGGAATTTTATTGACACTGCGGATATGTATAGCACCGGCGTTTCGGAAGAGATGCTCGGAAAAGCGATTAAGGATCACGATCGTGATGATCTGGTTCTCGCGACTAAGTTGTGGTTTCGCATGCGGAAAGGCCCTAATGCCAAGGGGTTATCCCGCAAACATGTCGTGGAAGCTGCTGAGGGGAGCCTGCGTCGATTAGGAACCGATTACATTGACCTTTATCAAGTTCATGGTCCTGACTGGTTTACACCAATGGAGGAGACCATGCGGGCATTGGATGATCTCGTGCGTACAGGTAAAGTGCGATACATTGGTTGCAGTAATTATTATGCATGGCAGATTGTCAAAGCTAACGCCATTGCGGATCAGTTTCATACCCAGCGTTTTATCTCCGCCCAGCATATGTACAACCTGGTGCGGCGTGACATTGAGTGTGAAATCCTGCCGGCATGTGTCGACCAAGGGATGGGTATGCTCTGTTGGAGTCCATTGGCCAGTGGATTTCTAAGTGGCCGTTACAAACGAGAGGAGCAGCCGCCGGATGGGTCGCGCATCTCGTATCGTAAGGATATTGATATCCCGCGATATTACCGCGAAGGCGCATTCGATATTGTCGATGAGTTGGTGGCTATTGCGAACGAAACAGACAAGAGTTCGGCCCAGGTTGCATTGGCGTGGTTGCTGCATGATCATCGAGTTACAGCTGTTATCATCGGTCCCCGATTGGTTGAACATGCAACCAATTGCCTTGTGGTTGGGGACTGGGGACTGACCGATGAGCAGTACGAACGGTTATCCAATGTATGTCCATTCAAGCATGGATATCCATGGGAGTGGATTGAAATGACTTATGGTAATATTGGTGGTGGAGAAGAATTCACTCCCCCCCATGTTCATCATGTAATGAAACGAGGGTGATTGTTGGGTCAGCTGCTTTCTCGCACCCCTGTAAAACACTAGATGTAGCAAGGAATGGGATTACAGTTGCTGGGTAGCCCCAAGTGCATTAATTGTTATGGCCAGTTTTCGATCAGATAATAATTCCGGATTATGCCCTGAAGCCCTAGAAGCCATTACTCAATCGGCAGGTGAGTATCACATTGCGTATGCACACGATGGTGTCACCGAACAGGCTCAGGAGATGTTTCAGAATATTTTTGGCGATAAGACACGGGTGTTTTTCATGGCGACCGGCACGGCTGCCAATGTGTTGGCCATTGCCAGTCTGACGGAACCTTGGCAGCGTGTGATTTGCCACGAGCGATCGCACCTTGCCACATCCGAATCATCGGCACCGGAACGTATTACTGGTTGCCGATTGTCAACGATTTCTACAGGATCCAGTAAGTTGTCTCATCTTGATTTGAAGTCTATTGAAGATCGAGTAGACAATATCCAAGGTGTTCAGCCGGGCGTGGTTACCATCGCAAATCCCACAGAGTTTGGCGAGGTTTATACACCGAAGCAGACAGAGGATATTTGTAAAACTGCGAATGAAATGGGTTATCGCGTCCATGTTGATGGTGCTCGATTTGCCTGTGCTGTAGCTCATCTGGGATGTGATCCGCGTCAGCTTACAGTTGATGCTGGCGTTGACGCGATGACATTTGGTGGCGCCAAGAACGGTCTTGCGATTGGTGAGGCGGTGCTTTTTTTCCATCAAGGTGATGGCGAAGATCATGCACGTGCTGTTCATCGATTCCCTTTTCTACGTAAGGCTGCTGGACATCTGGTTAGCAAGCATCGTTTCCTGACGGCGCCATTCGTTGCATCACTCAAGGGTAATGCATGGCTTAAACATGCTGCCTATGCCAACAAGATGGCTGAAAAGCTCTCTGTTGGTCTCATTGATGCCGGTTATCCGCCGCGTTTTCCCACACAGGCCAATGGAGTATTTGTCTCACTGCCTGATCATGTTCATGATGCATTGGTGGGTCGACATGGATATTACATTTTGGGTGCACCAGCGTGGAAGATGGCACGGTTCTTGATGAGTTTTGATACAGACCCAAGAGATGTTGAGGCGGTTATTAAGGATATTTCTGATGCAGGATGAGGAACTCATGAATGAGAATTGACAAGCACCGTCTATTAATGATTCCAGGTCCAACGGAGATTGGATATGAGGCATTGCTCGCCATGGCCCAACCTTCAGTGGTGCATTATGGCGATAATTATGTCAAACGTCATCGACATGTGATAAAAAGCCTGCAGCAGATCTTTCAAACCAAGAACACAGTGTTAATGATTCCTGGGTCTTCAAGTATTGCCATGGAAGCCGCAATCAATGCAGCTGTCGAACCAGGCCAGAAAATCCTTGTTCCTGGTGGCGGCATGTTTGCAGAACGGTTTAAGGAGATGGCCTCGAACTGTGGTGCCAACGTGGTAACGTTCGAAATTGAGTGGTGCACACCCTTGGTACCACACAAGGTGGCAGCTGTACTTGACGAGCATCCTGATATTCGCGTGATGGCAGTTGTACATAACGAAACCAGCACAGGTGTTACACATCCTATTGAAGAAATATCTGAGGTATGTCGCCAGCGGCAAGTGAGTCTAATTCTTGATGTTGTGACCTCGCTGGGGGGTATTAATGTGCCAACAGATAAGTGGGGCGTTGATTATTGCATTTGTGCCAACCACAAGGGCCTCGAAGCACCTTCGGGAACGGGAATCATTGCGGTCAGCCAGCATGCTTGGGGACGTATGCAGGCACGGGAAAAGCCGATTCATGGGTGGTTTCTTAATCTTCTGAACATCAAGGATTACGCTGAACGCTGGGCAGATTGGCACCCTAGTGGGCCTGTCTCCCAACCCACGCATGTCATTGCTGCATTGGAGGTGTCTTTGGACAGGATTCTCTCCGAAGGATTGGAGAATCGCTACCGTCGTCATGCCCTGTGTGCTCGCGCTTTCCGTGCTGGCATGAGGGCTATGGGGATCGAGCTTTTAGTCGAAGATGTATACGCCAGTAACACGGTGACGGCGTTTCGGATTCCCCAGGGAACAACGGATGCTGAGACCATGCGGTTGATGGAAAAGGAATTCGATATCATGATTGCTGGCAGTCATCATCCTCGACTGGTTGGCCAGATGTTGCGTGTGGGGCATATGGGTTCAACCGCAGATCGTAATTGTTTGTTATTGGTTCTTGTGGCATTGTCGCAATGTTTTCAAATGCAAGGCGCAAAGGTAGACGGTGCAAGTGCGGTCGATGCAGCGGCAGAAGTATTTCGTGATGGTTCATGATTCAGGGTGATTTC
The DNA here is from genome assembly GCA_002716625.1 of Phycisphaeraceae bacterium. Classification (GTDB taxonomy): domain Bacteria; phylum Planctomycetota; class Phycisphaerae; order Phycisphaerales; family Phycisphaeraceae; genus UBA6626. Next base: position 19,643 of record PBAS01000063.1, on the reverse strand, counting down.
AGGTTAAACGCGGTTCTTATATATCGGGTTCGCCATGATAGAGGCGAAGATTGTTCACTTCTTTTCCTGATAGCCCCTTGCCCTTCAAGAAATCAATTATTGACGTGTTATGTCTTGTGGGATCGAGACAATGGTGGGGACACATTTGGACACCCCAATTTATCGGGAGAAAAACCAGGAGTAGTTGCGGTGTCTTCGCGGAGGAATAAATCAAGTATTTTATGTTTCAGCCGGGCTGAATCGGGATCCTGCAAGGGGTACACGACGGTTTACTGGCGCCCCTGTGGGGATGACTTGAGAAATCAATGGGGCGGTGAAAAAGATGATTACATTTGCGACACAATAATAAATCCAGTTCTCAATACCGAAATAAACAAATGCTGACGTGATTAATAGCATGGCGAGGGTGACCGGAATTAAACCACGCCACGCCAACCGCATTAATTGATCAAAACGTAGACGCGGTAATGTCCAGCGTATCCATATCATTGCGGCGACCAGAAGAAATGTTTTGATTGCAAAGACGATGATTTTTAAAGCGACCCATGCCAATCCACCAACTGCAGGTTCATGGACAAGTGGTAGATCCCATCCACCGAGGAAGAGCAGGGCAAAAAATGCCGAACCGGTGATCATGTGCATGTATTCGCCAAAGAAGAATAAAGCCCATTTCATAGAGGCGTATTCTGTGTGGTAACCACCAACGAGTTCTTGTTCAGCTTCCGCTAGATCGAATGGGGCGCGATTACACTCAGCCAATACGCAAGTAAAGAAAATAATGGCCAATAGGGGATGGTAGAAAAGGTTCCATGTACTATTGGCTTGTAGGATTACAAGGAAATCAGCTCGACTTGTACTCCACATCAGAATCATGATCAGTACGCAGAGGCCTTGAGGAATCTCGTAGCTGATCATTTGTGCGGTTGCCCGTAGGCTGCCAAAGAAAGAGTATTTATTATTGGAGGCATAACCGCCGAGTACTATCCCGTATACGGCTAGCGATCCGATGGCCAGAATGTAGAGAATGCCAATATTAATCGCGGCGCCAGTGACCGAGACATTGAAGGGTTCCACAGAGCCGCCACCAATAAACGGGATCCAAGTTGGCCACATCCAACCCTCGCTTTGCCATAGGCCACCCCATGGCACAACTGCCCAGCCAAGCATTGCAGGGATCATGACGATGATCGGTGCGGCAATAAATAACGGGCGATCTACATTTAAAGGCGTGTAGTCCTCTTTAAAGAGCAGTTTGACGCCATCAGCGAGTGGTTGGCCCAAGCCCCAGAAGTGAAATCGAAGTGGCAGGATTCCCAAGCTTAGCCCTGTTCGGTTGGGACCGATTCGATTCTGAATCCACGCGCACATCTTGCGTTCCAGCAGGATCAGGTAGGCACACGCTAAGAGCATCACTTTTAGTGTGATGGCCACGGTCAATACACTGACGTAAAATTGGGTACTCATTGCATCAGTTTTTACTGTCCCCTCCGATTCAACGCAACCAAGGCAGACCAATTGATAGAATGGAAGGCCGAAAGGTAGTGCAGTGGCCCGTAATCATAAGAACGAATTCAAAACCAGCCGGTCTGAGGATCGCCCGATTGCGTATTCCGCGTCTAGTGCGCCAGTAAAGGATTTATTTGAGTCATTCCTCATTGCTTTTATGCTGGCCTTTGTCCTGCGAGCATATGTGGTTGAAGCATTTGTGATTCCCACCGGGTCAATGGCACCTAGTCTATTGGGACAGCATGTGCCGATTAGCTGTTCTCAATGTGGATATCACTTTAAAGTTGATGTTCCAACATCGGGTAGTGGTAGCGCCAAGGCCATGCCACTTCGTATGCAACAGGAAGTAACTTGCCCGATGTGTCACCTGCCTATCTTGCTGGGTATGGGAGTTCGACCACAAGCTGGCGATCGTATTTTAATCCACAAATACATATATTCCTTTTCCCATCCAAAGCGATGGGATGTTGTTGTTTTCAAGAATCCCAGTAATCCACACCAAAATTACATTAAGAGATTGGTCGGCCTGCCGGGAGAGACACTGCTTATCGTTGAAGGTAATGTTTATACCAAATCACAGGGCGAAGATTTGTCAGCATGGGGTATTGCGAGAAAAACCAATACATTAGAAAATCCTCATGCAACGGAAATTCAGAGATCCCTATGGCAGCCAATTTACCATAGTCAGTATGTTCCAATTGACTTAGGTGAACCCGGTCGTGGTATAAGGCGGTTGCCTTGGCGATGTCCATGGAAAGCAATAGACGGTCAATGGCAGATCAATGGGCATCGCAGTTACCGTTATGGTAGCTTGACACATGGCGCCATTGCCTTTTCCTTTGAACAACAATACCACAAGGGATTTGATTGGTATCCATACAATCAACTTAAAGAGCAACATGGTAATCTTACGCGTAGGAGAATTATTCCTCATCCAATTGAGGAAGTTCGTATAGCTGCAGCATTTGAACCTGATCAGTTGGGATTGTCGTTGTCGCTATCCACGACGGCTCGCCTTGACCAGGTTTCTGAAACTGCTCGGGCTCTGCCTTTGGTCGGGCGAATCGATGCTAGCGGGTTAGCCAGCCTTGAAGTACAGGCACCCGGAGAAGAAATAAGGGTCCTTGCGCGTAAGCAGATTAGCCCGCTGCCACGCGGACGCGCTACAGATGTAGAGTTATGGTATGTCGATCAGGAGGCAAGTCTTTGGGTCAATGGCAAATGTATTTTGAAGTGGTATTTTGATTTTGATGATATCGCAACGGTCAGGCGACGTAATCGGTTAGCTGGGAATAGCTTCCCGCGGATTACGATTGCTGTAAGCGGTTCGCCTGTTACGTTGCATCGTATCCAAGTAGATCGAGATATCGTCTATATCAGTGATGATCCACATGGCCGTGTGGGGCGGGGCACACTGTCTAAAATGAGTCCCCAATTCAGGGGATATCCAGTTGAGATTCTTGAGGGGCAGTTTTTCTGCCTGGGGGATAATAGCCCGCTGAGTCATGATGGAAGGTTCTGGAATAAGGTTGACCCTTGGATCGGACGGACAATGCTTGTCGACGAGCGTTATCGTTATGGCGTGGTTCCCGATCAACTCCTGATGGGCAAGGCATTTTTTGTATATTTCCCGGCACCTTATGCGCCTCGTCCAAATTGGCTTGGTATTTTGCCAAATTTCGGGGAGATGCGTTTTATCCGTTAGGGTGGGATCATCCAGTTTATCCACAGCATTTGTGGTGGTATCACGGCCAAAAGCCACCGTGAGGTTGTCCGAATGGGGATTTGCGGGTTGGGCTGACGCCGTGCATTGCGTAAGATTAGTTAAAACAAAGGTTTAACGTATGGGAATCAGGTGTTCTGGCGATCTTTCGGATCATAAGGTGATTATGATTTTGGCGTGAAGAATCATTTATAGATGTTAAGCGCTAATGTCTATCAACAGGATATCCACAAGGAGTCTGTGTGCTTGTTATATCTTGTCGTTAAATAGTTTAAGCCGGCTTATTGGACGCTTGCCTGCCAAATGATTTTTAGCCTAGGTAGGGCTGGAGTGTAATCATTTTTCAGGCTGTCCACTTCTTAGAAAGTACTCGATGAGTTCATGTCCGTATTTGATATGAAGGTCGGATTGTTTGGCATTGGCTTCAGTAAAAGGCTGTTGTAGGACCGAATTCACATGTCGACCGCACATAGCAAAAGGTACAGGTGTGGGGTCATGCTTGCGTGTTGATACAGCAGTGTAGTGGTCGGGCATGTAGAGCATGCGAAAGCCTGATTCCGTATGGCTTAAAGTTTCGAGTAGGGGCCCGACAATGTGTTGGTCTATTGATTCAATGGCTTCAACCTTTGTTTTTGCATCTGCGGCGTGCGATGCTTCATCCGGTGATTCAACGTGGACGCAGACAATGTCATATGATGCCAGTGCCTTGATGGCTGCCGAGCCCGCCGCAGCATAGTCGGTGTCGTGATAGCTGGTTTGGCCAGGTACATCAAGTCGATCCCATCCAATAAGTTTTGCCAGCCCCGCCAGTAGATCAACCGCAGTGATCATGGCTCCACGCAATCCAAATCGTTGCTCAAAGCGATTCATCTGTGGTTTGCGCCCCTGCCCCCAAATCCATAATTGGGTTGCTGGTAGTTCGCCTAATTGACGTCTTGTAATATTGACCTCATGGTTTGTAAAGAATGATTCACTATCGTTCATAAGTTGAAGTAATACGTCACTGTGAGGCGCCTGATTGGGCAGGTACTGATTAATCGACTCGCCAGGAATATCGTGTGGTGGCGTGGTTGATAGGGCGGACCAGTCCTGTTGTCCGGAGGTATCAACCAATATGTTGCGATAGCTTACACCCGGTATGAAGGTCATCCCGGACCAATCCTGGCTGGCAGAAAATTCAGTTAGTAAACGATAGGCCTCGGCGTTACTGATATGGCCAGCGGAGTGGTCAAGCATTTTGTGGTCAGCTACGGTGACCAGGTTGGCCCGAAAGGCCCAATCGGTATTTCCCAGTTCAATACCCAGTGATGCGGCTTCTATCGGTGCGCGGCCTGTATGGTATTTTGCTGGATCATAGCCTAACAAGCTCATACAGCAGATATCGGAGCCGCATGGCATGTCATCAGGTGTCGTTGCAACGATTCCCTGGCGTCCTTCAATGGAGATGCGATCGGTATTTGGCTTTCGTGCCGCAGCAAAAGGTGTACGGCCATCGAGCTGTGGGAGCGGGAAATCAGCTCCTCCATCGGCAATAATAATCACGTATTTCATTACAGGCGTATCGGTACACCTTCTTGCTTCCACTTCTCAAGTAGAAGTCGTAGATCATCAACCATCAGGTTGATCCGTTCCAATCCATCATTAAGGTTATTAAAAACAGCTGGATCATTGAGCAGTTTACTTGCTGAGCCTTTGCCTTCATTTATCTTTTCAACGATTCGGTGCATCGTGGTCAGAGCCGCAGACAAGTTGTCTGCCAACGTTACATAGCTATCAGCAAGTTGGTCAATGTTCTGCCCAGTTTCAGTTGCCAGACTGGAGAATCGATCCGCCGCAATAGTCACCTTTTTCGTCATGATCGACGCACTGGCTGCAGCATTCCGTATGTCAGCAGTTAGCTTGGGGTCATTGAACAAGGCATTGAGGCCAGCCAAAACGGATTTTAGTTCGGTTATGCGACCATCACCACGTTCTAGGATTGTCGATAGATTCGCCGGAAACCGACCTGCATTGACCTCATCGGTTGATCGTGGCTCAACGAGTTTATTGAAGTTTTCACCCAATCGCGTCCATGCACGACTTAGGTGTGTAAATTGCTCAAATGGTCCGTCGAGCACCGCCTGCATTTCAGCTGAGACACGGCTGGCTAAATTTGGCACACGTCCTTTCACGCGTGCGTTACCATCAGTTGGCAACATGGCCATCATTTCGTTTTCTTCTAACTGATCGAGATCAAACTCAAGTGCAGGGCTGCCTCCCAGAATGTGTGCTACGACGGTGACATGGGCGTTTGTCGGGATTTGAACATCGCCCCTAATTCTAGTGAGGATAATCACGCCTCGCTTAGGTGGTGCTTGTAGTGTTACTGATTGAACTCGGCCAATATCAACACCACTGAGTCGTACCCGACTGTCTTCGGTCAAACCACCAGATTGATTCAATTCGATATGAATCTCATAACCGCCTTCAAACCATGGTGGGATATAGCCAAACAGAAGAAGAATCACGCAGAGGCAGATGATACCGCCTATACCCATGAGCCCCACGAGGAAGTTTTGCCATTGTTTTGGCATGACGCTAATTACTGCGAAACGACACGGATCCGTTCCAAGTCAGATTGTTCGGCTTGCCCCTTGATGAATCGCTGTACCAGATCATTATCGCAGTGGGTAAAGGTGTCTAGGTTACCATCAGCCACTATTCGTCCATCGTAGAGCATCACAATTCGGTCGGCAATTTTGTTCGTGCTGGCCATATCATGTGTGACGACGATGCTGGTAATACCCAGGCGTTCGGACAGGCTGATAATCAACTCATTGATCACATCGGCTCGAATCGGATCCAATCCGGTCGTCGGTTCATCATATAGTACGACTTGTGGTTCAAGAACAATTGCTCGTGCCAATGCCACGCGTTTACGTTGGCCACCGGATAGATCAGCGGGCATTTTATTCTCAATACCAGCCAACCCCACCATTTCCAAGACAGCGTTGCAGCGTTGGTTTTGCTGCGAAGCAGACATGCTGGTGTGTTCGGTGAGTGGGAATCTGATATTCTGACCAATGGTCAGAGAGTCGAATAATGCACCCATCTGAAATAAGAATCCAATCTTGGTGCGCACCGTGACCAGATCCGCCTCGCTTTGATGATCAATACGCCTCCCATCGAACCATACCTTCCCCTGATCGGGTCTAATCACGCCCACAATATGTTTAAGCAGTACACTTTTACCGGTACCGCTGGGCCCGATGATGACCGTCGTATGTCCGCGTTCAATTTCAAGTGAAACATTATTGAGGACTTGATTCGAGCCAAATGCTTTGGAGATATTTGCCAGCTGGATGATTGGATTAGGGCGGCCGACATCTTTCTGGGCAGGTTGTTTTATAGAGTTGGATTCTGTCACCGGTGAGCGATCTTTTAACAAGATCCTTTCTATGTGCTGGGGTATATTTCAAATAGGAGGCATCGATTTTGTTTGGGCATGTAATTGGGGTGCCAAGAAATGTTGTAGAGGACTGTACTTGTTGTGTTGTTAACTATTCGTCTTTCTTAATAATTTCTATCTAGTGGCAGTGAGTTTTAGGGAGTCATGATTATTTTACCTGCTTGCTCATTGGGTTCCTTGGAAATTCTTGAAACCATGAACCATGTGCTCGCGATCCTAGCACGGAATCTAACTATTATTCTGTTGAATGGCAACGATCTTGTTCGTGGGATAGATGTTGGAATCTATCTGAAGTGTATAACCCACACTCATTGCTAATATATGAATTTACAGCTAGTTTATGGTGATTAATATTTTGGTTTGTTTGTGCTTAGTGAGGCGATCTGTATGGCCAAAGCATCATCCTTTTTGTGCCCATCCTGTGATAAACAGTTTCGTTGGGGAAAGAAATATGCTGGCCGAAAGGTCAAATGTCCTCAATGCGAAGCAGTCATCCGTGTTCCATCGGAACCTGCAGCATCAGCCAAGTTGATCAGGCCAAGTCCCGCAAAGGACACCTTGCAACTTGATCCTTCTGAACGCAGTGGATCCAGTTATGAACTGGACTTTGACGCTTCGGCGCAAGTCGGAGCAGTTGTCAGTCAAGCGGCAGTTAAAAATACTGGCAAGTGTCCTTCATGTAGCGCCGAAATTTCCCCCGAAGCACTGATATGTATTCAGTGTGGTTTTAACTTCAATGAAGGCAAGCAGATTAAAGTTGAGACGGACCAAAATCCGTCGGGTGCGGGCCGTCCGATTGCAGGGATTCCTCTCAATGCCCGCCAGAAAGAGGATGAATCTCAGCGAGAACAGAAAAAAATTGATCTTCAACTTCCCATCGTGCTTATTGCATTTGGGGTCATGCTCATATTGGTTGACCTCCTGGTACTTGCGCCTCGGGCTCAAGCGGATGTGGCCACTGGGGAAAGATTGAAATGGATGGGGTTGCAAGTTATTGTCCAGTTCGCGTTTATGGTGCCGTGCTATTTTCTTGCGGTTAGGCTGCTGCATGCGGGTTTAGGGGTGATGGGCAAGGCGATTCTTAAAATGACTGGTTTGGCGCTGATCATCATGGGCCTCAGCGTTTGTATCCAAAGCGCTCTGACGATGACAAATGCAGGTTTTGATGCAAATTATATTAATTGGGGTATACGTGCGTTCGTGATTAGTACGATCTTTTGGTTGATTGGTTCCAAGAAATTCGAGATCGAACCAATGCCTGCTTTTGTATTGCTGCTATTACTTGTTCTGGTGCCTATATTCGGTATCGATTGTGTTCGACATTTTCTTGTATAGCCCCCGACATCGTAAATGTTTTCTTGGCTCTCCTGTTCCGTTGTCCCTTGATTTCTTCATTTGGTCTTGCCGCGATCATGAGGAAATATTTATCTCCAATGGCAGTGGGTTGTTATTTAAGGACCTTGCCGATGAGTTTCTTACCTTCTGTGGGAACGTGCCAGTTGAGATTTGATTTGCGACGCATGTCCTCTTGGAACACTTTACCCAGCAACTCGAATCCAACCTGAAAATCCTTTCCAAGTCGACGTAATTGCTGTTTGGCTGTGGAACCAAATAATGCAAGTTCTAAGTCACTGGTTGTGATATTTGGTCTTTCACCCAGTTTCCCGGTCATAGGAATGTCATAGACATTTCTAGGATCGACAATCTCTATAAGTGCTGGTTGCTCTGTGAGCAGCGAGGCTCCAAGGATCCCCATGCCTGATTGGTACTGTTGTGATATGAGATCAGCCTGACCTTGAAATCCAATCGCCAGGTCCTCACTGACCAGCCAGAATTCAGATATCTTCAACCGACCCTTTTCCACATGTATATGTACAGGTGTAAAGTGTGCCAAGTAGGTCTGGTTTTTGGCGGCAGTACGTTGTTGTAAGGATCCAGAAAGTTGGAGGGCAACCCCAACCACCCCATCAATAAATTCTGTCAGCCAACCCTTACGCGTCATGCGTAATGTGCCTAGTTCAAGTGTCATATCCAACATCAACTGATCAAGATGATTGCGGAATTTTTTTAGTGGTATCGTGAACGGCTGCTTTTTGACCAAAAGGCGAATGGGTTTGTGTGAGGCTATGGCGTCTCCAAAGATCGGGTGCAGATGCCCCAAGAGTGCCTTGGTGCCTTTTTCGGTAAGCGAGAGTGATGCGCGGATATTATTGTGGAGTGTAATCCGTTGGTTGCGGTCAATTGACAGGGGCAATGGTAGATCAATCGTGTCGCTTTTAACCCATAGATTGAGGTTTCCAGGGAAAGTCCCTTTCGCCTCAATATCTACGATTGGTCCAAGCAAGGCCATCACTTTGCCCTCCTTTTCAAGAAGGCTGTCAATCACCGCCGTGGGTGTATTAGAGAGTTGGGTATTGGTCTTGGCTCGAAAACCAGTTGAATTCCAATGGCCAGAAGAATCGAAAAGGTTCCAAAGGTTGGTTTGTGAACGAAGCAGGCTGGTTTCAATCTTGTTGGCGTTCTGATCTGAAAGATCAATAAGTCCCGAAAGATCAACCTTCATGTTTTCACGAAGATTTGTTGTCGAAGCATGAACCATTAGCTTGTGCACTTTCAGATCGTGATCCCTGAAAGTCTTGGGTGTAACGGCGGCTGTATTGTGTAGGCCTACAGTTACATCAAAAGAAGTTTGATCTGGATTGAACTTCCAGTTCCTCTCTTGAGAGGAGGCGTTATTTTGTGTTAAGCCGATATCCGCTTTCTTGACATCCACATGGAATGTGACAGGTTCCTTTATTTTGAACTGTGTTGAAATAGTGGAATCCGAATTCTGTCGGTTGGCAAATTCAGTATAGATCTGAGGGCTAATCTCTAGTTCACCATGTGATGATTCATCTAGAGTTATCCCGTGGTTATTTTGGTAATGGCCATCAAGTTGGATCATCTGCCTGGAGGCCGTTCGGATTCTGGTATTGAACAAGAGTGGGTTGTGGCGTGCTGGAGCATATTGAAATGACAATGAACTTGATTCAATATGCGGACCAGTCAACCATTTCAGTTGGTTTGGTTCGGAAATCCATTGTTCAATCAGGCCCACCGGGATGTAATTGCCCGTGATATCTGTCTTGATAACCCGGCCTCCTTGGGTCCAATCGATAGCTTTAGTATGCAGTTGTAGGTCACCTGTCCTGTCTTCGTGTGCGAACTTAGTGCTGGCGGTTAGGTTCAATCGGTCATGTAAGTTAGGAGTACTGGCGGTGACGACGAATTGAGACAGAGACAAATCCTTAAATTTCAAAAGTCCTACTGGCTTGATTTCATCAAGTGTGATAGATGCCGTGCCCGCAATACGCTCCCATTTAAATGGTCGGATGGGAGCAGTTAGCCCCTTAATGCTCAATCTGGCATACAGCGGGGCAGATAGTGAAAATGTCTGGATGATGCGAGGCAATGACTTGGACCTGTTGGCATGTTTAATCACATTTTCCAATCGATCAGGGGTAATAGCCAAGTTGGCTTGACCGGAATGGATCGTTAGCTGTGATGTGTTCGCATCAACAGTTCCGGTAAATTCTGATTGGTGATGGGCAGAGGAGTTGGCGATCTTAAAACGGATGTTATGCCCATGACGTTGCGCGGTGATTTGCGTATCCATGTTGGCGCCAAGAGTATTGGAACAGAGCGATCCATAAAGATCCGACGTCAACTCCCCGAGATGGTCTACGGGTAGACCGGTTACGGCGGCGTGGGCGATGATAGCCACACCGTTCAAGTTAAGACCATGGTCTGGGTGAATTGCGTGTTGAGCAGTTAAGGTCAGTTCGATCGGTGAACGATGAGTGTTATGCTCAGCAATTCCAGTAAACACGGCGTGAACCTTATCACCAAGGACTTGAGCATCTATTGAGGTCTGGGCATCAATTAGGCGGAGAACGCCATGGGTGCTTCCGGTATCAATCCTGATGTCGCCAAGGGAGACATGGGCATTGAAGGCCATTTTCGCCAGTCCAACTGATTCATTGGTAAACTGGATCTGTAACTTGTTTATGCTGCCATCTAATTCAAGGGGCGAAACCAACCTTGTATGGGCAAAGGCCTCGTGTCGTTTGATTAAAGTTGACCATGTGGCGGGGTCGATTCGTAATTGCATAGTCATTGGTTTTATGACGGCCAATTGTCCATTGTGGCCTTTGAGTTGTACGTTCACATCAAAGTTATTGCTGTGGATTGATACCTTTGTATTGAGTTGGTTGCGATTCCCTGTAGCCTTTACCTTTAAATCTATTTTTTCACCCAAGAGTTCTTCCAGCAATCCATCTTTCTTAAGTAACCGATCGATCAGTAAAACCGGAACATCTAGAAGTTCGCCTTTACCGTCGACCTCAATTGCGTGCAACTGGAAGTTACCATCACTGTTGAATAGATTTTTAATTTCAAGATCAATGGTGCTGGAGGATATTCGATCACGTTGGATGATTTCTGCATTCATCGATAGTGTGACCTGGCCTGGATCCATTGCCGCGATATGCCCAGATTCGATCTTGATGTTTATATCTGAACCATCGGTGGAGGCAATAGATAAATTTGAACTAGCGATTTCAAGTTTTCCCCGGAGTGTTCCGCTCGCTCCGCCCCCGGTTACCCTGGTGTCGGTTGACGGTATGGGTCCGGTGGGTGCAAGTGCAGTAAGGGTTTCGTCCATCCGTGTAAAGGCATGGGATATTTGAACCGTTCCGACGTTTCTATTGCCCCAGAATAGTGACCAAAGGGATAACTCCGGCGCTTCAAGTCTACCGATTCGCATGGCTTCAACTCCTGTAGGAGCTAGCAGCCTGATCCCTTCAGCATGTTGTCCCGAGGACCATGTCAAATCGAGATCCTCGATTTCCCAGGTGCCAACAATATGGTGGTTTACCAGGCCAAGTGCGATTTTTGTGCCAAGATCCGTACTAACCAAGGTTGAGGCAGATGCTACAAGAAGGCCAAGCATGCCAATTAACAGGATGGCAACAATGAATAACCATCGGTACCTATGGCATGAGAAATCAGTGGTGTCGATGTTGATAGTTGTTGGGGCTAGTTTGGCCATGGGGCTCATCGATCGGCGAATTGGTGTGAGGAGGTATTGGACATCGTAGCCCAAACTCAATGGGTTGTATGCAAAAAATTTTCTAGTGGTAAGGGTTGATCATCAATTCAATCCTGTAGTGTTTATGCAGCAGGTTGTTACAGATAAGTGGATATTGATATTGTTGGGTGTTTAGACTTGGCACGACCTAACTAGGCTATTGGTAGTTGATGGTGGAGCAAAAACCTAAAAGCTCTTGTTATGGCTGATACCGTCAATTGCAGATGCAGTCTATGAAAGACTATAACTATGTATCCGAGCTGCACCACATAATTCGATGCAAAATTGATACCTGCCACATCGCAAGTTTGACAAGGTCTTGCCTTTCCATCGTACATGGCAACGAATTGCATCCTGTTCGATTCGTTCACAGCTATGTCGATCAAATCCTTCAATCACTTGTCCAGAGGTACCATCTAGGACCTCAACACGGACGAAACTGGAGTTCTGATGTAGGGATGAGACATTCAGGAAAAGCTCAATATTCGGATCCATGATCTCAATCGGGTTGGTCGTCAAAGTTCCGGGAATTTCTCGATCTTGCGTTTCTACGCATGTCCAGCGATCCAACGGAAGTGTGGCAAGTCCCATGCGTGACATGCATCTGGAGCCGACACCTGCAGTCTCCGCATTGGGTGAGATATTTTGTGCGGGCCAATAGCTCCAATCCTGTCCCTGGCCGCAATAGAACAGGTAAATGGTATTTCCTTTGACGATCGGTTTGTCACTTGCGACAAGGAAGCAGTCATCCCATTGTCCATGGGATCCACGTCGAATTAATATTTCAAATGGATTAACACGAGTAAAGTGCTCACCATCGGTGCTGACCGCCAGCCGGACATCACCCATATACTGTCCATAAAGACCTAAGCCGTTGGGTGTATACCATGCCGCTTCATATGGCATGACCCAATAGCCTTCATATGGTGCGACCATCACAAAATGATTTTCCACCTCAGGACCATCATTGGGGTCAATAATTGGATTGTCGGTACTTCCGGTAAAATGTTGACCATCGGGTGAGAAGGCAATGGACTTGATCCGTACGGCGTCTGGCCCTGGTTTCTTGGATGGATGAGTGTCCTGCCAGATTAATTTAAAGCGTCGGTCTGGGTTTGATTCTTGTTCATCTTTAATGAATGCGACAATATCAGGATTTCGGCCGCGCCAGTCAGGGATTTTAAATGGTTCTTGTTCATGCCAATGAATTCCATCGGGCGAATAGGCGAGCCGGATTCCATAGTCATTTTTTGGAACCGGCCCCATCAACATGGCTTTGTAACGACGCGACTCATTAGGTTCATGATCATCCTTGAGGACAGAACCCCACCCAGCAAAGACAATATTGTTATCTTTTGAACCGTTGTATTCGATTAGGCCAAGATGTGGCTTGGTCCAGTGGATTCCATCGCTGCTCACCGCATAGCCGCTCGCCCAAGATTGCTGGTCGGTAAGGTCAGTTCCGTTGTACCAGCATTTAAATAGCTTTTCCTCCTCATCGTAAAGGACTGTTCTCATTGCCCATGGACTGGCTTGGCGCCCGTCCCATTCATCGGCACGACCAAGCGGCAGCAAGGGGTTCATGGGGTGTTTGGTTGCTTCGCATACACGCTGGACCACATTATGGCTTTGTTGTACTTGTTCCATGGTAAGGAACAGGTACTTACGATTGGGTGGATGGGAAGAGGACGAATTGGTGTTCATGGTATTTGTCACTTTCATGCATACCTTATGCAGTAGCTACTTAGTTACGCCGACCTACCCGCGGCATACTTTTATGATGTCCATTACAACATATGTCTAGAAATCCTAAAAGTTAGTTAGCCAATGGCTGGTTTCGTCAATAACCCTTGTCCGAAACAAGGCATTAAGGAATTTTGTTTATCATCATAAAGAATTAATTGTTCAGTTAAAGGATGCCTTCTGGTTCAGGAGACCTTAAGCCGATTGATTGCCGCTAGATAAGCTCGTGCGGCTGCTTCAATGACATCTGTGCTTAGGCCCCGGCCTCGCACCGTATGATCATTGTGTCGTACCTGCACCATGACCTCTCCTTGAGCATCTTTCCCGCTGGTAATTGATCGAGTTTGGTAATCTTCCAAGGTTACCTTTACACCTGTGATACGTTGAATTGTTGAGTAAACGGCATCGATGGGGCCGTCCCCAGTTGCTGCATCCATCTGTTCGTTACCGGCCGAGTCGCACAGTACTACCGTTGCAGTGGAGATTAAGTTCGTGCCACTGGTGACTTGGAAACGAACAAGCTGCCATAGCTGTCGCCCTGTTTGGAACTGCTGGTCCAGGATTGCTTCAATGTCTTCATCGTAGACCTCCTTCTTTTTGTCTGCTAGTTCCTTGAACGCGGAAAACGCTTTTCCAAGCATCTTGTCATCAATGTGATATCCTAAATCCTTGATGCGATCTCCGAGCGCATGACGTCCCGAGTGCTTGCCAAGTACAAGTTTGCTTTCCGGAATTCCCACGTCACGGGGATCCATGATTTCATAGGTCGTACGTTCCTTGAGCATGCCATCTTGATGGATGCCTGCTTCATGGGAAAATGCATTTTCACCAACGATTGCTTTATTCCTTTGGACATACAGTCCTGTCATGGTCGAGACCATTCGTGACAGTGGAAATATTTTCTTTGTGTTAATGCCGGTTGTGAAACGGTTGTAGTAATCTTCCCGTGTGCTAATGCTCATCACAATCTCTTCCAGTGAAGCATTACCTGCCCGTTCACCAATACCATTGATGGTGCATTCGACTTGCCGACACCCATTTTCAACGGCTGACAGGCTATTAGCAACGGCCATTCCGAGGTCATTGTGACAGTGTGCCGACAGGATGATGTTTTTATTATCTAGTTCCGGCAGTTTCTCGCGCACATGCTTAAAGATGTGTCCATATTCGGATGGCACTGCATATCCGACTGTATCGGGAATATTAACGGTTGTTGCCCCTGCCTCGACTACTGCCGCAGTGATATCAACAAGTACACTTAGTTCGGTGCGTGAACCGTCTTCAGGGCTGAACTCCACATCTTCGACAAAACTACGTGCTTGTTGGACCGATTGGACTGCAAGCTTGATGATTTCATCAATTGCTTTCTTGAGCTTGTATTCACGGTGTATCTTGCTTGTGGCACAGAACACATGTATGCGAGGTCGATGTGCAGTTTTTACCGCTTCACCAGCACGATCAATATCACGTGGTACGCACCGTGCTAGTCCGGCTACGGTTGAATTTTCGACCTCTTTGCCAATGGTCTGTACCGCCTCGAAATCACCACGACTAGTGATTGGAAAACCCGCTTCAATAATATCAACACCCATCTGTTCAAGATGTCGCGCGATCTCTAGCTTTTCTGCGAGGTTCAAAGTCGCACCGGGTGATTGCTCACCATCGCGTAATGTGGTGTCAAAGATTCGGATGTGGGTTGGTCGGTCCATGGTCGTGCTCCTGTTCTATCGCAGCTTGTGCCCCGTGACCAGTGTTTAATAGTCAAAAAAAAACCCTGTCCGTTTCAGTGGGACAGGGCTGCAATTGACTTGAATTCGACTGCAGCCTATCCGGTGCGCACCTCAAGCAAAAGCAAACCTAGTAGACGTGCTGGGTGGCGGTGTGTTCGTGTTGGACGAATTATTACCATTTACACAAGTAAGGATAATGAACTTGTTGTTCTAAGTCAACAAAAACAGACCGAAACAAGACCCTCTTGCATTTTTAAGGCCAGATTGGTCGAATGGAAATATCATCTCCGTAAACTCGATAACGGCTGACTTGTGGTCAATGATTCTGGCTTAATACCAATCAAGGAATTGATATCGATATCTTCCTAGAAGCGATAGGAATTCCCCTGCATTTTTAATAATAATATCAGCTTATTATTCACGATAAATTAGTACGTGAACAGGCCCAATGGTTGGATGATTGTTAATCTGGATGGTATCTGTTTCCGATGTGTTATATTGAAATGAACTAGGATTATAGTTTCCCCTTCTTTTCCCAACTCTGGAACAACTTCTTTTGGTAGGCTGATTTGGCAGCCGTGTTTTCCTCAGCACTATGGGCATGGTAGATCAAGCCCAACGCCCGTCGAAGGCGATCGCTTGGATTGGCGTCGGCGCGGTGAATAGTCATTGCATGATGTACGATCAGATCACCAGGTTTGGCTTTAATGGGTACCTCGATCCGCTCGTCAGTAGGATTGTAGTCGCTGATTCCCTGTGAAAACCCAAACGTGTCGCTTGATTCATGTGGGCGTAATCCTCGGCGGTGCGACCCTGGTACGTAGCGGATACATCCGTTTACCTCATCAACTGGATCGATCGGTAACCAAAAGGTGCAGCCTTGACCATTGTCAAGCATCCAATAGAAATTATCTTGATGAGGTGGTGTGATCTGGCCAATGCGCGGTGCCTTGCCAAACATTTCGACCTGACGAGGATCCATTGGTTCCCCCATGATCTCGGTGGCGAGGCTCACGATTGTTTCATTATGGCGAATTTGATCAAACCATTCGTGATGCTGTTGTAAAAACTCAATTCGAAATATTGAATCAGTCTGTTGCTTATCCTGATAAAACACATACTTAGGCTCGAGTTTCGGGACGATATCCCGCTCGAATTGGTTCATTTGATCAACCATTTCCTTGGTTTGGTCTGGTGAAAAGAATTCACTTAGGACCAGGTACCCGTCACGCTCGAATCTGCTTTTGTGATCTTCAGTCATCACTTGGATCTGTGCTAGTTAAAAGGTCAAATATTTCTAGCTTATCTTATCACAGTGCATTAGGATGATCATTTGATATGGATTGACCAGCATCTTATATCAAGATATCTTTTGTAACTCCGTCAACCCGGCGGTGTCTAAACAACCCTTAGCTGCAAAGGAAGGCAACGCGATATGAGCACGGCTTCACAATCAGTCACCGGCAAGACGATCACGCAGGTTGGCGGCCAGCTTAACGTGCCGAACCAGCCAATCATTCCTTTCATTGAAGGTGATGGTATCGGGCCGGATATTTGGGTTGCATCTCAGCATGTATTCGATCAAGCCGTGGCGAAGGCCTATGATGGCCGGAGGACAATCGTCTGGAAAGAGGTCATGGCCGGCGAGAAAGCGTTTAAACAGACAGGTGAGTGGCTGCCGGACGAGACAATTGAATCATTTAAAACCTATTTGGTTGGGATCAAGGGGCCATTAACAACACCGGTTGGTGGTGGCATTCGTTCACTCAATGTCGCTTTACGGCAACTGCTTGATTTGTATGTATGTTTGCGTCCTGTGCGTTATTTTGATGGCGTCCCCAGTCCTGTGAAGCGTCCAGAACTAACGGATATGGTGATTTTTCGTGAGAATTCCGAGGATATTTACGCTGGTATTGAGTTTGAGGCTGGAACAGAAGATTGCATGACCTTCAAAAAGGTATTTGCCAGTACCTTTGGCGATCGTTTTAAAAAGGTGCGGTTCCCCAATACCGCAGGTTTCGGAATCAAACCCGTAAGCCGTGAGGGGACTGAGCGACTGGCCAAAGCGGCCATTCAGTATGCGATTGATAACGGTCGCGAGTCAGTGACCTTTGTCCACAAGGGCAACATTATGAAGTTTACGGAAGGTGCTTTTCGCGACTGGGGCTATAAGACCGCCAAGGAGCACTTTGGATCTAAGGACTTAGATGGTGGTCCATGGCAGGTCATTGAGGCCGGTGGTTCTTCGATCACAGTTAAGGATGTCATTGCTGACGCAATGCTTCAACAGATTCTTACACGTCCAGCGGAATATGACGTGATTGCGACATTGAATCTAAATGGCGATTACATCAGTGATGCGTTGGCCGCATGTGTTGGAGGTATTGGCATTGCCCCCGGTGGTAATATCAACTACCAGTCTGGTCACGCTATTTTTGAAGCCACCCATGGCACTGCACCCAAGTATACCGGCCAAGACAAAGTTAACCCTGGATCAGTCATCCTTTCAGGTGAGATGATGATGCGTCACCTTGGTTGGGCTGAAGCAGCTGACCTGATCATTAAGGGGATGGAAGGTGCGATTATGGCTAAGACGGTAACGTATGACTTTGAACGACTCATGACGGGGGCCAAACTATTAAAATGTAGTGAGTTTGGTCAAGCCGTGGTCAACCATATGGATTAATCGTGGTTGCCGGTGCTCTTTAAGAAATCTGTTGGAAAATGGGCCGTAGATTGTTGTAAGCATTACCATAATTCGTGCTCCGATGATTGTCGGGGAGATTTTATGGTAATTAAGTTAGGGGATAATGTTTGGGGTAATATTCTCTAGCAAAGAAGATTCATCATGGTGCTCAGTGGATTGAAGGCTATGGTGGTATGTATTTGGCAATCGAATATCCTGCCGACAGGATGAGGGTATTGTGATCTTAGGTAGTCTATGTCACGCCAAGCAGGACAAGCTGAACGCGATCTGATCGAGCGGTTTGAAAAGCTCGTCCGTGAAGCCGGGGCCGAGCCTGACAAAATGGCGGGCAAGCTCGTTCGCGAGATGATGCACACGGCATTCAAACTGGTTCGCGACGGCGCTGATACGGGTGAGCTTAAATTGATTAGCCGCAGTATGAAAGAACTGCGCTATGCTCTGAAGGTCTTTCGGGAATACTCCGAAGTGCGGAAGGTGACAATTTTTGGATCAGCTCGGACGCCGGAGAACCATCCTGACTATCAGGCCGCGGTTGATTTTGGCCGAAGTATGGCCCAGCATGGTTGGATGGTGATCACCGGTGCCGGTGGTGGCATTATGCGGGCTGGACATGGAGGTGCAGGGCGAAAGGCCTCATTTGGTGTGGCCATCCGCTTGCCGTTTGAAACAACAGCCAATGAGTATATCGAGGGTGATCCTAAACTCGTTGTCTTTCGCTATTTCTTTACACGGAAGCTGATGTTCGCTTCACAGGCTCATGCAGTTGTGCTGTTACCAGGCGGCTTTGGTACGCAGGATGAATGTTATGAAATGTTGACACTGATCCAAACGGGGAAGACAACGATTGTACCGGTGGTCATGGCGGATCCACCTGGCAGTTCCTACTGGGAACACTGGGATCAGTTCGTTAAGCAGGAGCTTCTTAGTAATGAACTGATCGGGGCAGATGATCTCAATCTATATATTCGAACACATGATCCAGAAGAGGCTGTTCAGCACATCTTGAAGTTCTATCGCAATTACCATTCACAGCGATTTGTGCGAGATTCACTGGTCATTCGGATTCAAAGGAATCTAACGGCTCGTCAACTGGATGAACTGAACGGTGAATTCAAGGACCTGATTGTCGAGGGTCGTATTGAACAGTGCGATGCGCTGGTTGCAGAGGGTGAGCGCGAACATCTTGAAATGCCACGATTAAAATTTTTATATACGCGTCGCGATTATGGACGCCTACGGCTTATGATCGATCGGATTAATGATTTTAGTTCGACTTAATTTAAGATAGTTGTAGGATGTGTATGGATTCTTATTGGAATCAGGGTGGCAGTGTGGTTTTAAGGTAGTAGGGAATAAGGTCCGGCATAGATTTGTCGGTGGTAATGAGCCGCCTGGGTTGGTTTGGCTGCCACACTTAAATGCTAAATTTGGGCACATAGCTGCTAGATTACAGAGGAATCCTTGGGCAATACGAAAAAAGTTGGTGGGTAAGGCACATGGCTATGGATACCAATCGCCAGCAGGCCTTCGGGTCGCAAATGTTTGGGTTCTAGACGCTGTCCTTGTCGACATACTGGAATGCTTCGCGTTCGCCACGACCTGTGACTGGATAGTCCTTACGCAATGGATGCGCAGGATAAGTCTCCCAAGTGAGAATA
>PBAS01000062.1 GCA_002716625.1 Phycisphaeraceae bacterium | reverse complement strand
TGCATGGATTCAGATTTGATGATCGGGATGATGAACCCCCAGCTTTTCAACGGCCCTTTGCTTTACGACCATCATGCCCTGCACCTGTTCATCTCATCCGCCAGAACAAATTCCGTCACCAAGAACTACACGATGCTCATCGGCGGACTTACACCCTTGAATTATGGTTTCAACCGGCAAAGCATGCTTAAAGTTTCAGTCAATGTCTACAGGCACAACAGACCGCCCCACCCCTACCAACCAAACAACTGCCATAACCGGACCGTTGTTTGCAAAGATGGTTGCGAGCTGGTTTAACATGCTTTGACCCGGCAGGCGGTAACACCATCGCGACGTATCGGGGCGATGAGGACCGTGCCGAACCGCAACACATCACACAGTCAGCAGTTCGGGAGGCAAATGCCTGACATTATTGAAGTCCTCTAAGTGAAGCAACTTGGATGCCAGTTGAAGCCGGGTCACCGAAGCATTGAAGGGCACCGTGGAAACTGTAACTCCAAGACACTCCAGAAACAGCCTCTCGATATCCCCATGCATCACGTAGGCAACCCGTTCGGTCGTATCGGCAAAGCATTGATACGTCCAATCAAGCAATTCCCGAGTCCGTACCATAGCCTGTTCACGCATTTCGTAAGGCCGCGACTGCCACCACCCCCATTCGTCAATCCTGGAATCTATCTCGTAGCCCGGGAAACCAGATTTGATGGCGGACCGGGTTAGCCCGGGTCGACCGACCATCTCGCTCGGCGACGGCCCCCACATGCAGCCGCCGACCTCGTGGAGAAGGACCGCCACATGGTGAGTCAGCCCCGTTGCCGGTCGCAATAACTCCGCAGTCTGCAGAGTTCGTAAAAATGGACTGACCATCATCCGCGTCAAACCAAGCGCCACAATATGCCGTGCCAGATAACCGCCCTGCTCACGGCCCAGTTTACTGAGCGGAGGATCCTCCACTCGCTGCGCATGCGACCGGGCGTTGTTGAGTGATTGGGAGTGTCGGATCAGGTACAAGTCCATTGGATTTCGCCTGTCGGGCAACAGACCGCTACCGAGTTGCCAACCCAGGCCAATAGAGCGACCGGCATCACCATTGCACTACAGGGGCAACCACCGAAGCTTGGAGATCATTCAATTGAACCCGGCCCAGGATCTGGTTCATCCCGTATGCGATCCGGATCAGTATCCAAAGAGGACTCTTCCGCAAAATCACCCGAAGACTCAATATCCTGAATATAGGCCATCGTGCGATCAAGCTTGCGTTTGAGATGTCGTACCCGGAGTAGAGATTTGGCGCGGGTAATCAACTCAAGTTTATTGACTGGTTTACTCAGAAAATCATCGGTCCCACATTCAACACCACGCTCAATATCCCCCAACTCATTCAAGGCGGTAACCATCATGACTGGAATTGATTGGGTGGCAGGATCCTCTTTAATCCTTCTACACACTTCAAAGCCACTCATCTTTGGCATCATGACATCAAGCAGTATCAAATCTGGCGTCGATTCCCCGGAACCTTCAATCATTCGGATGGCATCCAACCCATCACCTGCGGTCTTGATGGTACAGGGCAACACTTCAAGATAGGCCTGAAGGAGTTCTACATTTTGCGCATTATCATCCACGATTAAAATGGAGTATTGGCTCAGATCAAAATCATCGCCTGTTGTATTGACCTGTTCGGCCGAATCGACTTTACTGCCAGCCCCCATTGCGTCTCCTGGAGGTACGGCAGCAGAATTCGGGGTTGCATTTACATTCATGATTCCAAATCCCCACAGACCCGTTCAAGGTGGTCTGTTAATCGCAAATATGCTTCACAAATAGTGTCGTTGTTCTCATACTCAACAGCCCAATTGTTCGTACGCACTCTTTTTTGAAGTGCCACCACATCCGTGGGCACATCAACATCATGCCAACTTGGCAACTCAACCAAACTGACCCCCGCGCCATACGCGGCCTCACAGGTCTGCTGGTACACCCGGTCTGTCCCCCAATCAATTCCGCGAAACAGTTCCGGCTGGAACTGATTGGCACCAAGCGTCCAGTAGCCACCATCCCCTGTCGAGCCGATGGCGACATCTGCAACGTCTAATGCGGGCAGTATCTTTGCCAAAAGCCAACCGGGCAAGTCTGGCGTATCCCCACCTAAAAAAACAACTGGGCCACCACCAGCATACCGCCAGGCATTTGCCATCCGTTGACCCAAATCACTGCCAACCTGATCCAGAAGCGTCCAGGCAGGCCCAGGCGTGATTGGCCCAAGTTTTTTGCCCGCATGGCCTTCTGAATCTTGGGCCACCGCCAGCAGTAGACTGCGAATTCTTTGATCTACCACATACCGATGGGCAAGGCATAACACACAATCCAACATGGCCAAATGCAACAACGCAGCATTGACCGGGGTCAACGCACCAATTAACCGGGTCTTAACCTGGCCCACGATGGCCTGCTTGGCCATCACAATGATGGTTAATTGTGGATTTCCAGCATCCTGAATCACTTGTGTAACAGCCCTCCATCTCGACACGCTGAGGAAACGTAGATATTTATTTTGACTTTAACATGTTTCCTGATACGGTGTTGCAGTGAAACTACCTGTCGCTCAGCCCAGCCGGGTCACGGTGATGATCAAGCCCGTCGGGGCTCTGTGCAACCTTGACTGCCACTACTGCTATTACCTACCGACCAAAACGGTCTACGATGGCCACGAACATAAAATGACCCTCAAGACCCTTGAAGAGGTCTTTGCGGGACTGCTGCCACATTTTGCTGACGAGGTAACCGTCGCCTGGCAGGGCGGCGAGCCTACCCTGGCCGGCCTTGAGTTCTTTGAGAAGGCCATTGAGTTTCAGCAGAAACACGCCCGCCCAAACCAGGTGGTACGCTACGCACTTCAGACCAATGGCACCCTGCTGAATGATGAATGGTGCAGCTTCCTGCGACGCCACGATGTCCTGGTCGGACTATCCGTAGATGGACCACCGAAATTCCACGACAAATACCGCCTGACCAATAGCCAAAATCCCTCCAGCGACCTGGTTCTGCAAGGCCTAAGGAAACTGCAGAGTCATGCCGTCGAATACAACATCCTTTGCGTGCTGAACGATTTCAACGTTAAGCACCCTGATGAGATCTTGCGCTACCTGCTCAATCTCGGCAGCCGGTGGGTCCAATTTATCCCCGCAATTGAATGGGAACCGGACCCCAAAAGACCTGGGCACAACGCCTTGGCCCCCTATTCACCCTCACCGGAAGATTACGGCAAATTTCTATGCCGTGTATTTGATCTGTGGTTTAAAATCCACCGTAACCATTTAAGCGTCCGTTTTTTTGATGCTGTCATCAGCAAAATGGTCCTGGGCGAAATGCCATTTTGCATCCTCGACGCCGCCTGCCATAACCAGATGACCATCGAGCATGATGGTTCTGTCTTTGGCTGTGATCATTTCATTGAACGACGCTGGCAACTTGCCCAGATGGGCGACCCCGAATGGCAAAACCCGATCAACTTAGATGGTTCTCATGATGTAGGCCTCACCATCCATGGCGACGGATATCTGAAGCATGAGGCCCATGCAGGTCGCAACATTCACAATGAATCTGACCTGCCAACTCATTCAAACCGAAGTCGATTCGATGACCAACCGCTTGATGATAGTTGGCTCGGCCGCACCGATGGAGACCGCCTTGGTCAATTCGCCCAACGCAAACAATCGCTACCGGAAAAATGCCTATCCTGCCAATGGAAACCATACTGCCATGGCGGCTGCCCCAAACATCGTAGTTTTGGTGGTGACGCACCGGAACCAACGGTACTGTGCAAGGCATACATCATGTTTTATGAACATGCGATGCCCAGGCTTGAATGGCTTGCAAGTTATCTAAGGCAAAACCAACAGCCACCTGCACCCGAGGGTTCATGCCAAAACGAAACCCAAACACGCAAGCCAAACCAAACCCACCAACCAGGTCACCACGACAACGCTTCATCGGCACAATCACCCCCAAGACGAAACGCCCCATGTCCCTGCGGTTCAGGTTTAAAATTCAAACACTGCCATGGAGCTAGATAGCCCCAACAACCGGACCACCTTGGCAAACTCGCTATTGAAATATCCCCAGGAACCCATCGTCCATGCCACAACTGGCAATCATGATCAAACCACTCAATGACGAGCAACTGATCATTGCCCAACAGATCGGCGTTACTGACATCGTGACCGCCTATCCAGGACCGAAACTGGATGATCTGCGCCGCCTTAAAAGACATATTGAAAACATGGGACTGCGGCTTTCAGTCATTGAAGACAACTTGACGATGCGACAAATAGTCCTTGGACACGATGGGGCCGAACAACAACTCGATGAGATGAGCCACTTGATTCAGAACATGGGGGAACTGGATATCAAGGTTCTCTGCTATAACTTCATGGCCGAGTTAGACATGACCCGCACCAGTTTCGAAGTACCACAACGGGGGGGGCTCTAACCAGTGGCTTTGACTGGCAGTCGGCCAAGGATTGGCCACCAGACCCCGATGGGCCAACGGACAACGGCCAGCAATGGGAACGCCTAGAAAGATTCCTTAGGCGGCTTGTCCCCATCGCCGAGGTGGCTGATGTACGCCTGGCAATGCACCCAGATGACCCACCCATACCAAAATTACGCGGCATGGCCCATATCATGCACCGTCCAGAAGACTTCGAACGCCTGCTTGCTATTGTCGATAGCCCCGCCAATGGCATCACCTTCTGCCAGGGATGCTTCTCGGAAATGAACGTTGACATTCCCTTACTGATTCATCAATTTGGCCAACGTATCCATTTCGTCCATGTCCGTGATACCACAGGATGCCCAACACGATTTGAGGAAACATTCCATGACAATGGACCGACCGACATGGTCGCAGCAATGCAGGCCTATCACGACATCAGATTCGATGGCCCATTGCGGCCGGATCATGTTCCAAAATTACACGGCGAAGGGGGCAAGGCCGACGGTTATACATTCCTAGGTCGGCTGCACGCAATTGGCTACCTCACTGGCCTGATGCAGGCTGCCGAACACTACGCAAGCCCTCCTGCCCCATAGGTGATCCACCGTCCACCCAAGATCACCTGCAGACCAATAATATCGCCACCGTTCGATCATACCGATCAATTTAATCGACGCACAAGACTGCAATACAAAAGGAGGTTTGGGGGATTTAGACCCCACGCATCAAACGCCCCCATAGCCCCTCCGTGTTGAAGAACACCACCTAACGCCGTATATTAAATTCACGTTATGTCAGCAGTAAACATCAAACCACAACCGGCTTGGGAAAATCGTTGGTCTGAACCACAGACCCAACAATTGATTGATGGGCTGCAAAGTGAACACCGACCACTCATAAAAACCCTGATGAAGCAGGTTTCGGATTACAAGCACGTCAAGCAATCCCTGAACTGGTTTGGGGTTGCATGGAAATGGACCATCCAACTAGATGTCCATAGCCCTGATGGCAAACAATTGGATACCCTCTGTTATATCGTTCCCAACCGCGTGGCCCCAATTGTCTGCGTTCCTCTGTTACGCGAAACTATTGACAAGCTCCCAATGCGGCGGCTGACCAAGCTCATCCGCAATGGCATTCGATTGGCCGACCGAGCCGTTGATATCTATTGGGCGACTTGGCCATTGACAAATTCAGCTGACATCCCCCCCGTCGTGGATCTGATCAAGCGTAAACACAAGATTTCACTTGAGCCTCATCTACCCCCAAAAGCCTCAAAATCGAAAAAACCGGCCTAATCACCCGCAACGATCCACCTGTTCAACATATCACCGCGTCACGGACCATTTTCGTGTTGATCAATTGGCTATTGCGTCGATAATAAAAACGTTGCAGAAACGATGTGCCCAAAGTATGGGAAAACCGCATACCGGGTATGCATAAACCGCCTGCGACCGAGTGTCTTGGGAAAGACCAAGCACGCGATGTGCCCTGCGAGACGTTACAGGGCGACGATTTCCCAGCGGCCCGATCAAAGCTCAGCGGCGGACAGTTGATGCCCGACAATGTGACAATGAATAGGCGACGGCTGGATTAACCTTTTTTGAAGGGAGGTGATCTGTGAATCATTATGACTGTATCGGAGGGCTGCGTCCGTAGGATGAGCAGTCCGACGGGTCTGCTTTGACGCAGCCCTTGAACGTATGCCCCCCCGCCCCGGCCATTCGGGGCGGGGTTTTTCATGTCCCCCAGATCATGGCGACAACGGTGGTAACACTTCCTCCCATGTTGTAAGTCGCGATCCGACGAGCACCTGCAACCTGGCGTTGTCCAGCCCGCTCATTAAGCTGATCAAACGCCTCAACCACCTGCCGGACGCCAGTCGCACCAACCGGATGACCATCCGCAATCAAACCGCCACCGGTATTGACTGGAATAGACCTCGAAGGCTTGAGATTCACGCCGACGCGATCACGTACGATGGGCAGGCTCGTTGCACCAGATTCAAGCAATTGCGCCGCCTGCCCAACCTCGGCCAAACCCAAGACCTCGTAGGCAATAAGTTCCGAGATCGAAAAGCAATCATGGACCTCTGCGGCATCAATATCAATGGGCATCAACCCGGCCATGTCGTACGCCTTTTTTACCGCCTTGCGAGCCATGGGAAATTCGGACGGATTATCTTGCAATGCAAGATAATCCGTCGTGTGACCAAACCCCGCCAATCGCATCAATGGCAGTTCCCGTCGCAACCCCTTTTTAAACCGTTCAGAACAAAGCACCAATGCCGCGGCTCCATCGCTGATCTGCGAACAGTCGGTAACCTTTAACGGCGGGGCAAACCTCGGGTTGCGATCAGAGGCTATCATTGCCTGCTCCAGGCTCATCTGTGATGTGTTTTTCTGCGCATTTGGATTGTACTGGGCATGGGCATAGTTCTTGAGCACAATCTTCGCGAGTTGTTTTTCCGAAAGACCTTCACGGTCAATATAATGCTGCGCGATGCGGGCAAATATCTTGGGGAACATATGCTGTCCGTACAGCGGCCGCTCTATTTGCGTATCGCTGGCAGCGGCGAGAATCTCAGCGCCATCTCCAGGTGACATTGTCTTCTGCTGCTCTGCTCCAACGACCAGAACAACATCATAAATCCCGCCTCGTATTTGCTGGGCTGCAGTTAAAACAGCCACGCCACCTGATGCACAAGCCGCCTCGGTATGTAATGTTGGAATTCCCCGTAGTTTTTCATCGGCTTCAACAAGAAATGCACCTAGATGAAGCTGCCCGGTAAACATGCCACTGGCAAAATTACCGATCACACCTGACTCGACATCACCGGGATCAACCCCGGCATCCAGCAGGCTGGCGCGCGCAGCCTCCACGGTAACATCCCGGATGGATTTACCCTCCTTTTTCAGATTGCGATTAAAGTTGGTCCGGCCAACGCCAATGACATAAACAGGTTCATTCATTTCAACCAAATCCGAGGCGTATCAGGAAATTGAATCATATTACTAAAACCTACTACCTAATATTAAACACCCGGCGGTATCCGATCCACAACATCCACCAGCCCCCGAACGACTGGGCATGCAGGCTGCCCTGGCTGGCGGCATCATCCCGACTTGATTGAACCATTTTGCCAATGCGGAGATCGAACCCCCAACACCACACGCCGCTATTGGATTTCCGTTGCCACACTTGGTGCAGGACCAAAGAGCACCAGCGCTGATCCATCACCAGGCAGTCACCCGCCCCGCTTTCCAGCGGGATCTGCCCGTTGACCGCATTAAACATCGTACCGGAATACGAAATAGCAACCCGGGCTGGCGAACCGACCGTCCAAATCAAACAAAATAAATTTTCCGATTGATCAGGCCAAATCGCCAAGAACCATTTTGTAATTGACGTATCATGTTCTGGTCATGCCTGTCCACCAACTCACTAGTCTTGGGGCCTACATATTCAACCGCATTGAAGCCTTTGGAGCCTTTACCCAATTCTGCGCCACCACAATGCAATGCTTTGTTTTTGGTATCCGTCAATGGTCCCGCCCCAACTTGCTTTTACCGTTGCTCTACCAGATCGGCACCCGAAGTACCCCCGTCATCATGCTCGTTGGTGCTTTCATTGGAATGGTGCTGGCCGTTGAGGTGTATTCAGAATTCGAGGCTCTTGGCCAGGAACAACGAATTGGCAGTGTCATCAACATCTCGGTGGTCAAACAAATCGGCCCTGTCTTGGCGGCAGTCATGCTAGCAGGGCGTGTTGGTGGCGCCGTAAGCGCAGAACTCGGCACCATGCGTGTTACCGAACAGATTGATGCCATGCGTGCGATGGGCGTTGACCCCATTGCCCACCTGGTCATCCCACGGGTATTTGCATGCGTCACCATGATCCCACTACTAACAATCTTCAGTGATATGCTTGGCATCTATGGCGGGTATACCGTAACTGTACGCGGCTTTGGCGTTAGTGCCGATGCATACTGGCAGTACTCTGCTCAATATATTGCACCCTACGACCTGTTTACCGGCCTAGTTAAAAGCTTGTTCTTTGGCTTGGCAATCGGGTTGATTAGTTGCTACAAGGGCTTGAATTGCCGAAGCGGCGCCGCCGGCGTTGGACAAGCTGCCACAGACGCATTTGTAACTAGCTTTGTGGCCATCATTATCAGTAATTTCTTCCTGGCGGGCGTAATGCGGAATCTATACATCTTGATTGTCGGGGCCAGTGAACCATCCGCATTCGGCGGATAGACGGCCTACAGGAGAGGATATACCACAGGGCCTGCTGCAGTTTCCCATCGATACTCGCAACCCACATTACGTGTATTACCGACATCCATAGCATACACATGTTGGTTTAATCTGGGACTCTAAACCTGAAAACACTACTCATGACCAAAAGGCCGCTTTTGCAACCAAGTAGACAACAGCAACTGCCAGCAGAACAGTTGCCTACCGCCTTGACGGGCAAGCCCATTGCCCCGGCACTCATCGCCATAACAAGCGTCATGATTGCCATGGGCATCACCGTTCCCAATTTTGGACTGGAACCCCCAGGGCCATTCATTGCATATGCAATGAATGCGCATCAACCCAGGTTTGACCACCACCAGTTCGACCAGCTTCTTGATGAACATGTCGATGAAGACGGGTATGTGGACTATGCAAAACTTCAGGAACATCCCGGTTTACTGAATACCTATATAGAATCCTTGGGTATCGCTTCCTGGAAGGATTTTGGGCGTGACGAGAAACTCGCATTTTTCATCAATGCGTACAACGCCTGCACCCTACGGCTTATCCTTGATTTTTGGGATGCTGGCAAACTCACATCCATCCGAGATATTCCTGTAGCATTACGTTGGGATCATGTCCGCTGGCAGGTGGGACCGCTAACTTTAAGCCTCAATCAAATCGAACATAAGCTGATCCGGCCCAATTTCGATGAACCCCGAATCCACTTTGCCCTGGTCTGCGCCGCCATCGGCTGCCCCAAGTTGCGTAACGAAGCGTACGACCCAACCAAACTAGAAATACAGCTTGAGGACCAAATGCTTTATTCCCATCAACGACCACGCTGGCTGAAATACGATGCCCCAGACCGGACTGTTTACCTCACTCCACTCTACAAATGGTATAAAAATGACTTCAAACAGAAAGGAGCCGGCCCGCTTGCTTATGCGGCCCGGTATGCACCGAGGCTTAAGAAGGATCTAAACCAAGGAGCCAACCCTAAAATCAAATGGCTTGACTATGACTGGACCCTAAACAACCTCACCAACAGGCCCCAAAAAAAACAGGGTAAATGAGTGCACCCCGTTTTCAGGTACCCACATTGATATGACACACAGCACCCCGGCAATGATTTCCGTCATTATTCCAACCCAGAATGAAGAACAACTCATCGGTCATTCAATACGCCACTTGCAGGACCATGGCGTTCACCAGATCATTGTCGCAGACGGCCAAAGTAATGACCAAACGACACGGATCGCCTGTTCACACGGGGTAACGGTCCTTTCGTCACCGCCCGGACGCAGGGCGCAAATGAACCATGGCGCAGCAGTGGCAACGGGCGACATCCTGCTGTTCCTTCATGCCGACACCATTTTGCCACCTGGTTTCTGCGAACAGATCCGGCAGACACTGGCCAGACCCGGCGTTGCAGCTGGTGCATTTCGTCTTCGAGTCAACTCTCCACAATGCCTTTTCCGCCTGATTGAACACATGGTGTACTGGCGTTGCCGACTCAAACAGATGCCTTACGGGGACCAAGCTTTATTTCTACGCTCTGATGTATTTCACCGTATTGGTTGTTACCGCCAACTGCCCATCATGGAGGACTTTGACTTGGTCTGTCGATTGCGCGATGTAGGGCGTATTCAATTAACACACACAGCGGCTGTGACATCTGCGCGACGATGGCTTAAGCACGGCATTCTACAAACCATAATCACCAACCAACTTCACCTGCTAGCCTACCGATGTGGCATCAATCCGAATACTATTGCCGCATGGCGTAATGCCTAGGCCATCCAAAAGGATCACCAGGGGCAGACATTCACAATCGAATCGGCCAGCTGTCCTACCAACGGTCCACGCCGCAAGGTATAAATCGGTAGATGCGGCGAACAGAGAATCCTGAGCGGTAATCGAACCTCGCCCAAACCGCGAGAGATCGCCCCGAGAGTATTGCGGTGCCGCAGAATACCTGAAGTCAAACCGAGTGGCAGATCAGTCGAATTCACCAATGCCCGGTTGGGAGGGAATCGGATCTGGCCTCCGTGAGTATGACCTGAGAACATCAAGTCCACCCCCAAATCAGCTGCAACCGGAATCATGTGAGGCGAGTGACAAAGCAGCAGCCGTAACGGTAGATCATCAGAGGCCACCGCATTCCGCGAATCCCTGCTGTCAAAACTTCGATCAAATAGTGAAGCCACACTATCCGGTCTGACCAGGCGGTCATCCTCAAGACCTGTAATTTGAAGTGGCAAACCATTGAATACGTGGGATTCGTTGCTTAGCCATCGTACGGGAAGACCACCAAGCAACTGCCGCAACTTGTGGGTGTCGTGATTACCAAAGACGCCAAACAACCCTAAACGCGGACGCAACGACGCACAAAGCTGCCCCATGACCTCGACACCCATCTCCTCATCACCAGCAGCCGTAATATAATCACCCGTAAAGACAATCAAATCAACGCCAACATGACCCAAAAGTGACTCAAGCTTGGCATATCGCCCACGTCGACGACGAATATGAAGATCCGACAAATGCGCAATTCGCAAACCCGCGAGCCCAGCCGGAAGCGTGGGTAAATTAATATTAACAGAATGGATCAAGTTGCCCTGCTGCCTCAAATTCAACTCCGAGCAATTCACTTCCGGTTAAGTGGCCAAGATAATCACCCTACGGCGAGGATCAAAACGAAAATTCTTGCCTATTGTGCGTGATTATCTTAAAGTTTCACATAGGTCATCAGCCGTCCCGTGTGGTTCGGGTCACGGTAGGCTACCCTCGGAGGTATTCGAGGCAAGTCAGCATGACGAACATGCCAGCGCAGGAGTTCCACCATGGCCAAAAAGTTCTATTCAGTCACTGAAGCAGCTGAACGACTCGGCAAACCAGAAGACGAAGTCAAGGCTCTTGCAGCCAATGGTGATCTCCAGGTCTTTCGCGACCGCAACCAGGTGATGTTCAAGCGAGAACAGGTCGATGCTCTTGCAGATGACCAAACGAGCAATACTGACAGCGGCTTGGGTGTACAGGCCAGCGGGGATACCAACGCCCTCGATTTGACCGGAAGCACTGGCCTTGACGCTTCTGGAACTAATCTAGGTGGCAGCAATATTGACGCAGGCCAATCTACCGGCGCGAGCGTTTTCGATGCTGATGAAATTGATCCCACCGACTCAGCAGCAAAGACCCAGGCATCTGATGACGACGATGAAGACGGATTGGTTCTCGAAAGTGTCGGCTCTGGCAGTGGTCTTCTTGATTTAAATGATGAAGGTGATGGCACTGGCCTTGGTGACGACATCTTTGCCGACAGTAGCACTGGTACACAAGTTGGCTCCATGGCAGGAGAATCGGGCATACAGATACCGACTGACGACGATGACACGGAAACCATGATAGACACGACACCAGTTGCCGCATTCGTAGGCGAAACCGTTGACACATCAGCTAATGGACTTGCCGTTGGGCTCCTACTGGGCACGATGGCATGCCTGATTACCGCCTTGATCTCCGCGATCTATGGTGTTGCAGGCGTCCAGAGCCACGTGACCACCACCCTTGCCGAAAGCACCTCATCAGTCATGATGTGGAGTGGCATTCTGCTCGGCGTTTGTATTGTTTGTGGTGTCGTTGGCCTAGTTATCGGAAAAATGCAAAACAGGTAGTAGCAACCGATCACTAATTCACACGGCTGACAAGTTGCTGCCAGTCCCATTCCTTAAACAAGCCTCGACCACACGATGCTCTGCAGTTACGGGAAACGAGAGTGCCTAACGATTATGGCGATCGGCCTCTTGGTGGCTGGTAGCCTCGCCGTCGCCGGGCTGTGGTGGCCCATATTCCCCACCGCCTTGGTCTCTCTTTGCCTGCTGGCATTCTTTCGTGATCCCGAACGTCGGATCCCTACCGAACGAAACGCCATGGTCAGCCCTGCTGACGGCAAGGTGACCTCTGTCCATCAGTTGGACCACTATGCACCACTTGGGGGGCCAGCCACGTGCATCCGTATCTTCCTTAGCGTCCTTGATGTCCATGTAAATCGGGCTCCCTGCCATTCCCGTGTCGAGTCGGTTCACTTTCAGCCCGGGGGACATCTCAACGCCCTCAAGGCCGCTTCAGCCAAGAAAAATGAATCCAATCTACTGATCCTATGCCATCCAAATCGACCAGAGCGTGTGGCCGCCGTACGCCAGGTGGCGGGATTATTGGCACGAACGATCGTCTGTGTTGCTCGTGAAGGGCAAATCTTTCAACGTGGCCAGCGTTTCGGAATGATCAAACTCGGCTCCACAACAGAACTTTACCTGCCGGAGAACTGTGAACCTAAACCCGTTGTCCAACCCGGCCAACATGTCCGTGCGGGACAAAGCATCGTAGCCTACGTCACCGGTAATCCGATTCAGCCAACCGCCGTACCTGCTGATACCGGGCCCGAAAAAACTTGATCCAGCGAGAACGCTGCTCAATACGCCATTGCTGGTCTTGCATGCCACCTTGCAACGGCGCCACGAATTCCGCAAGAATCGACACAACCTCATGGTGACGCCCATGATCGTCATCATGCAAAATTTCCCGCCATGATTCCCGTAATTCATCATCCGGCCATGGAATGACCAACTGGCTCGGCATTTGATCGAAAACACCAATCATCTTTTCACGACGGACTGGCTCCTTGCAAGAAATAATCGCACGCCATGCATCACGAAGTTCACCATGGATATCAATTGCCATGGCGTGGCAAACCAAGCCCACAACTGAATAGAAACTAGGCATATTAACGGGGAATGACATGGCCTGATCAAAGGGATTCACCTGGTCCGTCCATCCCTGCATGTATTGGTCGGTGTAAAGGTCACGACGAACTGGCAGCCGCCTTAGCTCAAAGCGAACAGGTGCAACCCGCACTCGCGGCAAATCTAAACGACGCTGCCATAAATTCTGTGGACCTGGGCGCAATAACCACAAGACAAATTCATGAGCCAGATCTGGATGGGGTGCACCACGAAGAATACTGATGGGATCGGCCGTAATTGCGGTCAGATATCTCGGTGCAACATAAGCAACCCGCCCCCCGCCTATAGCACCTGCTTGAAACCGGCCGTAGAAATCAATGCACATGCCAACCGCTGCTTCACCCGCCGAAACATCTACCGGGATCTTGCTCGCACTGGAGGCGAAATATCTCGCGTTGGCGAATACACGACGCAACATCGACCAACCGTCACCCCACCCCAAGCGGCGCAAGATCAAGTTGTAGGTCACCGCAATGGAACCAGAATGGGATGGATCCGCCAGTACAATCCAATTGAAGTATTCACCTATCGCCAAGTCACTCCAGGTCCTCGGCTCATCCAACCCCAATCGGACCAACACGTCACGGTTATAAACCAGGCCAAAACTGGACAAGGCCACCCCCAACCATCGCCGCTGTGGATGATACAGATCGCTGCTGCCGATCTTTTGTGACGGATAGACTTGACTCAAGAAGGTTGGTGGGATATCGATCGGCATCGTGAGCGGCACATGCATCTCCCGGTCACCGCGCCGCGTAGAAATGCCCCTTGCCAATAGGCCATGCTCGTAATCCCCACCCCCGAAAAAAAGATCCACCCCAATTCCAGAATCTTCACTTCCACTTTTCACCTTTGCCGCAAAACGATCGAAAACGAGCTTTCGCAGATCACTTGTCCCACCCGACACCCGCCAATCAAATACAACCACGGGCTGCCCTTGACGGATCCTGTACTGATTAAAAGCATGAGAGAATTCGTACCGAATCTGCTCGTTGTGCGGCGTCAGCACGACCAGCCGATGCCTAGGGATACCACCTCCCGTCGCCCGACCGACCCGCTGGGATGACGACATGAAAACCGGGAGCCCAACGACCACAACCAGCAGGCAAGGTATCGCAATGCGAAGCAACCAGGTCATGACCGGCTCACACTATCATTTCCCCCACCACCCTTCCCGCCGCCCTTTGAACCAGTTCCGCACCCTGTTGCATTGATTGCTCAACACTCAACCCCTCCCCGATAACCACAAAATCCTTCAGTCCCGCTTCACGAGCACGCTCCGCTTGAGGTCCTACCGAACCCACCAAGGCAATGGTGTCGACGCCCTGGTTCCTCGCAACTTGCGCAACGCCCAGGCAGGCTTTCCCCGACAAACTTTGGCCGTCAATTCTACCTTCTCCGGTCAAACATAGATCACAACCGGCAACCCTTTGTTCGAACTTCACGGCCTCCAGTACGATTCCCACACCTGGTTGTAACCGCCCACCTAGAAGAACCATCAGGCCGGCTCCCATACCACCTGCCGCCCCACTACCCGCGATTTCCTCAACATCCTGATCAAGTTGATCGCGAAATAGAACGGCCAGATGCCGTAACCCAGCATCCAACTGTTCAACCTGTTGCGGATCGGCACCCTTCTGCGGGCCATAAACATGAGCCGCCCCATCAGGACCGGTCATTGGATTGGTCACATCACAAGCCACAACGACCTGGACCCCGGCCATTCGAGGGTCAAGTTGCGTGGCATCAATACGAGACACATCCAACAACATTGCCCCGGTCATTGGATCCATGATTTGCCTACCAGCGTGATCATGGAACTTAACGCCCAACGCCTGCGCTGCTCCACAACCACCATCATTGGTTGCACTGCCACCTATCCCCAGGATGATGCGGCTAGCACCTGCCGCCAGAGCGGCTGAGATCAACTGCCCGGTGCCATATGTCGAGGTGCGCGAGGCATCCCGCCGCGATGCCTCGATAAGTTCCAGACCTGATGCCGCAGCCATTTCAATCACGGCGGTTACCGGCTCATCTCTCACTTGGCCCAACAGGCCCCATCGGGCATCAATCGGCTCGCCCAACGGATTCATAACCACAGCCTGCTGCCACTGGCCCTTGGTCGCCGCAAGCAAGGCGGACACGGTACCCTCGCCGCCGTCGGCAATCGGACACAGGTCAATATCCACATCCATTGCAACCGATCGAATACCCACCGCCATTGACTCGGCAGCTTCCGCCGCAGATAACGATTCCTTGAAACTATCTGGCGCGCAGATGATCTTCATCGCCGGTCAGTGTAGCCTGTTGGCAATGACAATGCCCATCGATCAGAAAATGATGACCCGAGCGCTGCAGTTGGCAGCCAAGGCTATAGAATACGATGAGGTCCCAGTTGGCGCGGTGGTTTACCGTGGCAATACGGTTTTAGCAGAAGCCCACAATACCCGCGAGTTGAGTTCTGACCCAACTGCACACGCTGAAATCCTTGCCCTGCGCGAAGCGGCGAAGCGTACTGGATCGTGGAGGCTGGATGGTTGCAGTTTGGCCGTCACGCTTGAGCCATGCCCCATGTGCGCCGGGGCCCTGATAAATGCAAGGGTCGAAAAACTGGTCTATGGCGCCACTGACCCCAAGATGGGCTGCGTGCATACGTTGTACGAACTGGTCAGTGACACACGATTCAACCATCGAGTACAAATCACGGCTGGGGTTCATGCAGATCAATGCAGCCAACTTCTCCGTGACTTCTTTGGAAAACTGCGTAGCAAGGACCGGACAATCAGCAATGGCTGACCGGCTGGCATTGCAACCCAATGCCGACACCAGCGTAATCATCCAGCCTGAACAAGACCAATGTCAACACCGAACTGCTGGACCAATAATTGCCGCAAAACCTGATGATCATCATTGGCAAGTGCCGGATCAGCTTTGACGATGGCCTGGGCATCACGCCGCGCCAACTGCAACAAATTCATATCCCGAGGGATCTGCGCCACGCGTAATGCGGGCAGGCCATGCTGGCGTGTACCAAAGAAATCGCCAATCCCTCTGATCTCCAAATCATACTGCGCCACCTTAAAACCATCGTGGGTAGCTCCTATCGCCTTCATCCGTTCCTTTGCCGGTTCGGTACTCGGGTCCGCGATAAAGACACAAAGGCTCTTGCGACCATCGCCTGATCGACCAATTCTTCCTCGAAGCTGATGAAGTTGGGCCAACCCAAAACGCTCTGCATGTTCCACCACCATCATCCTGGCGTTGGGGACATCGATCCCCACTTCAATCACCGTCGTGGCGACTAGCACAGCAATCATACCTGCCCGAAAGCGGCTCATGATCGCTTCACGCGTCTCCCTCTTGAGTTGACCATGGATGGAAGCCACGTTAAATCCAACAAAGATTTCCTGCAGCATTTTCGTGTGTTGCCGCAAGTTTTTAAGCCGTGAACTTGGCCCGGAAATTCCATCCTCAATAGTGGGAACGACCACGTACGCCTGATCACCCCGGCCCAGGCGATCCAACATATATTGGTATACCGAGCGGGATTTATCGCTACCGACAACACGGGTTACGATCGGTCCGCGGCCCGGCGGCAGTTTGTCAATCGTGGAAATATCTAGGTCAGCAAAAAGCGTCAAGCTTAAACTGCGGGGGATTGGTGTTGCGGTCATAACCAGATAGTGCGGACAGTAAACAACACCCTGCGCAACCGCCGGACGCTGAAATGCCGCACGTTGCAGAACACCAAACCGGTGCTGCTCATCGACGACAACAACCGCCAGGTTCTCAAAGACCACATCCTCAGACAACAAGGCCTGTGTCCCCACCAGGATGTCGATCTTGCCGGCACCAAGTTGCCGCAAAAGGGCCTTCCGATTTACCTCGCTGGCTGCCGCAGTTAACAGGCCGACACGAATTGTCGAATGCTCAAGCATTTTGGAAATTGACAGATAATGTTGCTCAGCAAGGATCTCCGTCGGAGCCATCAACACCCCCTGCTTACGATCACAACATGCCATCAACAACGCATACAACGCAACGACCGTCTTGCCTGATCCAACGTCGCCCTGAAGCAGGCGGCTCATGGGCCAGTTACGCTGAAGATCCACACGAATCTCCCCAATGACACGCTGCTGCGAACCGGTCAACGGAAATGGAAATATTTCATGGATCTGCTGGTCAACTGCTTCGGAAAAATGCAGGCAATGGGCCGTAAGGCGGTGACGACAGTCATACCGTTTTAACGCAATACCGATTTGAAGTAATAGCAATTCATTGTAAGCCAACCGACGTCGCGCACCCAGAGCGTCATCCTCACACGCTGGGCGATGCACCGCATAAAAGGCATCCGCCAACTTCGGCATCGCATGATGCTTTAAAGTTGCTTTCGACAGTGGATCAAGAATCTGCCCCCCCACGTATTCAAGAACCTCACCGATGATCTTCTCTATTGCCCAACTCGGAAGATTCTCCGTAGCCGGGTAAACCGGCCGCAGATAATCGCGATTGGGGACAACCTGGTCATCCTCCTCGATAATTTCCCAACGAGGGTTCACCATCTGCTGCCTGTTTTTATATGTCGTGACCTTACCCTGGACCCGGACTTGCATCCCCGGATGAAGACGACCGCGCAGATATCCAGCATTAAACCAGACTAATTTCATTTGACCGCTGGAGTCTTCCAACGTCACCTCAATTTTTGCTTGGCGACCGCCACGCCCTGCTGGTGCAGCACGAGCTGCAGTAATCATTCCACGAACCGAGCCCACAACCCCCATCACCAGGTCACCAATTGACGATTCACCATGCTCCTGTTCGTAGCGGATCGGCAGATGCTTGAGCAGATCGGTTACAGTAGCAATACCCAGATGGGCAAATCGCTCGACCTGCCGCCCACTCACCTGAGGTAGGTTCATGACATGGGTCGATAGATCGATGATGTCAACAACCGCATTTGATGGCATAACACTGATATTACACAATAATTCAGTTTCTATTGAACCGGCGTGGCTTTCCACGTTCAGGATGAAGGACTGAAAAATGACTACCGATGACACCCCACGTTGATCCTGCCCTGGCATAAAACAGAAAACCGGCACACCACCAAGCCGCCGCATCAGATCTACAACCCGTAAATCGGCCGAAGCTTGTCCACCAAGTGCCCCAGCAGAGGTTCGGCAGATAACGGCCGGCCGGTAACCCGTTGGCAAAGTTCATCTGATCGGTAACGCATCCCATGACAATGAATATGCTTGTTCAACCATTCACGCAAGGGCGAAAACTCGCCATTCTCAAACAACTGGACAAGCCCGGGAAGGGCCTCCTGTGCCGCATCAAAGAACTGTGCTGCATACAGATTTCCAAGCGTATAGCTTGGAAAATAACCAATCGCATCTGATGACCAGTGGATATCCTGCAAACATCCGTGCCGATCATCCGGCACATCCACACCAAGATACTCCTTGTACTTCTCTGCCCAGATACATGGGACATCACGAACCTGGATTTCGTCTTTCATCAAAGCACGCTCAATTTCAAAACGAACCATGATATGCAGGTTGTAAGTCACCTCATCAGCTTCAACCCGAATCAGGCCTGGTGTAACAATATTCGCCGAACCGTAAGCACCATCCACATCCAGTTTGTCGCCGCCAATCCCCAGACCCTGACAAAGCCTCGGCAGACACCACACCCAGAAGGAGCGCGACCGCCCCACCATATTCTCCCACATCCGACTTTGACTTTCGTGAATTGCATATGAAACCGCTTCGCCCATGGGCGTACCAAAATGGCTTTCCGGCAAATTCTGGCCGTAGATGCCATGACCTGTTTCATGCAGGGTGGAGAACAACGGCTCTACCGGGTTAGGCTCGTCGAACCGGGTGGTCATCCGTACATCATGACAATGGATACCACTACAAAATGGGTGCGGCGATTCATCCAGTCGTCCCCGGTCAAAATCAAACCCAACGTCTGCTGCAAGCTTACGCACAAACTGTTTGAACTTGGCACCAGGCCGCACCAGTTGACATAATACATTCCCGGGATGATGGGCACTTGCCATTAGTTCATTCACAAGCGGAATAAGCTGCTTACGCAATGACGCGAACAACCGATCAATGTCAGCGGCCCTGCACCCTGGCTCGTATTCATCAGCCAACACATCCCACGGTTCGCCATCGCCAGAACCCAAACACTCCGCCTTGCGTTTCTGCAACTGCACGATTTTCTCAAACCATGGACAAAAGTGTTCGAAATCATTTGCCTTTCGCGCCTCCACCCATCTACCATGGGCCAAGGCGCTAGTCTCGCTCAACGACTCGACCAGTTCAGCCGGCAAACGGGTTGCCCGCTCGTATTTCCACCTGATTTCGCGTATATTAACCGAAGCTGCGGCGCACGGATCATCGGCCCAGTCACCATCTGCCTCGCACGCGGAAAGCAAATCGCCCACGCGAGGATCGATCATCATTTCATGGATCATACGTGCCAGTTGCGCAAGTTGCTGCGACCGATGGACAAGGCCGCCAGGCGGCATGATTGCCTGCTGATCCCATGCAAGCAGGCCAGCCGTACTTTTCAACACCCCAGCGTTACGAATAAACGCCATGAGTTGGTGATATGCTGAGCATGTTGTTTGTTCGCTGGACAAGCGATCAATATTAGCACCTTAAGCACACTCGCGACACATTCCCTGACCATGACTGACCAATGCCTATCGGCACCCCACCAAGACAATTGCCCGCCCAAGCAACCGCACGAAAAGCCCATCCGGTTAATCCGGACGCGTGTTGCGACTTTGCAGGTCAAACCACCCCTGGGTGGGATCGTAGACAAACTTAAGCTGGCGACTCTCAAACTGCTCAAACCAATCCGGCCAATCCAACAGATCAAGCGATTCAGGCTCGGAGAACGATGCGCCGCCAATTCGGATACGATCCGGCTGACCCGATTGACAGGCCGGCCAATAGTTATTGCTCATGCACCACATGCGAATCGTTTCATGACTCAATGTTTCATATACAGTCATCTGCATGGACCCTTTGGTATCATCATTGCGCAAGGATGATACAACAAAACTCATAATACGTGCCGATTGTTCGCCCTCAACACGGATTCATGTCGCAACTGACCGCATGCGGCAGCCACATCTCGTCCACGACTGGCACGAATGTGCGTATTGATACCGGCTTTGCGAAGTATCGATTGGAATTGACGGACATCTTCTGTTGCCGGCCTTTCAAACGGCAGACTGGCAACCTCGTTATACCGAATCAGGTTGACATTGCTTCGCAGGCGTTTTGCAACTCCCGCCAGTTCCTTGGCTTGGCTTGGCCGATCATTAACACCACCAAGCAGCACATATTCAAGCGTCACCTCCCGTCCGGTCTTGTCAAAGTAGTATCGCCCCGCCTCAACCAGTTGTGAAAGACTGACTCGCTTGGCCCAAGGAATCAGGCGACCGCGTAATTCATCGTTGGGCGCATGAATGCTGATTGCCAGGGTGATCTTCAAGGACAAGTCGGCAAGTTTGCGAATCTGTCCCGGCAGCCCCACGGTACTGATGGTGATCCGTCGGGCTGAGATATTCAGCCCCCATGACGCGGTGAGGATTCGAACCGCATCTGTTACCCCCTCAAAATTGGCCAGCGGCTCCCCCATCCCCATAAATACCACATGAGTTACACCAGCCGGGCTCGAATCCTGTTTGGATCCGGCATGAAGGAGTGGCGACCGGCTGATTTCATCCAACAACCACACCTGCTCCACAATCTGAGCGGCGGTGAGATTACCATCCAATCCGCCAAGACCAGATGCACAGAACCGGCATCCTACCGGGCAACC
The DNA here is from genome assembly GCA_002716625.1 of Phycisphaeraceae bacterium. Classification (GTDB taxonomy): domain Bacteria; phylum Planctomycetota; class Phycisphaerae; order Phycisphaerales; family Phycisphaeraceae; genus UBA6626. The sequence goes on along the minus strand of PBAS01000062.1, from coordinate 39,024 downwards.
GACCTGGCTTGACACGCAGGCGCTTGCACGCCCTCGTATGGGTATCAGCACGCACTCCGCCTGTGCCGCCTGATCCACCCAGTGAACTAAAAGTTTCCGAACCCCATCGGTGGCAGCCTGCTTACCAGCAATGGTGGCGTTTTTGAAATGGATTATGTTGCCAAGTGACTGCCTGTCCTCCTTGGATATATTATGCATTTGTTGCAGGTCAGTAACATGCCGGCGATATACCCAGTCAAGCAGCTGGTCCGCTCGGAATTTAGCCATTCCCTGTTGCTGCATGATTTCATACAAGCGGGGCTGAGACAAGCCAAAAATAGATACCTGCTGTATATCAGTTCGATCCATGGGTAAGTATCACCGAGTGAATAACGGTTTATAACATCCTCATGATATAAACCCCTCGCCTCTTTTCCTGCCGCGAATCTTCCTAGAGTCCAACAGGGCAGGGCATTAACGCTCCGCCAGCCACTTCGAGTAAGATACCCCAGCAAGCAATGAACGGCGAAGAACCAAGCCTAAATGTAAACCTAGCTGGCCTGAAACTAGCGAACCCCATGATGACCGCTTCGGGCACATGCGGCTATTGCTTTGAATACGCCGACTTGCTCGACTTGTCACGATTGGGTGCATTTGTCACCAAGACAATCACGGCAAAACCTCGAAAAGGTAATGAAGCATACCGGATCGTGGAAACCCGCGGCGGCATGCTCAACGCAATTGGACTTGCAAATGTTGGGCTGGAAGTATTTTTGAAGGAAAAGCTGCCACAACTTCGCCAGTTACGCGCATCAGGACCTCGCATCATTGTCAATATCGCTGGCCATGATGCAAATGAATTCGCCGAACTCGCCACCCATGTTTCGGCAGAAGATGATATTGATGCCATCGAACTCAATGTTTCCTGTCCAAATGTGGCTGGCGGACTCGACTTTGGAACCAACCCCGATCTGCTGGAACCACTGGTCGCCAAAGTACGCCAATCGATCACCCCCAACATCAATTTGATTGTGAAACTATCACCCAATGTGGGTGATATCTGCCAAACGGCGCGTGCCGCGATTAATGGCGGCGCAAATATTCTGAGTATGATCAATACCTACACGGCGCTCACGGTCGACGTTTACCATCGTCGCCCCCGATTGGCCAACGGGACGGGCGGACTTTCCGGACCGGCCATTCGACCGCTTGCGGTCTACCTTGTGAATAGGGTCTACCAAAATGTAGCCCGCCAGGCTAACGTACCAATCATCGCAATGGGAGGCATCCAATACTGGCAGGATGCGGCAGAATTCATCCTGGCTGGCGCCAGTGCCCTGGCGGTTGGAACCGGACTGTTCATCAACCCCGCCACCCCTACAAATATAAGCGATCAACTGGTTTCCTGGCTCTCCAAACTCGGTTACAACCACCTTGAGCAGGCTGTTGGCAGTTTGCAAATGCCAACGGCAGCGACCGATACCCATAGCCAATAAAACAAACAGGCGGCGAATTGGCTCTCGAGATCACCCAATCTCGACAACTGCAATTAGCGCGTTGCCATCCTGTCGTACTCCCCATCCATACGATCTCAAGAACCACGGGGATGCCGATATTTTCGCCCCAACTGCATGCCCACGCCCATCCCAACCACCACCGCTGGCATCACAGGCAATGGATCGTTGATCAAACGGGCTTGCCCCCCTCCTGGACATGCACTAAAACCCCTGCATGCTCAAACTGGCAACCATACTCGACAACCCAGGCGCTCCGGTCACCAAAACACGTTACCGTGACCCACAGGAACTCTCCCGCCTTGGCTACAATGGTATTGTCTTATATGAAACAACTGGCTTGTCGGGTGTCGAGATAAACGGCAACGTTGCAGATCGCCAGCTACACCATTGGCTATCTGAACAGTTTGACCTGGTTGACCAACAGATCAACCAGGCTTGCGCAGCAAAGTTGGACGTCTACCTCAGCTACGATGTTTTGAGCCTGAGTACCGACCTGGTAGACCAACACCGGGATCAGTTTTGCTGCAAAGCCAGGCCAGTCACACTTTGCCCTGCCAGCAACGAGGCGATTTCTGCTTCCGTTGACGCGCTGCGTAGTCTTCTGCGCCGATTCAACCATGTGCGTGGTGTAGTGATCCGCTTTGGCGACAACGAGGCTGCACGCCTACCCCATCTCACCGGCAATGATATTTTACTGCCTCACTGCGCACGCTGCAGCCGTCTTGGGCGGGCCAAACGAATCAACAAGATCGTAACTGCGTTCTATAACCTGCTGATTCGTGAATTGGAACTGAATCTTATTGTACGAGCATGGAATGTCCGACCCACCGGCATGCATGATTCCATTGATGTTTGCCGTCGAGCCATACGCGGGCTTCCACGAGATGACAGGTTCATGCTGTCGTTCAAATTCACCCAAACTGACTTTTGGCGTTATCAACACTGGAACCAGGCAAGCCTCGCCTGCGAAAATCACCCGATCATCTACGAACTCGAATGCCAACGTGAGTACGAAGGAAAAGGCGCTATCCCAAACTGGCAGGTCCCGCTGTGGTGCGATGGCCCACCTGAAATAACCCAGAGTGTACAGAAAACCGGTTTGAACCACCTGCCGGATCAGGTTCATCTTGCTGGCTTGTGGGCTTGGGTTCGTGGTGGCGGCTGGGGTGGCCCATTCGTAAGCAACGAGACATGGATCGACGCGAATGTTTATGCGGTACCAAAAGTTGCTGACGGATCGACCAACAACCAGCAACAACTTGCCCTCATGTGGATGAAGGAGCGATTGGATATCACGGATTGCGATCTGGCCGAGACCATCTTGAAACTTCTCCAGCACTCACACGAGGTGGTTCTCAATGGCTTCTATATTGGAGCCTACGCCCAAAGCCTGCCAGACTCATGGCACCCCAATGCCGACTGGATCCAGGATGATCTACTCGATGCCCATGCCATTTGGCGGATGATTAAACACTTACCCGCTTCACAGCTGGAACAGGTTATTAATGAGAAACGACGAGCTGTAGACATGATCAGCAAAGACCGCATTGCCCTCAAACAGCTCATCACCGAATCAAATCGCCCGACACTCGAACCAATGCTCCACACCTTGGAATATGCTGATGCGTTGCTTGGCGCCATTCATGAACTGCTGGCTGGCCTCGCCGCATACCGTCGCCATACCCAGCAGCAACCATACCACCCCAAATCCGCCTTGGCTGATCAATGCCGCCATCACCTGCTTGAAGCACAAAACAAATGGAATCATCACACGCAACACACCGCTTCTCTTTCTGGTGCTGCAACCGCTTTTCGAGAGTCCGGCTTCTGGGAGTTGACCCAGCAAATCATGAATAAGCTTACTTAGCCAACAACTTTCGACAACGGGCCTGGTGGTCGGCATAAAGCTTTTGAGTGTTTTGTCGCTTCTGGCGACAGGTCTTGTCTGATCGACGACCAAACACATGAGCCCGAGTTTCAAATTCTCGGGAAAGAATGCACGCTTCGACGATACCCTGATGGCACGCCTTGGGAATGATCTGCAAACCATTGATGTCGCCGTGCAAAAGATCACCTTCATTGACCTGCGCACCACCAATCTCAATTGGCCCCTGTGGACGTCGGATCATAAAGCTTGAATGCGCAGTTGCCGCACCGGCAGCAAATACCGGCATGCCCTCCCGATCAATACCCTCCAGATCGCGAATACCGCCATCTGTCACGAATCCAATGCAACCGGCAGCAGCCGCAATTTTAACCATACCGTCACCCACGATGCATTCATGCTCAGGGCGGGCGCCAATCGCCTTCATCACAATCGCATAGGGAGTGGGATTATCCCCCATCGATTCCATTAGTTCCATCAGGGCCATGTTATCTCGTTCCCCTCCCCTTGAACTAGTGTCTGTTTCAAGAAGCATCGCGATACCGACCATCGGCTGCGACTGTGCGGTCATCTGGCGAATATTGCGGCTCATATAACATTCGCCGATACCGGGACAATCCATGGCGTCCATCGCTTCGGCCACCAATGGCGATTCAAATTCATGGAGTTGATCTATCAACGAGCAAACAACTGACATATATATTGCTCCGCACCAAGTAGTTGGACCAGACTTCAGCCCGACCTTTGTACAATACCTTCTGTGAACAAGATTATCCGATTGGCCAGCGTAAGCAATTCCCATATCAAAAACGCCAAATCGCTTTGGCGCCGAAGGCGGCGTGATAACATGGGCATCTTTGCCTGCGAAGGCATGCGCGAAGTGAGTCGAGCCCTTCAGGCAGGACTCACCATGTGTGAATTGTATTTTTGCCCAGCGGTACTGGGACTTGGTGCTGATAAGATCAAGATCCACCTGAACAATGCGGAAGTTAATGCGGCCCAGTGGTATGAGGTCGATTCGGCGGTATTTATACGGATGACTTACCGTAAAGAACCAGAGGGCATTCTTGCCATCTTTGAACAACGGACATGGCAACTAAAGGACCTAGACGATATCACCCCACCAGAATTGTGGCTTGTTTGCGTGGGCGCAACCAAACCGGGCAATGTTGGCGCAATGGCAAGATCCGCACTGGCCGCCGGCGCAAGTGGAATGCTGTTGGCTGATGCAGTCGTAGACACCATGAACCCGAATGCCATTCGCGCTAGCACTGGTGCCGTATTCAGCCTGCCCATTGTGTGCCAAAACTCCCAAAACATCCTATCCTTTTTGGCCGATCGTCAGGTGAGAATCCTAGCAGCCGAACCAGGCGCTACGCGGCCTTATTTTGATGTCCCATATACCGACCGAGTGGCATTGGTGATCGGCAGTGAACCAACCGGACTAAATGACCGATGGAAACGAGCAGCAGATGAGCTCATTACCATTCCCTTCACAACAACCAGCCGGCAAACCATTGACTCATTAAATGCCGCAACAACAGCAGGAATCCTTCTTTTTGAAGTAGTTCGACAACACCAATCACACCACCCTGCACAAAAGGGCGGAACGACATCTTGCTAATTTTGCTTGACGGGCTAACCGCAACCGCTACGCTACGCTACAGTTGATGATTGGTAGTGGTTCGCCAGTCGTGGCGGTTTCAGTATTAACTTTGTGCCATACAACTTGAGCTCTTCACCACCAACAGGGGCTAAGAACCCACCACTGGCAAACCACGCTTTTAGAGTCCTGCGTACGATTAGGGTGTTGATCACATTCAATATTGGGCGAGTTGAGTTTGGATCCAAACCTGCCCGCCTCATCATGAACAATGCATTAACACTGAGGTTTTACCAAAACCCCACAGGGTGATGCCGATGCGCGTATTCATGCTTGGCTGGGAATTCCCACCCTTCATCAGTGGTGGACTGGGAACGGCATGCCACGGGCTGACCTTGGCGCTGAGCCGCCAAAACACCAAAATCACTTTCGTGCTACCGAAAGTGATTGACACCCAAAACACATCCCATGTTCGCCTGCTCACGCCACAATCACCATTAGCCGAATCAGAAACTCCGGCTTCCGGCATATCGCCCGCTACCATTTCCCATGACGACAGCGACGCACAGTTGGATCCGAACATCAAGTTCCAGGCAATACCCGCACGAATGTATAGCCCCTACCAGTCCGCTGGCGGGGTATTACGGCAGCCACCGCCTGCCGCATCACGACAATGTATGCAATCCAATCAATCCGCCCCAGCCACCGCCTCCTTGGTATCAGGGCTCGGACCCGGAACTGGCCCGCTGGACTATAGTGGCGATTTGCTTGATGAGTGCCAAAGATTTTCCGACTTATGCCTCAATCTCGCACGAGGTGAAGACTTCGATGTCATCCACGCTCATGACTGGCTGACCTTCCCCGCAGGCCTCGCTGTTGCCCGGCTTAGCGGTCGGCCCCTTATTACGCATGTTCACTCCACGGAATTTGACCGGTCAGGTGAAAACATCAACCAACCGGTATACGATATCGAGCGGAGGGGGATGCATGGTGCGATGCGGGTTATTGCAGTCTCGTATCTCACCAAATCCATCATCCAACACAGATTCGGCGTCGACCCCGACAAGATTGAGGTTGTTTACAACGGTATTGAAAATGTCAATCCACTACCCGGGCTGCATGGCGAGCCTGCAATTCGGCGCAGCGACAAGATCGTCCTTTTTCTTGGGCGCATTACCATGCAGAAGGGACCGGAATATTTCGTCCGCGCAGCCAAGAAAGTCTTGGAAAAAGAACAGGAAGTGAAATTCGTGATGGCCGGCTCTGGTGACAAGATCACTGACGTGATTGACCTAGCAGTGCGGGAAGGCATCGGGCATCAGGTCCTGTTCACGGGGTTCCTACGAGGCAAAGATGTAGAACGCGTCTTTAGAATCGCAAATGTTTACGTCATGCCCAGTGTTTCCGAGCCATTTGGCATCGCCCCACTAGAAGCCATCCGGCATGACGTGCCGGTTATCATCTCGAAAACATCCGGCGTTGCCGAGGTGCTCACACACGCACTGAAAGTGGACTTCTGGGATACAGATGAAATTGCGAATAAAATTATCGCAGTACTGCGCCATCCTCCCCTGTCCAGTACACTGCGTGAACAAGCTGACCTTGAAGTCAGACAACTAACATGGGACGGTGCGGCCAAAAAATGTCTGCAAGTCTATGACCAGGCCACGCAACTGGTCTCAGCTTAGGTGGCGGAATATTTCAAAACACCCAATAAGCCAGGGAAAATCCGTCCGGATCAAATACGGCACACCCTGCAGCAGGCAACCGGTTTTCATCTGATTTGACAGCACGCATCTCGCAACTGATAGAGATATGACGTCATTTTATATGACAGGGCTGTTGACCTTGCAGATATTGACCTACTCCGCGGCGTCGTTAACACCCAATACCGTTGGCCATTGTCGAACAATCCCGGCTAGACTGTTACCAATGGAACAGGGCCAACGTGAATTCCTGACTGTTGCTCGTGAACGTGCCGTGCTGGTCGCCTGCCTGCTACCCGGCCACCACAATGATCCGCAAGACCCCCTCGGTGAGTTGCAAAGCCTTGCCGATACTGCTGGCGCGATCTGCGTAGATCACCTGATCCAAAAGAAGACCCGCCCCGCCCCGGCAACATACTTAGGGTCCGGCAAAGCACAGCAATTGGCGGAAATGGTGACTACCCATGAAGCTGATGTTGTCATTTTTGATAACGACCTGAGCCCATCACAAATCGGCAACCTTGAAAAGATCTGCAACTGCAAGATCCTAGACCGCAGCGAACTCATTCTTGATATTTTCGCAGCAAGAGCACGAACCCACGAGGCCAAGCTCCAAGTTGAGTTGGCTCAATTGGAATATACCTACCCGCGTTTACGGGCCATGTGGACACACCTTGAAAGAATTGCCGGCGGAGCACCGACCGGCATTGGTACGCGGGGACCAGGCGAACAACAACTTGAAACTGACCGCCGAATTGTCCAGAGAAAGAAAAGTGACCTAAAGCGACAGATTACTGATATCCAGCAGCGAAAAGAACGGGAGGTTGCTAGGCGGAACGAGGATTTCTTCACCGTGGGGCTGGTTGGCTACACCAATGCCGGCAAGAGCACGTTGTTCAACACCGTAACCGATGGCGGCGCCTTTGCAGATGATCGCCTCTTTGCAACGCTATCGACACGAACGCGAAAGTGGCACCTCGGCCAGGGCAACACCGTGATGTTGTCCGACACAGTCGGTTTTGTACGCGATTTACCCCACCATCTTGTGGCGAGTTTCAAGGCTACCCTCGAAGAGGCCGTACACAGCGATTTGCTGCTGGTTGTGCTGGACATATCGGATCCACGTGGCGATCACCATTTCGAAACCGTCGGTCAGGTTCTTGATGAAATCGGGGCGACTGACCAGCCCCGTATCATGCTTCTTAACAAGACCGATTTGCTTGAACATAATGCTGACACCCTGATCATGACCAGTAGATACCCCAAGGCCATTACCATTAGCGCCAAATCAGGCCTCGGCGTGGACAACCTGGCCGACATGGTTCGCAAGGCAATGCGAGGTTCAATGCAGCATATACAACTTGAACTTGACATTGCCGACGGCAAGGCAATGCATTTCCTGGAGAGCCGCGCAACCGTATTGGACCGCCAGTACGTGGACACACGCGTCTTGATGACCGTGCGGATCGGGCATCGCCAACTGGCGCAACTTCGCGCAACCGGAGCCTCAATCAAACACATCACCCAACTGGCTTCCGATTAACAGCACACATCAACTGATGCCCAATACCGCAATTACCATCATTCTTATTTCGACATTACTACATGCCAGTTGGAATCTCATGGTCCGCCGCAAGAGGTCCGAGATACAGTTCGTCTTCCGAATGCTCTTAGCAATCGTGGCCATTGGATTGATCCCAATGATAATTTTCGAGTTTTTCCTGGCGCCACTTGGCGCCAGGCTCTGGATTCTTTCTGCAATATCCGGCATCTTTTGTGGACTCTATTTCACCGGACTGGCAAAAGGCTACGAGAATTCTGACTTTACGTTTATCTATCCAATCGCACGAGCATTACCAGTCCTCTTCATCGCCGTTGCCGATGTAATTCTCGGACGGTGGCCGACTTCACCAGGCTGGCTCGGACTGTCATTGATTGTCATGGGCTGCCTTCTTGCGCCACAGACATCGTTTCGTGTTTTCCAAAAAAATCGTTACGCCAACCGGGCCTTCGGGTGGGTGCTGCTAGCGGCAATGGGGACGATAGGATATTCATTGACCGACAAGATCGGCGCAACTGAACTGGCGACACTTCCGCTAAATCGACCCCTTTCCGCTGCACGTTACACTTACGTTTTCTTTGTTGTTGCATTGATCGTCTATAGTTTCCTGACACCCGCCAGTCGCAGGCGGTGCACGAACAGCCCCAGCCCAGGCTGGCTATTACCACTAACAGCCGGCCTCCTGAATTGGGCGTCGTACCTTATGGTCATCTTCGCCCTGCAAATCACCAACCAAGTCAGCTATGTAGTCGCCTTCCGTCAATTCAGTATTGTTATTGGTGTATTTTTGGCGTTCATCATCTTCAAGGAACCAGGCGCAATGGTACGCATGACAGCGTCACTGCTCATTACCAGCGGTCTTATTTTAATTGCCTTGTGGGGCGCCTGTTGACTTGACCGTCAATGCCACATTTCAAAGCCACCGTCAACGACCAGGTTATGCCCAACCACATAATCTGAAGCTGGTGAAGCCAAGAACAATATGGCGCCTTTCAGGTCGATCCCATCACGCCCCATTCGCCCAAGGGCTGTTCCATCTGCAAAGTCATCTATAAATGATTCCGGCAGATCGCCCCGTGCAAAACCTCCAGGTGAAATCGCGTTTACATAAACACCTGAAGGCGCCAGTAACGCCGCCAGATCGCGCGTCAAGCCTAGCACACCGGCCTTGGCCGCAGCGTAGTCCACCGGCTGGCCCATCATCTTGTGCTTCTCATACATTCTGCGATCACGACCCAGCAAAGCGGCAATCGATGCAATATTAATAATCTTCCCGCGACCTTGCCGCTGCATAATCCGCCCAACCTCACGGCAACAATAAATCACACCCGTCAGGTTCACGTTAATCATAGAATCGATGTCCCGGGGATCCCGGTCAAACAAAAATGCGACGCTCTTGCCGGACCCGCCACCAGCGTTGTTCAGCAGGATGTCCAACCGGCCTTTCCACGCTTGCGCAAGTTCCACGGCCGCCTGGACACCACCATGACTCGACTGATCCAGTTCAAGCGACAGGACATCTACCCCGTAAGTTTGCCTAAGCTTGCTTGCGGTTTCTTCTGCACTTGACTTGGTTCGTGATGTAATGACCAGGTCAGCACCAGCTCCAGCCAGAACACAGGCGCCGTCATAGCCAAGATGCCGAGCACCGCCAGTGATCATTGCGATCTTTCCCGACAAGTCGAACATCTGGGCAATTTCGCTGTTCACCTACTACCCTTTCGCCTGAATCATTTCTTCCAAAATTTTCCAGCCATACAGTTGCATCCTCGGCAGGTGAAATGGGCCCTTCCAATGGTTGGACTTAACGGTGTTGCTTACCGTCCCATCCCGACGCAGATAACCAAACCACTCACCATTGACCTTATCTGGAAAATGGGCAAAGGCCCACTCGTGCACACGCTCATACCAATCACTCCACTTGGCGTCACCGGTCAGGTGATGAGCTAAAAGCAGAGCATAAAGAGCTTCATTGTGCGGCCACCACAACTTGAGTTCATGCTCGTATGGCTCTGGCGCCTTCCCATCGCAATCCACAAAGTATAGGATCCCGCCATGTTGCGAATCCCAACCAATCTCCAGTGACCACTCGAGAATTTCACAGGCACGGGGAACTATCGACATGTCATTACGGTGCCGCGCTTCAGTCATTAAAAACCAGGACGTCTCGATAGCATGCCCCGGATTAACAGTACGCCCTTCGGGGGTATCGAGAATACTCCCATCGGCTTGGACGGCCTCAAGCAAACATCGCTTCTCCGGCTTCAAGAATTCGCCAAAGACCTCGTCCATGGAGGACGTGATGACCTGTTCATAGAATGGATCCGAACCGGATGCCTCCCGAAGAACCTGGCTCATGGCGAGCAGGATCATGGGCATTGCATGCCCCTTGAGCTGGCGTGTCTCAGTAAAGATCTTGGGCTCCAGAAGGCCCGGTGTCGTGTGGTACTTAATAATCAGCCTGTAGAGATCATTTGCCCGCTGGATCATCTCATCCGACCCGGTTGCCCGGCCATATTCAGCAAGAGCAACCACACCAAACGTCTCGGTAAACAGATAGCGTCTCTTACGGATCGGGCGACCATCACGGGTCAGCAGATAAAACATACGTCCATCTTCATCGAAAGCATGCTTAAGCATGAAATCAACTCCATGCTTGGCCAGCTCAAGCCAATCATCTCGCTTTTCAATCTCGTTATAGAATCGGCTCCACATCCAGACAATACGACCTAAAACCCAAACCGCCTTGTCTGTACTCAACAAGGAACCATCAGCATCGCGGTAATTCAGGTAACCACCGTACTCGTCATCAATGATCCTACTCTGCCAGAACGGAATCGTGTCGCCGAGCAACCCATCTCGGTAAATATCTCGTAACTCCAGCAGGCGTTTCTTATCCATGACATGGACCTCGTTGAACTTAATGTAATCTGTAAACAAACTTCCCTTTAGGCTAGCAATGGTAACGCATCAACCACCTGCTGCACGCCATAACAAATCAAGACCTGATTGCATCCCGACAAATAACCGGCAACACAACGCCCATCATAACCTGCCTGGCGGCCAAACCAATACCCAATGAACTGGCCAGCAGTACTTGGAGTGACGAAGACAACAACCGGAGTATGGCGAACTGCCGGACATCTGATCCAACCGCTGAAAACCCAGGCTTGTATCAGAACAACGATTTTTGGGACAGTTTGCCAAATTATGCAACCCTTTCTACTCCAGACCGCCTAGTATATAGCGACACAGATATAACCGCAGACCACCGAAAGACTAACCCAGCCACTTGGCTCGCTTAAAATGCCTCAGCGAGGGAATTCAAGGCCGCATGACCACATAAAAACCCAAGCCAATTCGACTTCTGTGCAACCGGCTGCCGATACAATAATTGACCACCAGATACCAATTTACAGGCCCGAACAATACTGCCAGACACAGCACAACACCGCCCCTTGAGTTAAACACGTGCACTTCGATCGCATCATTTCACAGTTCAGACGCCTACTAGCCGAGCCGCCCATCGAGGTGGCGTTTGAACTGCTGGCGATCGCGGTACTGGTCTATCTCGTATTTCGATTCCTGCGAGGCACCCGTGGCGCTGGCGTTTTCAAAGGCGTCATTATCCTGCTGGTGATTGCGACGCTGAGCATTAGTGCATTTGGATCAGAAGACAGCTTTGGCCGCTTGCGTTACCTATACGAAAAATTCCTTGGCGTCATCACCCTGGGTCTCATTATCGTTTTTCAGCCCGAACTGCGACGTGGCCTAGTGCGTCTAGGCGAAGCCCGATTATTCCGAGGAGGCGGCTTACGCAAAGCTCGTGTCATTGAAGAATTGCTGGCCGCAGTGGGATATCTAAGCCAAAATAAAATCGGTGCCCTCATTGCCATTGAACGCCAGGTAGGCATGGGTGGCATTATCGAATCAGGAACACGAATTGAAGCCAATGTATCCCAGTCCCTGATCAACACCATATTCTGGCCCGGCAGTGCCTTGCATGACATGGGGCTGGTCATCAGGGGGGACCGGGTTATTGCCGCTGGCGTACAGTTTCCGCTTGCAGAAGGCGAACAGATCAGTCAGGAACTTGGCGCCCGACACAGGGCAGCGATCGGCCTTTCCCAGGAAAGTGATGCCATGGTCCTGGTGGTCAGTGAAGAAAGTGGACGAACAAGCGTTGCTGAACGCGGCATCTTAACCCGTGATCTAAGTATCGATGAAATGCGCAAAAGGCTGATTGAAGGATTGGGCCCTAGTCAATTACCTGCAGATAGTGAAGTCGGAACAGATGACGTTCCCTCCCAGGAAGGCTAACCTCTGACCATCATGGCCAAAAAACAGTCCAGCCCATGGCAAAAGGGTCGCAATGCCCTACTTGTCACCATTGTCACCTTGTTAATCTGGCTCTACGCAGAAGCCAATACCCTCAAAACGGACGAAATCCGCATCAAAATCCAGTTCCTTTCGCCCACACCTTCAGATCTATACTTAGAAATCCATGATCTGACCCTCGTCACCATCAAGTACAAATGCGCCGCTGGGCAGATCGAGACCATTGAAAAGCTTGAACTAAAACCCCTTCTACTGGAGGTTGAAGCGGGAGGGATACGCGATGGCGGCATAAAAACAGTTGATCTCAAACAGGCAATTGCAACCCACCCGAAACTCGCCCCGCATGGCGTCATCCTCGAGAGCGTGATCCCTGAGAGTGTCTCGATCACGACACATCGCCTGACAGAACACACCTTGCCCATAAAGATCAACACCAACGCGAAGATTTCCTTTTCCGGAAAACCCACGGCCAACCCTAACACCGCAAGCATACTTTTACCCGAAAGCCTGCTCAAAAGATTCTCAACTGAATACCTCGAAACCCGCTTAGCACTTAATGCCACCCAACTTGACGAATCCCGCGTGGGCACCCCCCAAACCGAAACTTCACTTGAAGTTCGATTACCGGGATTTCTCGTGGACAATCTTCCATCTGGCTTTCGCCCATCCATTTCACCGCCCCAAACCGATGTCACATTCACAATTAAAAACCAGAATCAGAAATGGCATCCCGACCCCCCGCTGCCAGTTCGCCTCCTACTTCTGCCGGAACATGCCGCCAACTTCAACTTCAACATTGATTCAGCAGATGAGTTCAAGGACGTCGGGTTTTCCGTACCCAGCGATCGCTTTACAGAAATCCGTAATAGCGATGTCATGCTCTACGTCCATATCAAGGCGAATACACTCAGCAAACTCAATGGTCCGGTGGAAGAAACCTTCAAAACCAGTTGGATTGCCCCGCTTGATTTTATCATTGATGAGGCACCAACCTCGGTCAACATAACCATCACCCCCAAACACACACCGCCTGCGGTTAATACCAACATCAGCACCCTTGAATAGGAATTGAAACAGCAAGGCCACCAAACAGTCTCTCAGTGCCTGGCGAGGATAATCCTTGATCGCCATGGATAATTTCACCGCCAATCGGTAGAATTACACAAGTTGGTGGCCCAGAGTATTGGCAAAACAGACGACCTCAGTAACCCGACCCGATAGAAACAACAAAAAGGTGTCGATAATTGACAAGATCTACATCTGGGGCGACCGACCAGTCACAGAAGGACATTCGAGATTATTGTTGCCAGCTTTCCGATCACGCGGCCATCGCCAGCCAGTCGCTATCCACAGTCTCCGGAGCCTCACGAACCAAAGCGCTTCATGCTGTTGCTGGGCACATAGAGGAGGCCGCATCATCAATCATCCGCGCCAATCAATTAGATCTGGATGAAGGCGAGACGCAAGGTCTCTCCTCGCCACTGCTTGCACGGCTCACCCTAGACGACGAAAGCCTGGCAAAAATGGCCGCCTCGGTCAGACAAATCGCCGAACAAGTAGACCCAATCGGTCAACTCATTGAAGGGTACCGCCGGCCCAATGGACTTCGGATCGACAAACGCCGTGTGCCCATCGGCGTATTGCTGTTTATTTATGAAAGCAGGCCCAATGTCACAAGCGATGCCGCCGCCCTATGCATCAAGAGCAGCAATGCTGTCATCCTGAGAGGTGGCAAGGAGGCCCGGCACTCCAACACTGCAATTGCAAAATGCATTCGTACCGGACTGACCGACAGCGGACTTAATACTGATGTGGTTCAGTTTGTAGAAACCCCCGACCGGACTGCGGTTGGCGAATTGCTTCGCATGGAAGGCAAGATTGATCTAGCAATCCCCCGCGGTGGCGAATCATTGATCAAAGCGGTGGTCCAGCAGGCGCATATACCAGTCATCAAGCATTACACCGGCAACTGCCATGTGTATATAGCCGCTCCGTGCGACGAGCAGATGGCACTGGACATTTGTGTAAATGCCAAAACGCAGAACCCTGCTGTCTGCAATGCGGCAGAAACGCTGCTGTTCGACCAAAACCACCTAGAGAATGGGGTGCTGGAACGCATCTGCCAAGCGATGGCGGACCGGGACGTCGAAATCCGTGGCGACCAGGAAACATGCAAGGCATTTGCGGGAGCCAAACCCGCCACCGAGGAAGACTGGCATGCGGAGTATCTTGATCTGGTCGTGGCGGTCAAAACAGTCAGCAACCTGGATGGAGCCGTCCACCACATCAATCATTACGGATCCAAGCACACGGATACGATTATCACCACATCCGTACAGCTCGCGGACCAATTCACCGAACAGATCGACTCGGCAAATGTAATGGTCAATTGCTCGACACGTTTTTCTGATGGCGGCGAGTACGGCCTCGGCGCCGAGATCGGCATCAGCACTGACAAACTTCACGCCCGGGGGCCAATGGGTGCTGCTGACCTGACAACCTATAAATGGATCGTTCGGGGTGACGGCCAAATACGACAGTAACCCCAGCCAGAAATACCGAGGTTTTATACGCATTTGATTACTGCGATCTTCACCCTTTGATCAGGCCACACTGTTCGCTATCACCCACGACCGTAATGTCCACCAGTACAGTACAACTTGTCTGTTTTGATCTAGGCAATGTACTTATCGATGTTTGCAATGATTGGGAGGAGGCTTTTAACCTGGCCAACTTGCCGCCATCCCCGGCTATGGGCGACCCCAATGTGTGCCACCAGCTTACTAATCTCGTGGAGCTACATGAATGCGGACATATCGAAACCGACCAATTTGATCAGCAGACGGCAAAGTTGTGCCAGATCACCACAGCTCAAGCGTCCACCGTGAACACCGTCTGGCTCAAAAAGCCCTATGAAGGCACAGACACATTGCTCGAAAAGGTGGCCAATGCAAATGTTCGCACCGCCTGCTTATCCAACACCGTAGCCCGCCACTGGCAGATGATGAACGACAACACACCATCCCACCTACCATTGGATCGCCTGGATTACCGATTCGCCAGCCATAAAATCGGCCAACGTAAGCCCACCGCCGCAATTTACGAACACGTAGAAAACACCTGCGCAGTATCACCCGCAACCATCCTCTTCTTCGACGATCGCCGGGACAATATTGCCGCCGCGACTCAGCGTAACTGGCAGACAAACATCATTAATTCACATGAGGACCCGGTGGCCCAGTTAACGGCACACCTGACCGGCCAGGGCATTCTATAAACCAACCGCTTGCAATCCGTGGTGCTTGTCGCCTATCGTGAACAAAATGACTGCATCATTAACAACTACACCCCGAAGATCTGCTCGCGTCCATCGTATTGAAGTCCGCCCGCTTAAAGGCCAGCCAGATCCTGCCGGAAGCGCCGTTCTAGATGAGGCAAAGCGTATATGCCCTACGATCCTCGAGATCTCAACCACCAAAATCTTCCTCATCGAAGCGGCCCTTGACCCCAGTGAACTTGAATGCATCGGAACGGAACTACTAACCGATTCAGTCAACCAGTCACACGCCATTGGCGCTACACACCCGCAATCCAACCAAACAACGATTGAAGTCCATTACAAGCCAGGCGTGATGGATCCTGTTGCCGAATCAACCCGACAAGCCATTGTTGAAATGCTGCCGCACCTGGAGATCGACGACATTCAAGTCTGCACGGCCCAACGATATGACCTAATCAGCGAAGACTTGGATTCGAAAACAATTGACAAACTTGCACGGGCCTGCCTCGCCAATCCTGTGATCCATGACATTCACCTCACACCCTACTCACCACCGGCATTCAGGCACACCTCGAAATACGAGGCCAATGTTTCCCAAATATCCCTATGTGACTTGGACAACCATGGATTAACCAAGCTTTCACGTCAAGCCCACCTGTTCCTGTCCCTTGATGAAATGCTGGCCATTCAAAAACACTATCGCTCGATTGGGCGAGAACCAACGGACATCGAACTAGAAACCCTTGCCCAAACATGGTCAGAACATTGTGTCCATAAAACGTTCAAAGCAACCGTTCATTACCACCCTGATTCCAATGACAAATCAATCACCGGCCTTGGTCCCGACCAGATTGCTGACCGGCCAGGACATACACTCAACGATAACGGATCCATTACGATTAACAATCTCCTCAAAAGCACTGTCGTGGCCGCAACGAAACATTTAATCAATAACAGTATTGGCGAACAGCATGATTTCTGTGTGAGTGTCTTTGATGATAATGCTGGCATCATTAGGTTTGACGACACCCATGGAATAGCCATCAAGGTCGAAACCCACAATCATCCAAGCGCAATCGAGCCCTATGGCGGTGCAGCAACGGGCATCGGTGGATGTATACGCGACATCCTCGGCACAGGGCTTGCAGCCAAACCGATCGCCAACACTGACACATTTGCTGTTGCCCCCCCCCAAGTGACCAAGCTACCCAAAGGGGTCATCGCACCCAAACGAATCCTCGAACAGGTCGTAGCTGGAGTCCGTGATTATGGAAACCGCATCGGAATTCCAACTGTCAATGGTGCGGTTGTTTTCGATGATGAATACCTAGGCAACCCACTTGTATTTGCCGGATGCATTGGATTGATCCCCGTGCAATTCGCCTTTGGGAACCCAAAGGTTGCGGACCGCATCGTGATCCTGGGCGGACGTACTGGACGTGACGGCATCCACGGCGCAACATTCTCGAGTTCCGAACTGACTGACACCCACGAAGAAGAGTTTGCCCACGCCGTCCAGATTGGCAATCCGATCACAGAAAAAAAGACGATGGACGTCATCCTAACGGCGCGAGACCACCCCGACGGGCCACTATTTAACGCCATTACAGATTGTGGCGCTGGTGGTTTTTCAAGTGCGATTGGTGAAATGGGAAGTGAGATTGGCGCCTGTGTCACACTTGAGTCAGCGCCATTGAAGTATCAGGGACTGACATACACCGAAATTTGGATCAGCGAAGCACAGGAGCGGATGGTACTGGCGGTCCCGGCCGACAAGGTCCCCGCACTCCGTGATCTTTGTCATGCCGAAGATGTGGAAATCTGTGACCTAGGATCCTTCGGCCAGTTGAACGACACCGGCGAGCCGGAACTTCGATTGAGCTTTGCCCATCAGGAAGTCGGCCGCATTTCAATGTCACTACTTCATGACGGCGTCCCGATGCCGGTACGGCGTGCTGAGTGGCACAAGCCGATACCCCACACTACTGACACTGACCCGCCAGACCCGCCAGCGATCAATGATGCTCTCTTGGCACTTTTACAACACCCGGATATTGCCTCAAAACACTGGATCGTCCGCCAATATGACCACGAGGTTCAAGGCGGCTCGGTCATCAAGCCACTGGTTGGATTGAATCAGGATGGGCCCAGCGATGGGGCAGTTATCCGGCCCAAATTATCAAGCCAACGCGGGATCGCAATTGCCAGCGGAATACAGACCACCATCGGCGAAAATGCTAGCCCTAAATATGCTGACGACGGAGACTCCTACTGGATGGCCCTGGCATGTATTGATGAGGCCATTCGCAATGCCGTGTGTGTGGGGGCCGATGCCAAACGTATTGCCATCCTCGATAACTTCTGCTGGCCCAGTTGTGATGACCCCCAACAGCTGGGTAGTTTTGTTCGTGCCGCTGAAGCTTGTTATGACGGAGCCTTGAACTACCACACGCCATTTGTATCCGGCAAGGATTCGCTGAATAACCAGTTTACGACCGACTGCGGCCAAGTCATTACCATTCCACCCACATTACTGATCACCGCGGTGGGCGTCGTCTCCGACGTCCGACAGTGCCTTACAATGGATGCCAAGGCACCGGGAAACATCCTACTACTTGTTGGTTGGACAACACCTGAATCAGGTGGCTCACACTACGTCCGCACAACGGGTGATCGAAGTGGAAACCTGCGTATCCCAAAGGTTGATCTTGATGCACATCCCAAAGCGGCCTTGGCTGTAGCGGACCTGATCCAACAGGGCTTGGCGCGATCAGCTCATGACTGCAGTGATGGAGGCCTGCTGGTAGCCGCAGCCGAAATGGCTATCGCAGGCCGTATGGGCCTGCAACTAGAACTCAAAACCATCTGCAAACAGATGGAAGTCACGATCCATGAAGCATGTTTTTCTGAAACACCTGGACGATATCTCCTGGAAATCGAATCGAACCACTTGGCGCAGACCGCCGCAGTGCTTGACTCCCATCATGCGCCTCACTTTACCGTGGGAACCTTTGCCGATCATGGGCGTCTGATTGTCACAGACCACGTCGACGAACCTATCGAGAAGTTATTTGAAGCATGGCGCCAACCCCTAGACTGGTGATTGGTCCCATAGATTCGAGCACGACCAGATACTAGTGCAGAAAATTATGCAACCTAGCCTGCTCATATTCGCAATCGCAGCCAACCTGGCAACAACTATTGCCAGCAAAGCCGACTTACCTGAAAAAACGCAGACCCCATGGCCGGGCTTCGTTGTTATTGAACTATTCACCTCGCAGGGATGCCCCAGTTGCCCCCCAGCAGACAGGATGCTCGAACAAGTCAAGAACAAGGGACAGGAAAAAGGGGCCCCAATCTACACACTGGCCTTTCACGTTGATTACTGGAACAGGCGTGGATGGCATGACCGATTCAGCCACCGCGACTACTCACGCCGTCAACAAAGTTATTCCAGCCATTTTTCAAAACGCCAAATTTACACCCCACAGATTGTCATCAATGGACGGGTTGAAACCCATGGCGCCAATGCCCAGAAAGCCAACGCAAGCATCGACTACTTTTTATCACAACCAAGCGGACTTAAGATAAATCTTGATGTCCAGCGCGACAAGACCGGCAATCATCTTATCGTCAACTACTCCACCCCCAATGCGCCGGCTAACAGCGTCATCAACTTTGCGCTCGTCGACGGTGTCCACAAGACCCACGTGCGACATAACGCCAATCGAAGTTACACGCTGCGTAATGCGAATATCGTCCGCGCTTTCAAGACCTTCAAGATCACCAAAACTGATGATGAACATTCCTACCGCCTATTAATTCCTAACGACCTGATCGTATCCCAAGCAACGGTTATCGCCTATATCCAGGACCGCCTGACCATGTCGGTTCTAAGCGCCATTGCAGCGCCAATCCCTGCGTCCGGTGAGGGCCAAGGAAATCCCAAACCGCTATCCCCCGAACCGCCTAGCACCTCAAACGCTACAAACTGAGCCCATCAACCTGCTAATGGATTCGACCTGATGAGCCTATGGCCACATCCAGGCTGGCTCGCATCATCACGATCAAATCCATGATCGCACGGATCGTGCCATGCATTTCAAGATTCCGCATATGCACATGGCATAAACGCACATTCCCGGTCCGTCTATAATCGGATCCATGACAAACCATGACCAACCGGCCTTCTATCTAATTGACGGCCACGCGGAAATATTTCGCGCGTACTATGCCATTCGTGGCGGACTCAACAGCCCTGTGACCGGCGAGCCTACACACGCCGTATTTGGCTTTGCATCTATGCTGATAAAGCTTTTGGGTGAGTGCCGCCCACCCTATATTGCAATGGCCATAGACCTTCCAGGCGAGACCTTCCGCGATGAGATCTATGAAGACTACAAAGCCAATCGCGAGGAATTACCTGAAGATTTCACTCCACAGGAACAGCGCATCCTTGAACTAACTCGCCTCTTTGGAATTCCAATTCTTGAATACACTGGAGCCGAGGCAGATGATGTCATCGCAACTGTCGTACGGTCCATTGTCTTGGACCCATCCAAATGCAACATGACGATTCGCATTCTTTCACGGGACAAGGATCTCGAACAGCTGATCAGCGAACGAGTTACCCTGTATGACATCCACAAAGACCACACCATGGACGCAGCCGGCCTTATGGAAAGACGGGGCATCACCCCAAACAATGTCATCGACCTGCTGGCATTAACGGGCGATAAGGCAGACAACGTACCAGGCGTCGAGGGAATTGGACCAAAGACCGCAGCCAAACTTCTTCAGGAATTCGGGTCGATTGATGGAATCTATGAAAACATCGAGCAGATCAAAGGCAAACGCCGGCAGAATCTCGAAGCGTCACGCGAATTATTGCCACTAAGCCGTGAACTGGTCACCCTCAAGGATGACCTTGATCTCAAATTTGATATTACAGACGCGACAATAGGGCCCATCGACCTCACCGCGATTCGGCAACTGTTCACTGAACTGGGCTTTCGCCGTCACCTGGTGGAACTGGATCGCATTTCTCTACCGCCATCAACCAATATCACCCCCATCGAAGAACCGTTCACCGAGGGTCTTTTTGCCCATGCTGGAAACGCTACCTCCGCATCTACAAAACCTGACGAATTGCCCAGCACCCTGACCCACGCCGGGGATTATGACTACAAGGCCATCACAACACCCCGGCAACTTACCCAACTGGCCGCAGAATTAAGTGGTGCCAAGATGATCGCCGTGGACACCGAAACCATTGGACTTGGTCCAACGGCACCCTTATGTGGCCTGTGCTTTTCCTGCTGGCCGGGGCAGGGCACATACGTACCAATCCGCTCGCCCAAACCTGTTGATCATCTGGATGCACAGCAGGTTTTCACCGAATTGCGGCCCATTCTTGAGGATCCCAATATCCCAAAATGTGGACACAATTTAAAATATGACTGGCTCGTATTACATCATGCTGGCATCACGCTCCGCGGCATTGCTTTTGACACGATGGTTGCCGCATTTCTCCTTGGCGAGTCGGGCCGAAGCCTGGATGCCCTTGCACGTGAACTGCTCAATCACGAAATGATTTCCATCAGCACCCTCATTGGCCCACGCGGCAAAGGCCAACAACAAAAGACCATGGACCAGGTCCCCCTCAGCCAAATCACACCCTACGCAGCGGAAGATGCCGATCTAAGCTTGCGACTCTACCAATATCTTTCGCCACAGTTGAACGAACAAGGACTTGAAGATTTGGCCCAACGGGTTGAAATGCCACTGGTTGAAGTATTGGGAACATTGGAATCCAATGGCATCAAGATCGACCCAGGCGTACTGGAGGGGCAAAAGGCTGATCTCAATGCCAAGATCATTGCACTTCGTGACCAGATTCACGATCTGGCCGGCGAACCATTCAATATCGACTCGCCAAAACAACTTCGACAAGTACTTTTCAACCGCCTCAAAATGCCAGTGATTCGCAAGACAAAAACCGGACCGTCAACTGACGCCCAGGTACTCGAGGCACTCTCTGAATTAGAAGACACCGACCAACCTGCATCTACGGTACCAAGACTGATTATTGAGTACCGGCAGTTCACCAAGCTGGTCAACACTTACCTAAGTTCACTGGTTGAGGCAATCCGACCTGCAACCGGGCGGATTCATGCCTCCTTTCACCAGACTGGCGCTGCCACTGGACGGTTATCATCAAGCGATCCGAATCTACAAAACATTCCCGTGCGCACGGATATTGGCCGCCAAATTCGCGAGGCATTCGTAGCCGAACCTGAACATCTTCTGATCAGTGCCGATTACTCCCAGATTGAACTAAGAATCCTAGCCCACCTCAGCGAGGATTCCGCACTGACCAAGGCATTTAAACAGGACGTGGATATTCACCGTGCCGTGGCCGCGCAAGTGTTTGATGTATCATCTTCAAATGTCACCGATAACCAGCGTGCCCAGGCCAAAGTCATTAATTTTGGTATTATTTATGGTGTTTCTGCCTATGGCCTAGCACGACGAATCGAGGGCCTTGACGTGGAAACGGCCAAGGAACTGATCACTGATTACCGCAAGCGATTTACCGGAATTGACCGGTTCCTGCAGAAGTGTGTACAACAGGCCATGGAGGATGGACATGTCACCACCATGCTGGGTCGACGACGTCGCATCCCCCAAATCCACTCGTCCAATGCAAATACCCGCGCCTTAGGTGAACGGCTTGCCATCAATACCGTCATCCAGGGCGGTGCGACAGCCGATCTGATTAAGATGGCCATGACACAGTTGCACCTTCGGATCCACAAGGAGGGGCTTGCGATAAAAATGCTCCTCCAAATCCATGACGAATTGATCTTTGAATCACCTAAAGCAGAAGCCAAACCGTATGCCCGAATTGTCCAGCAGACCATGGAATCTGCCATGAAACTCCGGGTTCCCCTCAAAGTTGATGTTGGTATCGGCCCCAATTGGCTATCCGCCAAATAACGACCATCGGATACACTAAATATTAACGGGCTAATTGATCAACCCACCAATCTATTGAGGCTGGTCTTCATACTTGGTAGACCACCGGCTGATGCTCACAGCAATGCCCCACGCAAACGTGCAATCGCCGAGAAGTCGGCTCCGCAATAAGGGTCGCCGTGGTACCGTAGAACTCTTCTGGTGTTTCATGACAGCAAATGCTTTTAGGATGACCATCGTGGTCACGATAGCATTCGAACACCTTGGGGACATCAATCGCACCAAGATGCAAACCATATAGATGCTTCAAGCGTTCAACTCGCTCACGCGACCGATAGTTGCGGATATACGCGTCACTTTCGCGCCCACGGAGACTTCGAGTTAGATAGTGGTTGGTATGCACAAGCACGCCGTCATGGGCATCCACACGATCATAACGGGCCCCTTGAGTTTCCAGGCAAGCTGCCCCGCCATAACAATCACAGAACAGGAAATTACTTGCTATCGCCACTCCATGCGAAGCGACCATAGACTCAACTTCATCAACACGCTGACAATCCCATGCCAGCCGCTTCAATACCATGGTTGGCAAACCCTCAGCCACAACACCATCACTAATGTTATTGCTAAACACACACATACCTGTTTCACTGATTCCAAGCAAAGCCAACATCCCCGGGTAGCAGAGTTGCAAAACCGCCGGACGGTCATCAGGCCGGATCAGAAGAACAATATAGTGATCCCATTGCGGCCCAGGACCATCCTTGCTTTGCCCGGCAAGTATTGGTCCCCCGGTTGTTTCTGGCAGCAGCGCAAAGGATGTACAGCCATCACCAGACTGTGCCCGACACAAATTTCGTGCCTCATCAGCACAGTTGATCAACAACAACTCATTGAAACCTACGCCCGCACCATCAGCACAACCCTGCATTTCATCCAATAGATGGGGCGCGAACGCATGGCAACAGTCAATAAACTTTTTTTTTGTCTTGCGGACTGAATCGTCAAGCCTCGCGGCCCCGTTCTCAAAGTACTCACGCTTAAATTCCAAAAATTGACGAATTTGACCGGAAAATGCACGCCCAATCATTTCGCCAATCTGGCGGTGACTACCAGCAGCCTCGAAGTAAGGCACATACATGGCTAGAGCTTAATCATCCTAAAAGACGCAGACAAACCATTCCACCAAGACAACACCTGTCCCATTTTGTATCTTAGGCCTTCAAAATTCCCCCAAGACGCCATCGAGACGTCGCGGACTGCACCGGGCATGGCCAGACCTCATGGCGCCACATCCGGAAAGGTTAAACCGCGGGATGGCCTGATGGCCGATGACCGGCGGGTCGGAAATACAAAGGCGAGTCAATGTTTGGTCTTGGTAGACATGATGAATCAGCACTATTGAATGCCGCCCAACTGGACGATATCGCAACAGTCAAACGAATCCTGGCCGCGAAGGTCAAACTGCTGAACGTAACCGCATCAAGATCCGTATGCCGTGAACACCCGGACATTAAAGCGGGCGAAACCGCCCTGCATCTGGCCTGCCGGCGTGGACACATTTCAGTCATCAAGTTTCTCCTTTCATTAAAGGCCAATGTCAACTTCACCAATGCCCGCGGCGCCTCCCCCCTGCACCTAGCAGCCAATGCAGGCAAGACTCAAGTCCTAGAAATGCTCACGGCCGCAGGCGCAGATCAAGATAGGCAGGACTCCGACGGGCACACGCCACTACACGGTGCCGTAAGCAACCGAAAAATGGCATGCGTCCAGTTTCTTCTACGCAATGGCACTGACTGCAATACCAAGGACACGAACGGGAACACGCCACTTCATGAGGCGATGAATATTGATTCAGAACGAATTCTTAATGCTCTTTTGAAGGCAGGCGCAAAGGTAGACGAAAAAAACGCACATGGTCAGACACCATTGCATATGGTCATTATTAATACCGACCACAGTGCCGCCGCTCGGACTGACCCCAAAGCCATCACCAAGCGTCAACATGCCCTTCAAGTTCTCAGGTTGCTGCTATCCCATGGCGCCGACGCCAATGCCATTGACGTCCAGGGCGACACCCCACTTGATCGCATGACATACCTAGAAGGCGACTTGACCACGGATCCTATTGCCCAAGCATTACGTTCAGCTGGTGGCCGATGGGCCCGTCACCAAAAATTGAATTCCGAAGCAGCAGCAATCCCCCAATCATCTCCAAAACTCCAAGCGGCAACGCAAACCGATAACCAATCAAGCAAACCCAAGTCATCCAAGCCGCTCAAGCCCCACCAACGCCGCAGCATGCAGCCCATTGCCCTTGGC
This sequence comes from Phycisphaeraceae bacterium, assembly GCA_002716625.1. Classification (GTDB taxonomy): domain Bacteria; phylum Planctomycetota; class Phycisphaerae; order Phycisphaerales; family Phycisphaeraceae; genus UBA6626. The sequence continues at coordinate 13,855 of PBAS01000062.1, read as the reverse complement.
GCCATTCCAATCGTGATCGGCCGCGAAATTTGCTGCCAGGTTCGGTGCCACAGCTTGACGTTATCTCGCCGTCACGCCCAAATCGAGTTGAAAGATGGCGAGTATGTCATCCAGGATTTGCATTCCAACAATGGCGTCAACATCAACGGAATACGCATCGATGGCCCCCACAAATTGATGCCGAATGATGCCATTACACTTGGGGCCTACGAATTCGAGTTTGATGGCACGTCGCTGGTCCCCAAGACGGGCGAGCTGACCAAAAAGGAGTTGGAAGCCGAACGTTCCCGCCGCCTTAGACATACCCGCAGGTAACCGGCCAGCACCGGTTGCCGAACCGTCACCAGCCAAATGCCCGGTACGCATCGAACCGACTGATGTGGCGCCAAGGAGTATAGTGCCGAAGAAGATGGTTGTACTGATAGAGTGGGACACCGCCTTCCAAGTGGTCCAGTTTCACCAGATCGTTGCCCTTAAGGACCGCCGCATACTCACGGCCTGACACCTTGCCAACCTCAACCCTTGAAGGCACCGGAAAGGTTATCGTCAATCGATCGCCGTCATGAGCCGTTTGGGTTTTTACATATCGCCCCTGCCATTCCAGAACACTTGGCTGACCATTTAATGTACAACGCAGTTCACGACTCGCCGTCGGGATCCACTGGGGCACATGAATCCGCAGGTAACGACAAAAATCTTTTAGATAAAAATCGACACGCCCTTCATAGGGAAGATAGCTATCGATATCCACCCACCTTGAGCCGCGATTCATGAGAAGGTGGATCGTCATCGCATTATCGGAAAATTCTAGTGTGTGATACCAAACCCGATAGATCATCCGTGCCCAGGTCGCCTCGCATGACGGATATGCGCCACGACTATCCCCCGGGGATTCTGCCCCCTTTCTTCCTATTAGTATCCCCACACTACCGGCAGCCGATTGAACCGACTCAAACTTACTATCTCTTTGGGGGTGCAGAACTGATCCCAGATGACACCGGATCCAACGGTCGGCATCATCCCAGTAATCACCGACTCCAGCCTTACTGAGCATCATTGCCAGCCAGATCATATCCGCCACATCGCAGGGGCCAACCGTCGAACTGAAACACCCAGCAAACTGCAAAGGCACGCCTATGAAGGGGGCTAATTGGGCCCGTGCCCATTTAAAACCTTTTTTCACAAATTGCCCGACCGGCTCATCCTGATTTGCAAGTGCAAATTCAGCCAGGCCAACCAAACATCTCAAATGCCGATGACAATAACTCCCAAGATCTTCTTCTGAACCGGACGAGAGCTGATTGAAACCAGAAATAAAAGTTTCAGCCGATATCCCATCGCCGCCATGATCACATAGGAATCGCCCATCACCATCCAGAATTTGAGCATGATGCATTAAATAGCAGGCGAGTTTACGCGACAATTTTTCTGCAACCGTGCAATTTGTAATCCGGTAATATCGGCTCAACCCTTCAACCACCGAACCGGCACGCAAAGCCGGATAACCCGTTGGCATTTTTCTATCACCACCCGAACCCGGAACACCAACGGATTGAAATCTAGTTTCAGCACCCTCCATGCTGTCCAGAAAGTAACCATATCCACCTTTATCCACACAGAGTTCGCCAAGCCGCGCCATGGCAACATCACAGCATTTAAGCCATTGCAGATCCTGATCATGCAGATACAAAAGGGAGAACGCATTGATACACTGCACCACGTTGGACACGGACCCGCAGGCGTAATCCATATGCCCGTCATCCACGGCATGGATTTGACCATCTTGGCCCCGGATCTGAGCCCTCAACGTCTTAGTTTCTCCATGCCCACCCGCATCCCCTACCACTGGGCTATACCACAGCCTGCCAGAACCCACCGCATCCACCAGAGCCTGGATCCAGACCCTGTCAATATTTAGATTTAATTCACTGCCGGTGACATCTCGCAATAACAACACCGACTGCAGACTATCCGCCAGCGCTTCCTCGTTCCATCTAGCCGGGATCATCGAAACACCGGAAAGCGGCAGGGAGCCAGTTGCGGAACTACGAGAATACTCCCCGGTCGCGGTAGCGGTCAGCGTTGCAACAAAGGACTCTGCATAATCAGCAATATCAATGGTATCCGGCACCAACCTTTCGTACCGGTAACCTTTGATCGGTGGAATGTTCGTGGCGAACATCATTGCCATCAACAATAAGGGATGTCACCAATGGCGTACAGCGAAGAGCGTTCTAATTACGGTTCCCGACAAAGTCTAATGTCACGCGCGGTACCAGGAAGTTTCCCGTACCGGCATAGCGGTAATACCCACCATCATCATAAACGGTAAGGAACCGGATTTAGGCCGCGTCTCTTCGTGGTCGCCGCTTGCGGCCCACGGTTCGTTGATCTGCCGACATCCGGCGCTGAGGATTCTCAATGATCACATTGACCAGTTCCTCTGGATTTTGGGCCCACAGATCCGCACCAATTTCTTCGGCGAGACCTTCTGCACGGTTAAATACTCCGCCACCGACGACAATCTGAGTTTGTGGGCATGCACCAATACTGTGCAAACGATCAATCAACAAGCGGGTGAGCGGTACCGTTGCTGGAATCGCACCAAACATGACCAGGATATTGGGTTGCACTAAATTGATCTGTTCAACCAGTTCGTCATTTGCAATACCCCCGCCCACAAAAAACACGTCATACCCCTCTGCTTCAAGCAGAGCAGCACTGATCAGTGCCCCAAGTTCTTCACCTTGATCCCTGCCACAGGCCACCAAGGCCGACATCTCCCGCCGTGGAGCCTGGCTAAGCCTAAGTTGCATTTGTTCAGCGAGCGCCCGCATGAGGCGGGTAGCATAATTATGCGCCAGTTCACTTAGCTGATCTGCACGATAAAGCTTTTGAATGTGCTCAAGCGTAGGCCAAAATAGCCGCGTGAGGACACGCTCAGCAGGACAATCAGCATCTAAAATCTCATCCAAAATAGCCCGTGCACCGACTCGATCGCCACTGGTGAGGACTGTAAAGAAACGTTCAATTAGTACATCTCGTTTCATCGTTCTAGGTCTCCGTGCTCGCCAGCGGTTTCCCGGGCGGGGGTTCGTAATTTCATTTGCCACCCACTCATCGGTACAGATCGCCAATCCCCTTCACAGCTTTGTCATATCGGGCCACGACAATATTTTTTAAACCTCATGGCCAGGAGCAGCCACCGCTTTCAACCGGACCCTTTATTGTAGCCAGAGAGACTAGGCCCTATAACAAGTGCCCTAGGAGTGTAAAATCGCACTTGCATCCCAAACGTCTGGGTCACATGAGTATTTGAGGCCATATCCAAGGTTAATTTCCAAAATGCAACCCGCTGGTTATTGGACGTGCATGCAGTGGTGGGTGGTCCGTAGGTTTTACATCGGTAACCACTAAGCCCAAAAACCTCAAACACTTTTTTACATGAGCAGCCTTTTTCGATGACGCAATGTAATGACGAGCTAAAGGGAAGGGGAGCTAGTAAAATTTGAACATGTGAGTACTTCAGCAGGATTAACGAATTGGCCGTAGCTCAAATTATAAAATCGAAATTACGACTTTTCTGTTTAATGGCTTTTGGATTATTATTGGGCATAGGCTGTGCAACCAACCCTGATACCAATAAACGCCAGTGGCTTGTGCTAAGTGATGCACGGGAGATCCGGATAGGCAGGACCGCTAAACCCAAGTTTATCAAAGCCCATGGTGGATTACTGCCGTCTGGGAAAATCCAGCAACACGTCAACGCCATCGGCGTAAAGATGGCAGACCAGACACGACGAAAGTCACTGCCATGGGAATTCCACGTTCTTGATTCCTCTGTAGTCAATGCATTTGCACTACCAGGCGGCAAGATATTCATTTCCCGAGGTTTACTATCCAAATTAAGGACAGACGCCCAGTTGGCAGGGGTACTTGCCCATGAAGTGGGACATGTGGCCGCCCGTCATGCAAATGACCAGATGGTCGACGCCATGGGTTTTCAAGGGGCCATCATCCTCACCGGCATGGCCAAACGACTTCGCGATGAAGACTGGCTTAATCTTCTAGGGATAGGAGTGCAGGCTGGCGGAACCGTCATTATTCTTGGCCATAGTCGCGAAAATGAACTCCAGGCCGACCGCCTCGCAGTCCAGTATATGGCTCAAGCAGGATATAACCCGCGAGGTCACCTGCAGGTCCTGCAGGTGCTGACAAAACATGACCCTAATCACAACGCCAAGTTGGAATTCCTGTCAACTCACCCCCTAATCCACCGGCGTAAACACCGACTTGAAACATTGCTGGCCATGAAATACCCGGACACCCGCAGTTATCACAACGGTAGCGAAAGTTTCGCCCAAATCATCCTGTCGAATCTTGTTAAATTACCACCACCAAAACATACCCCGGAACGCAACCACTGAAACGTTATCATTCTCTCGGACCTGTTCATGACCACTCGAACCAAAGTTTGGCACGATAGCAATCTTGCCCAACCCCACCACGTCGCCGACAAGGCCCGCCGGGTCAAGGATATGTTTGCGGCAATCGCACCCAGTTATGATCTAAACAACCGTGTCCATTCACTTTGGCGGGACCAGGCATGGCGACGCCATGCCGTGATGCTTGCAGACATATGCCCGGGTGATGTGGTTCTCGATGTAGCCTGTGGCACGGGTGATTTGACCCTTGCTTTTGCAACTGCAGGTGTTCGACAGGTCATTGGAGTGGATTTCACGCTTCCCATGCTTCAACTTGCTGGACAAAAGACCGTATCCCAATCTGACCATCCATTAAGTGATTGCCGATACTGCGCAGGTGATGCCATGGCCCTACCAATTGGCTCCAACTGTATTGATGTTGTCAGTATCGCCTTTGGAATCCGAAATGTGACAGATCCGGTTACCACCCTTCAACAATTCCACCGCGTTCTACGACCAGGTGGCCGTCTGCTGATCCTTGAATTCGGCCTGCCAAACAACAGACTGCTTCGAGCCGCATATAACATGTACTTCCATCATGTTTTACCCCGAACAGCAGCCCTTTTAGCTCGTGATCGCAGTGGGGCATACAAGTACCTTCCCAGCAGTGTCAACACCTTCATGGAACGCAGCGATCTTCTTCACCTAATCCGGCAGGCTGGATTCACGAATGTGACAGCAAACCCATTAACCGCAGGAATTGCCGTGATCTATCACGGATTTCGCAAGTAATTCCATACAGGAAGCCCGAACTTGGACAGGTCCTGCCCAAGTATCATTTTCCAGCATCACTCACCTGCGGTCGACCAACTGTAATTGTGACAAATGATGCAACTTTGCATAGTACTTGTCCCGAAGCCGCCAAGGGCGTAAATTGATTTCCAAACCGATTCACATGAAAGCAGAGAAGGCGACTGACAAGGATCAAATCAAATCGTGCAGTTCCACTGCAGGCGTTTCGACCCGGTCGCGACCCCATTGGGGCCGGATAATCGCTTGTGACTAGAACAACACACCAGGAGGATTTATGCCATCGCCGCCATGTGCGCAAATACTAGATACAACTGCAGCCAGCAGAATAAGCCAAGGCCACTCAGTTCGTACGAGATTGCAGCAATCATTGAATCACTTGCGTGATCAATTTCGCCAGTTGATCCTGCTTGCTCTCCTTGGAGTGGTGCTAGGCAGTGGGGTCGGGTATGCCATTGCGCGTCCAGAGTATCGCAGCGTCGCAGCAATTGAAATCAGACCCATGCCATCCCAGAACACCAACCAAACTACACGACGTCATTTGAACAACAATTTTAAAGATCACATCGACCAGCAGATACGAGCTTTACACAACCAGGATCTTGTTGCCAAAGCAGCAGCATCAAATGAATGGATTTTAACGGGAGGGCGCCAAAACCATCGATCCATCAGATATCTTCATGAGAAACTAAAAATATCCTCTCCAATACCTGGCGGTCGCCATATTCAAATTTCCTTCCAGGACACCAACCCCAGGGTGGCGCAGGCAGCTGTCAACTCACTTATTACCGCCTACCTAAACCTACCCAACATCAAAGAACCGACATTACCGAACCAACAACAGGAACTCCATGAACTTCGGACCAAGCTCCTATCATTGAACAGCCAAATCACCACCATCACCAAAACTGCTGGACCTGTATCGCTCAATGAACAACATGCCGCCAAGTTAAACGAAATCCGCACGATCGGATCCCAACTGACAGAAATCAAGATCGCCTTTGCCAATATGCAGGAACCTGAGGCCAAGGGATCGACACCCCAAAAACCGGCTCAGGCCTCCCAACTGGCAACAGTTGACCCCCTCATGACCCAGTGGGTTGCTCGGAAACAGGAAATAGAACACAAACTGACCATTCTTCGCCAACGTATGGGACGTAATGCTCCAACGATCCAATCCCACTTGAATGACCTTGAATTTCTAAATAAAAAAATCAATACACGCCTTACCGCGATGCCGGATATCACACATGGCGCACTATCGCTCGGCGAACTACGCCAGCGTCGTCTAAAGATGAGCCTTATCTATCAACAGGCAAATACTGAACTGTCACTGCTTGCGCAAAAGATGAAGGAAGCGGAAACACTTAGAGATGCCACCACCGAGATCAAAAGTCAGATTAAAGTCATTGAAAAACGATTAAATCGCTCGGACCAAACCACCAGGAGTCAAATTGCCGTTCATTATGGAAATTTGCCATCGGAACCCTACCTAGATCAACGGCCCCGTGGGGCCATGATCGGCAGCTTGAGTGGATTATCCCTTGGCATGCTCTCTGCGTGGATGATCGGACTGCTCAACCCGCGTATGCTGCGGCCTCAATCCACATCCCTTAGCCCTGAGGCTGAACCACTTCTTGGAACCGTACCAATCATTGCGGGCAAGAACATCAAATATACTGACTCACAATTGACAGCGCTATCCCTCCATGAGATCCGAGCACAGATTCAAATCAGGGCAGAAGCCAAAAACCAGAAGACATTTGCAATTACCAGTTCAAGCAACAACGCAGGTAAAACCAGCCTTACGGTGGCCCTTGGCTCCGCATTAGCACTTTCCGGAACCAAAACACTGGTGGTTGACTGCGATTTGGCCGGCCGCGTTCTGCTGAACGGAACCAGCCAGGGACCTGAGACATCCCAGGAACCACCCAGGCAGAGCATGGATGAGGCCATGATCGAAATGGGATACCTTGACCAAACCCATACCGACATCTTGCTTTTTACCGACGATGTGAGACTCGGCCTGATTGCCATGCTCAAAGGCGCCGCATTAACCGACTGCGTGGTTGACAGTGTTATTGATGGCCTCTCGATTCTACCCGCCCTAGCAGGGGAACCACGTCACATCAGCAAAATGTCCGGCAAGTTTGTCCGAAGCCTGATTGAACAGGCACGCGAGCTATATGACATCATCCTGTTCGATACAGGGGTGGTCCCCGGTAGTGTAGAAGCGCTCTTGGTGACCAGTGAAGTTGATGGTGTCATCCTTGTCGCAAACCGCGGCCAACCCCAGAACCAATTTAACCATACCATCTCGCACCTTAAACAAGTTGGAGCCCAGATTACCGGCACGATATTCAATCGCGCCGCCACCGCAGATCTATGTGTTTACCCAGCCCGACAGCATGCACGCCCTCAACTTTCCGCTCCACGCAATCAAAACCAGACACCACGTCAACCCACCAAACTATTTCCCCAGCATGCCGGCGCTGGAGCCGGGCTGCTAGCTGCCGCGGTTCATCAACAAGCTGACCTTTATCAGACGGACTGCCCCCAACAGATGACACCCCCACCCGCTATTGCCAACACAAGCGCCAATCAACAACTTCAAACACAAGACCATGCCATTGCTACTGATTTACCCTGTCCTGAAGATAACAAGCTACTGGATAGCCTGATCGATCAAGCACCAATAGAGCACCTTGAACCTCACCATCACCATGACCAACCAGCACCCGGAATACCTAGGACCATTGCCGATGATGACGAACTCGATCAAGCACTGGATGACTTGCTTCAGGAAGCAACCATGATGCAGCAGATCAACGAGATGTCCACCGAGAAAACACACAAGCTTTGAACATGAGAATCACTAATCAAAAGAGGTGCCTAATGTCGTGCCAGCAATCCCTAAATCTTAGAATGCTTTTTGCCTTCACGCTTGCCATGCCGGCCTTTGCATCAAATGGAATGGACACCTTCGATGCCATCACACAGGCAAATTATGATGCCGAACTAGCATTTACCATCCCAGGTCGGATTTCCAGTGTACTGGTGAAACCCGGATCCACCGTTAAAGCGGGACAAGTCCTTGTTGAGTTGGACCACGAGGCACACACGCACCTGCTGAATATTTCAAAACTGAAGCTCAACAACAATACCGATGAGCAAATTGCGACCCAGAGACTATTGCTCGCCATACTCGAAGAGGAAGACGCGAACCAGCAATACACCAATCGTGCGACCAACAACAACAAGCAAAAGAAAACCAAAACACAAATTCATCGCAAGTTAGCAGAACTGGAACTGGCACGTGTCAAAGAACATCGCCTTATGGAAGAACAAAACCTTGAACGGCTGCTAGCCCACCAAGCTCGGTATAAACTACGGGCAGAACATGATGGCACCATTGAAACTGTGACCGTCTCTACTGGCACCCACATCAAACCCGGCAAACCGATTGTACGCTTGGTGAATCATCAAACAATCCAGATTTACGCCACGATACCCACAGAGAAAACCCGCCAATTAAAGACCGGCAACACTACATTAATCCAAGCCCCCGGCCAACATCAACCTATCCACGGACGGATCGTTCACATTTCGAAGACCATTGATCACGCTACAGACACCCGCCATATCCAGGTCCAGGTTAAGAACAACCACGGTTTACTTGTCGGCAGCCACGTAAAGCTATTACTGCCATCTCCCCATGATCCCACCGCATCAACAAAACCACAAGCCGGCTTGATCGCCATAACATCCAACGCAAACCAACAGGTAGAACTCCCTGCTACCCAAAATGCCGGGCACCGGAAAGTACAATAGCGCACAACGGGACAAACGACGCACCACAAATCGCCAAGCGACCATTGCAATGCTGGCACGCAAGACCTGGAGCCGCAAACCATCATGCCTTTGCAGTTCAAGAACCCCGGCCGCATGGCAATAAGGGCGCAAGATCCTCACCCTGAACAATCGGAAAGAAAAACCAGCATCCTTGCGAGCTCATAGCGAACCGCAATCAAGACCAGCCATCACGGCATACAATGCCCATCGGGCATATGCGGACCCACGACCAATGCACCCCCAAGAACCACAATTCCCCAATCCCTCCCCCATACCCACCCCGGTATTTGACGTGCGATCTTACGGTGCTGTCGGCGATGGCCATTCGCTTGACACCCAACCAATCCAGGAAACCATTGATACCTGTAGCCGCCAGGGCGGTGGCACCGTCATTTTTCCCGATGGCGTCTACCTGTCCGGCACGATCCTCCTACGAAGCCGCGTCACACTACACCTGAGCACCGGAGCCACATTGCTGGGTAGCAGTGACATCCAGCAATACATACCCCACACACCTGCAACCAGATCCGTTATCAATGACCAGAATGACAAGAGCCTGATCTATGCCGAGAATGAATCACATATCGCAATCACCGGACATGGTATTATTGACGGCCAGGGATCTGAATTCATCCATGTCCCAATCCGCCAACACAAACAACGCCCATTTGTCTTGCGGTTTGCCCAGTGCAGGCACATCACCATCCAGAATGTAACATTCAAGGGCGGCGCCATGTGGACGCAATGGTACCTTGCATGCCACGACATCAATATCGACGGCATTCATGTCCACAGTCGGACCATCGGGAATAATGACGGACTCAATATTGATGGCTGCGATCACACACGAATCAATAACTGCCATATTGATTCCAAAGATGATTGCATTGTTTTCAAGAGTACATCGAATCACATGACCACAAATGCAACCGTCTCAAACTGTACCCTGACAAGTGACACCAATGCACTGAAATTTGGAACTGAATCCTATGGTGGATTCAAGAACATCTCCATCACCAACTGCATTGTTCATCACACAAAAAAAAGCGGGGTCGACCTGAGAATCATTGATGGCGGCACCATCGACGGCGTGACAATTTCCAACATCATCATGTCTAATGTCGGAGTCCCCATCCATATATGCCTCGGCAATATCCCACGACACTTCCGCAGTAAAAGCAAAACGGCCCAGCCCGGTTTCATTCGAAATATCCAACTAAACAACATCCAGGCGACCAAGGCGGGGCCGGCTGGCTGCGCCATTGTCGGGCTTCCCACCCGGCCCATCGAGAACATTTCGTTGAACCAGATCAACCTTGAATTTACCGGCGGCGGACAGGTCCATGATGACACACTTACGAACATCCAAGAAGCCGGGCAGCAGTACACCTCATACTGGGTCAATAGCACACCTCCCGCCTACGGCTTGCTTGTGCGTTATGTCAACAACCTACAGGTGGACGGCATTCAACTCCGTTACACCGGCAAAGAGGACCGCTGTCCCATGATCCTCAACCACATTCACCGGGCAGACATCCGACAAGTTTGGGCCGACCGGTCTACATCGGCTCGCGCCATGATATGGCTGAACCAGGCCACGGAAACATCCATCCAGGAATGCCGATGCAGCGAATCACCAGAACCTGTTGTCCGCATCGATGGCGGCAAAAGTCATGAGATCCGGATTTCAAAACAAGCCCCCACACAACATAGCAGGCCAGTAAGCACGGGAGACGATGTCCCAGGCAACGCCGTCAAGGAAATGCCGCAGGAATCATAACTACCCTGTAAACTGTCAGAATTACAAGTTAGTCGTCAATGAGATAACTCGCGAATCAATATGTTACGACACTGCTATTGCGACGTTTATTGCAAATACCGGCAATCACATTCAAGACAATGACCCAGCCGGCATCGCACCAGGCTGCACAGTTGCTCCACGATTATCCGCTGATGTAACCATGACTTCCCCGGGACTGAATTGAAATTTCTTTTGAATTCGACCTGCCAATTCCGTCGCATGATCCTCATCACCCACCACCGCATAAAGCGAGGGCCCCCAGGAGCTTTGGCCAACACCGTAAACACCGTGGCCACGTATGAAATGCACAACCTGCTCAAGCAAGCGATCTGCGTACACCCCGCCCTGAGCCTGCTTAAAGCATGATCCAGCAACCTGCTGCAGTTCATACAGTGCCTGGCCAAAACCTTCGAGATCCTGTTCAAGCAACGCCGGCGTCAACGCCAGTAGAACCAGTCGGCACATTCGTGATGTGGCCTCATCGCTAATGGACGACATCGAAGCAAATGCTTTTATTTCCCTATCACCAGCCAGACCTGCCAAATGATTTGGGCAGACCAAAACAATCCGCCAGTTGGACGGGAAGGCTTGCTGCACCACAAGTGGAGACAAGTTCTCAGATTCCACCTTACCGCCCTCAACAATAAATCCACCGGTAAAAAACCCATGGGTACCAATAGCGCTTCGGTGTCCACGACCAACAAGACCTGCCAACTTGGCTGGGCCACCATTATCACAGCCGATCATCTGAGATAATGCCTTTGCCACAGCGATGCCCAGCTGCGTGCCGGTTCCCAAACCAGTGTGGGGACGTGGCGCTCTTAACACACGTATATGCGCCCCTGCAACCGGTCGCCCACATCGAGCCGCAAACCGGCGCGCATATTCCGCAGCACGATCAGCCAGCGGACCTTCAGAGGTAAAGGTATCCGCCGATGTGACGCGTAACGCAATATCTGGCCTTTTAATCATCACACCCACACCTCCATACTGACGTGATTGACCGGAACTGTAGGCAAGTAGCCCAAAATGTAGCCGGCAAGGCGTGCGAACTTCAATCATCCTAATCTACCTATAATCTCATGTTACGCTTGAGACCTGACATGATCCCGTAACAGGTCCATCGCCCGATGTTCACGATCGCTACCGGTCTTGTCGACCATCACCTGCAACCGCTCCAATTCAAGCAAGACCATCTCTGAACCGGTCAAATGCACTCGCGTGGCCAAAATAGCCGCCTCCAAGACCGCGTGCCGAGCCCGGTTAAACCCCACAAAATCTCGCAGCGTTCGGGCTGCAACGACACGAGCCTTAATGGCCGTCCGCTCCTGCTGATCACACAGATCAACAACCTGCAATTCATAATATCTGCAAGCATTGGTTAAGATCAACCCCTCAACCTGACTGGCCGGTTCCACTTGCACATCCACCGTAGATTTTATTTTCCCGATAGCGGCACGAGCCAGTAACAACACATCATCGACCACATGAAACACCCCTTGCCGGGTGACTTTAAGATTATGAAAAGTGGTTGATGTTACAAATGGACGCAGGACAAACTGCTGCATACCCGCATCCACAATCGGTCCCATGGGGGCAATATTGACACGCCCCAACAGCGATGCATCCGATGGCCCGGGGCACAACGAGGTCATGACACCTTCAAGAATCCACTGATTGCTTTCCAAGGCCATCGTTCAGCTCATTTGCCCAAGGTGTTTTCGCATCACCAAGCGTACTTGTTCCATACCCGCCGCGCCCCAAACTGGAAGATCCGTGCCACCCATTTATTTTCTGCAGATTTTCTCCGGCGGCAAACAATAGCCCGCCGGGCAACTTATCATGCCAACCAGGAAACAAACTATTTTGATTTCCCCTTGCGACGCTCGTAATGGCTCACCTCGTCCCGAGTAAGAAATCCCCAATCCAACGCTTCATCCTGTATGTAGTTTTTCCCCAACGTGATAGCCGTCATGGCCTTGGCCATTTCATAACCAAGATAAAAGGCATGAGACGGGTCATCAATTTCCAATTCATCAAAAACAAGGAATGGATCATCACCTATCACGTGACGCTTCATGCTCATCGCATGAAGCTTATGACGCACCACATCGGCATAGATACGAATGTTTTTATCTGTAAGCCTGGCAGCCAAGCCGGCAAACTCATCCTTATCATGGCAATGCAAACGCTTGTCGCGCAACAGTACCAGAGCTTCCTTGATATCCTTCGGAAGGATCCTGTTCATGACCGCGAAGTGCATCATGCGCCGTGCCACGCTGATCTCCCGAACCGATGACTGCGCCCAGTTGATAACCTCCGTGGTCAACACACTGTGTATGTCAATCTCCTGGCAAAACCCCACGAGAAGCGCATTGATTCCCGCAGAGTCTGCACCAGTCAACTCGGTTATATTTGCAATGCCCATCATCATCGCAGCATCTGGAAACTTCCGCCTCACCTCCAGATAGCGGGCCAAGGATGCAGAAAAACCAAATCCAATCGGCTCAATCACCGGATCAATGCGGAATTTCACGCCATCTTTATGAAGCCGGTCAACTGTAGACCCAAGATTCACCAGATACCGTGGATCCCGCGGATCATCGGGGATCACGACAACTTCTGCCCCCCAATCCGAGGCCATTTCACAATTTGAAGCATTTACACTTAATACCAACTCAGCACCGGCTGCGCATGCCATTGCCACTTCCGCGGGATGAAAACTGTCGACCGACACTCGGTGACCGCGGGCACATAATTCCATGACAACACCACCAATGCCGGACCACGCCGATCGATCGGCATGAGGATCACAGCCAATGTCAATGACATCAGCGCCATCAGCAGCCAGTTTCCGAGCCTGGGCCACAATCTGCTGGACAGTCAGGCGGGCCGCGTCGTTAATTTCCGCGATAATCTCAATGTCATGCTGACCGTATTCAGCATCGTCCCCCCCCCCCCCCCCCCC
>PBAS01000061.1 GCA_002716625.1 Phycisphaeraceae bacterium | reverse complement strand
GCGTTTTCGAAGGAAAAACAACAGGCACCTCGCTAGCCATCATGATCCAAAACAAGGACCAACGGTCCCGTGACTACAGCCAGATCAAGGACAAATACCGTCCCGGCCATGCAGACCACAGCTTTGATGCGAAATATGGAATCCGTGATTATCGAGGCGGCGGGCGTTCTAGTGCCCGCGAGACCGCCGTTCGTGTGGCGGCGGGGGCGGTCGCCAAGAAGATCCTAACGCAGATGGGTGTCAAGATTGTCGGCTATGTCAGGCAGATTGGACACCTGTGCGCCAATATTGTCGATCCAGCCAGTGTCACTCTAGAACAAGTTGAAAGTAATATCGTTCGGTGTCCAGATCCAAAGTGCGCCCAACAGATGATTGACCTGATTGAGAAAATTCGCCGCGAGGAGGATTCGATCGGTGGCGTTGGTGAAATTGTCGCAACAGGTGTGCCAGCAGGTTGGGGCGAGCCCGTATTTGACAAACTCAAGGCGGACCTAGGCAAGGCAATGTTTAGCCTCCCGGCTGTACTCGGAGTGGAATATGGAACCGGGTTCGGGGTTGCCACATTACGTGGCAGTGCAAACAATGATCTATTCACCAAGCAGGGTGACAAAATAGTGACGGAAACCAACCGGCATGGTGGGATGCTTGGAGGGATTTCAACAGGCATGCCGATCGTTATCAGATGTGCCGTCAAACCAACCAGTTCGTTACCCCAATTGCAACGAACGGTTTATGCAACCGGCGAACCCAGCACCATCTCTACCAAGGGGCGTCACGATCCCTGCCTACTTCCGCGGTTTATACCCATGGCAGAAGCAATGATGGCCATTACATTAACGGATCACTTTTTACGGCATCGGGCGCAGTGCGGATCAACTTGATTGGGTACCACCGGGACCAAATGTAATCTTATCTGTCCCCAAAGCACCGTGATCGTCCATACCACCCCCCAGATCCTTTTTCGCCATGGCGTCAGCGGCCTCTTTATCGGTATCCGTGTCTGCAGTCCATTGAGCTCGTTTCAGCGATAGGCCAATCTTCCGATCCTCTAAATCCACGCGTAGGATCTTTACTTCAACGTCTTGGTCAGGCGCCACGACATCTTGCGGATTCTTGACCTTGTGGTCCGCAAGCTCAGAAATGTGTAACAAACCCTCCAGCCCCTCTTCCAACTCAACAAACACACCAAAATTGGTAATCTTGGTGACCTTACCTTCAACAATCATCCCCGGCTGATAATTCTCCGGAATCGCTTTTTCCCATGGATCTTCAGCCATTTGCTTGAGCCCGAGCGCAATACGTTGCTTGGTTTGATCCACCTCAAGCACAACGCATTTAACCGACTCCCCCTTCTTCAGCAATTCATTGGGATGTGTCAGTTTCTTGGTCCACGACAAGTCGGACACATGAAGCAACCCATCAATGCCCGGCTCAATCTCAATAAATGCGCCATAACTGGCCAGATTACGCAATTTACCCTCGACCACCGTTCCAGGTGGATACTTCTCGGCGACCAAATCCCATGGATTAACCTCGGTCTGTTTCATCCCCAAGCTGATTTCTTGTTTATTCTTGTTAATATCCAAGATGACAACTTCCACTTCCTGGCCAATCGAAACCAGTTCCGATGGATGGTTGATCCGTCGTGTCCAACTCATTTCACTGATATGTACGAGACCTTCGACACCCTCTTCCAACTTCACAAATGCCCCGTAGGACATGATGTTCGTTGCCGTACCTGTCACTCGAGTGTTTGGTGGATATTTCGCCTCAATGTCATGCCACGGTGAATCTTCTTTTTGCTTTAGCCCCAGAGCAATTTTTTCCTTTTCCCGATCAACATTGAGCACCTTGACCTCAATCTCCTGATCGATCTTAAGAAGTTCACTCGGGTGATTGATTCGCCCCCAACTCATATCAGTTATGTGCAATAGACCATCGATGCCGCCTAAATCCACGAATGCTCCGAAGTCAGCGATGTTCTTCACTGTCCCCCGGGCCGTATCACCTTCGTTCAATGTTTCCAGCAACGCCTTTCTTGCTTCAGCTCGTTCGTCTTCAATGAGACGTCTTCGGCTGATTACAATATTGCGCCGTTCACAGTCAATTTTTACGACTTGAGCCCGTAGATCTTTACCAATAAACGCACCGATATCCGCCGGTCGCCGCACATCAACTTGCGATGCAGGCAGAAACACGGGCACACCAATATCAACCAATAGGCCACCCTTGATCTTGCGCATAACCTTACCAGTTACTTCGTCGCCCTCTTTATTGGTCTCGATAATCCGTTGCCAATTACGGATTCGATCAGCACGCCGCTTGGAGATTTGAACGGTGCCCTGGTCAGATTCAATATCTTCCAAAAGCACTTCAACTAGATCACCGATTTCGACTGCGGACGGATCATCGAACTCATTGGTACTGAGTACACCTTCACTCTTGAGGCCGATCTCGATAATAAATCCATCCCCCGCCTGACCGACCACCTTCCCCTTAAGGATTGATCCAACTTCTAGGTCACCCATCTGGCTGGCAACCAACGTGTCCATATTTCCGCCAGCCACCTCCTGGCCTAGTTCCTCGGCCAGCATCAGCTCGGCTTCTTTGTCATCGATGTCAAGTTGCGCAATCAGATTCGTATCGACCATTCAAACTTGCCCTTGTGTCGGTCAGTATTCATTCCGACTCGCTTAGATAAGCGAGCGTTCCCGGACTTCCGCGATGGCACCTAGCAACACCACAACAAGCGGCGACTGCTACTAAACGGCTAGCGAGCCCAATGGAACCCAGCCAAATGATTCGCCCTTCCCATCTGAGGTGCCTTGCCTCTTGAAGTTGGGGCCTACACCGCGGAAAAACCTTCTCCAGTCGTCTCTAGGAAAACCTTGCCCATAGAGTCGTACTTGGCACGAATCGACGATATTAGCACGATTGGGCCAGATTGTACAAGAACAAGGGGCCATAAAGCATTGGGCCAAAGACAGCAAAACATGGGAAAACGAAATCTTTGACGATGATGGCAGGTTCCGAGCCGTACCGGCACAGATTTGCAACTCCAAGCAATCAACCCTTTACACGGGTTCCATGATTTAGGACCACCGACTCATATAACCAGTGTTCTACAACAGGTTTCGAACACCTGCTATTCGACTAAGAGATTGTAACCGTGCTTGATCGCCCTGCAATGTGATTCAAGGCATTGGTCAGCATTACTAGACCAGTGGGTGGTGGCTGTTTGTCACGCCGGGTCCACTGGGGGTGATTTGTCGCGTCCATATAACGTTCGGGATGTGGCATAAGTCCCAAAATCAGACCGGTTGGGTCACAAATCCCGGCAATGTCATCCACCGAGCCATTGGGATTGTCATCCGCTGCATATCGTAACGCCACCTGACCATTATCCCGTAACTGCTGCACGAGGTGATCTGATTGGGCTACGAGCCGCCCTTCACCATGTGCTATAGGCAGTTCAATCCGATCCAAATCCTTGGTCCAAATACATCGGGAACTGGGGTTGACATGTAGCTGGACCCACCGATCAACAAAACGGCCATTGAGATTGTCCGCCAGTGTAAACGACTGAATCCATGTTGGCTGAAATGGATCAGGTAATAGACCAAGTTTAACCAACACCTGAAAACCGTTGCAGATTCCGATCATTGGCACCCCCCGGCGCACGGCATTCTGCAACGGATGGAACAAACGGTGCCGCAGTGTATTGGCAAAGATTCGCCCTGCCGAGATGTCATCTCCATAGCTAAACCCCCCCGGAAACCCAATCAGGTCAGACTGATCAAGAACCTGCGGATGATCAATCAGGCGATTAATATGAATCAAGGAAGTTCGGGCCCCCGCCATCTCAAAAGCGTGAACCAACTCACCATCACAGTTGGTTCCAGCGGTACGAATAATAAGTGCGTGAGGTTTCATTGGTGAACCATCATAGACTCTCGTACATCTTAGGCGAGTATCCAATCCCGGAACGACTGACATCCCCACCAATCAGGCTGGCCGAAACCCATTTCTAAAAATCAAATCCCTAAATTTCACTTCCATACGCCACGGCCAAAAGAGAAATAATCCACATATCGAATCTGGCTTTAGTTTTTAATGACCGTTTGCTGGTTCGAATCGAAATACAAGGTCATAGATGGATCCACCAAGCCAATCAGCCACACCCTCATCTTTGATCATGGCCACCTTAATGGTGTCACAGGTTAGTCGTGCATGAAAATTACTTTCGATGGCACGCCCCATACCCTCAAGAACAACAAGATCGATATCGCGACGTGTAATAGCTTGAACCAATTGGCATGACACCCGCGACAGGTCAATCAGTGGCGCGTCATTACCGCTGGGGACCATTTCGAGCCGACCATCGTCCAGAGCATTACGAAGTATCACATCACGACATGACAATTCCTGCACAATCACCACAAGTTCCCTATGAGTAATGTCGTTGAGTGCTGGTTCAGTATTGGCTGCCAGAAGAACTGTTGCTCCACGACGGATTAACTCGCGGGCAAACGGCATCATGCCAAGAATAATGTCGCAGCCAGCATTATCCACAAACAGGAGCGAATTTCGGTAACAGCCCCTGGCAAGTTTTGGCAGGAACGAATCGAGGTCATCAATCAACCAAGGGCGAGGCGAGAGCCGTTGGCGTGTTGATATAAAATCAACATTATTATCTGTAAAAAGGTCGACGGTTGTTGTCGCCCCTAAATCGAAGATATTACCTGCAAAGACACCCTCAATGATCGATGACATACGTTCGGCTTCACTCATTGCGTCCAGTTCATCAATCAGGCTGGGCCACAATTTCATAGCTGCGTCGTTCTCTCTGCATTTGGCGTCCCGGTACACATCGTCGAACTGCGCCGCACGAAGCGCCCGTTCGCGGGCCCAGCAGATATCAATAATCTCAAGGCGGCCATGCTGACCTGGCTGCCTTGAGATTGAATCGAGGTATTGCGTAAAGTGGCGACGAGCCGTATCGAGACGCGATTTCAGATTCAACTCACCGGAAAATCGCCTTTCCGCCTCGGCCAGGAGTTTCGATAAATGACTTCGGAAGAGGTGAACCCAATAACCAAGATGTCCAGATTGCTCTGACAGATCGATTGGACAAGCCGTATAACCCTCTGGGTTACAGAGCATTGGAAGGGGTTGAAAATGGTGTTCAGATTTTGTCATCGACATCGGTGACGGTAACACTAAATCCCTGCAAAATTAGCCAACATCTGCAAACCGATGTGTTGTGACTTTTCCGGATGAAACTGGGTGCCCCAAAGATTGTCGCGCCACAGTGATGCGCAGATTGAGGTACCGTAGTCTGTCATTGCCGATGCAGTAGCCTGCGGCTGATCTGGAACGCAGTAGTAACAATGAACGAAATAAACGGCGGCTTGCTGGGGCACTCCACGAAGCAGCGGGTCGTCCCGGTCCCACTGAATGGTGTTCCATCCCATATGTGGCACTTTGAGCTTACCACGGCCATATGCATGGCCCTCAAAACGTACCACCTTCCCAGACAGAAGGGATAGCCCCGTCACAGGTGATGCCGGTGATAGCGCATCTTCATCCGAACTATCGAACAAGAGTTGCATTCCAAGGCAGATGCCCAACATGGGTCGACCACTTTTAATGTATGACTTGATCTTGGCATCAAATCCAAGTCGTTTCAGGTTTGCCATGCCATCTCCAAATGCCCCCACCCCAGGCAATATAAGCCGCTCAATATCATCTAATTCTGAAGGCTGCGAAATCACCTTGGCCTGAGCGTCAACATGCTCAATTGCTTTTAGCACGCTGCGAAGATTGCCCATTTGGTAATCAATCACGCCGATCATGAATAACACCCCATCACAGTTTGATGACTGCGATAATTGCGTATCACTGGCAAGCCAACATGACACTCCAGTGGTACTAACGGCAATTATAATTTCCAGGTGTCGTTCTAATTAAAGAAGGCCAATCGTAGAACCACACCACCGACCGATGGCTTTTGACGTATTCGACCTACCGCCTGGGTTTCCGTAATTTAAAGATCAGCTGATTTTCTTGCCACTATTATTTATTCGTCGAGAACGACAACGAGTTCCACACGACGACTCTTGGCTTTCGTCTCTCGCGGCTTCCACTGTCCATGGCCAGCAGCATAAAGCTGTTTGGGATTAACACCTTGTTTTTGAAGATAGCGATGAACTGCCGCAGCTCGCTGGAGACTTAGTTCCAGATTGTCAGCCCATTTACTCTTTCGAATCGGATCCGAGTCAGTGTAACCAGCAATACGAATCGTCTTCTCTGAATAGTCGGATCGAATAATTCCAGCGATCTTGTCAAGAGTTGACCGTGCTGATTTTTTGAGGCCAATTTTTCCCGATGAAAAAAGAATGTCGCCGGGAATGCGCACGGTGATCTGCCCATTGACGCGATCAGCTTCTACACCCGGAATGGATTCAAATCCGGTATTGGTGGCCATGGCATTTACCGTTCCACCTGGCCGCGCCAAACTACTACTTAACTGGGTTTCAAGATCTGAAATAGTTGAGTTGGCAGCTTCAACTGCCAGTCGGGCAACATCCAATTCATTTCGCAGTTCGGAATTCTCCTGAATCAAGGCGTCACGCTGTTGCTCAACTTGTTTGGTTGCACAACCACCTGCTAAAAAGATCGCAAGCCCAAAGGCCATCCATTGCCACCGCGTGCTACTCAAGTTCATTTCGGTCACCTTTCGCGCTAAATAATTTGCTGATGTGTCCGGCCCACGCCTCAACCCCGAGTAAAAAAACTACCCGGCAACAACTCCTACTCCGCCAAGGATACCAAATTTTTCAAGGATTGAGTGACCTCCAACCACCATAACCACAATTGTGGCAATCGCCAGGTATGGTCCATAGGGGATCATCCGAACCTGGCCACGAACCAACTTGCCGATACCGGCCAGAAGCAGTGCAGAAATTAATCCAAAGAACGGCGCGATAAAAAAAACAAGCAGGACATCCTGCCACCCCAAAACGGCCCCAATGGCGCCCAGAAGGTGTACATCCCCGAGTCCCATTGCCTCGCGTCCGAATACGAGGGTTCCGACAATCCGTGTGACCCATACCACGGCCGCCCCCACAAAGTATCCGAGCAGGCATCCAGTCAACACCGCCAAGGGTGCGGCGATACCGCCTCTGCACTGGCCGCTGGCTGCCCCGTGATCATCAAGGCTCATCCAGCCCACCCAAGCACCAACAAGTGGCCATAACAAAAACAGGCACTCCTTGAGAACCTCGCGACGGGGATGGGGCCAAATAGGCCATTCTGCCGGTGGTGGCTGGCTGGCCGCCTCTGGACTGATAGGCTGGCGGCGAGACCAAATGACCCCACTGAGCAGGATGGCCAAAACCACAGTAGCAATTACCATCAGGATGTTGTGCACCGGCAACTCAACCCCCATCGCCTCCGGTAGGAATGGGGCTGTCCCCATGACAACCTGGAAACCCCATAAACCGCCCGTTAGCACAACAAGACCGATGGCGAATAGACACTCCCTGGTCAGTCCATGCCACACATGCCACTGCTGAACATCTTGTGGAGTTGTTGAGGTTTCATGGGATGTCATGGGTGCTTGGTTCTCTGGCGGCGTGTCGAAACTCCGCGGTAAAAGACCGGTGGCAAGTAAGCCATTGGCAACCAACAGCCCCATGCCCCCTCCTAGTGCAGTACCAACGAAGTTTGAATTGGGTGTAAGTTCTTCGGCCGCAATACCAGCGAACCACAGCACCGCCAGTGGTAACTCAAGCAGTGCAAATAATGTGACCACACGCGGAATAGAAAGTGGAATTACAAAGAACTTAAAATCTATAACCGATGCAACAATCAGGCTGCCAAGAAGAACCAGATGAACCACAAGGACCGGCCAGGTCACCATCAGTCCCATGGACAACCATTGACCATTGGGCAGATGACCATTGGGCAGATCGGTCATGTAATAGATCGCAAAAAGCCCACCAAACAACGTGGCCGTCAGTGTTTCAATGACCGGGTATTCAATATTAATCACATTACTGCAGTAGCGACATCTACCGCGAAGCCAAATCCATCCAAAGACAGGTACATTGTCGTACCAAGTTAACCGATGTCCGCACTTGGGACAGGACGATGGCGATGTGGCGATATCCAAGTCACGGGGCAACCGGTAAATCAGGACATTAAGAAAGCTACCGACACACGCCCCATAGGCGGTAACCAGAACCAGCCAAAACCAAACTGTCACGCTTTAGAACCCTAATCTATTATTCAACCATTGCCAGTCGACACGCCCCAAAGACAATCCTTGTGGCCCGACATCTACTACACATTTGTGTCTTTTTTCACCAGTTTGCCATCGGTATCCGCAGTCAACTTCTTGATCTTTTTCTGGACAGTTCCAAGAATTGTTCGGCACTGTTTAATCAGGTCCATCCCCTTTTCATACTCGGCCAAACTATCTTCCAAACCTGTTTCGCCCGACTCAAGATTTTCGATGATCTGTTCGAGTTGCGCGATAGCATCTTCGAACTTTGGCCTGCGGTGTTTGCCCATCGTTTGCTGCCTGGTAAATAAAGTGTGGTCAGAAAAGGTCGCCTTGGCCACGATCGGATTGCTTTGGGTGGCCGACTGGCAATGTTTCCTTGCCGCTGGACTCCACGATACTGGAGATCCGGCCATCGCATAGCACTGTAGTAATCCTATGCCCTTTTTGAACATCTTTTGCTAATTTTAACGGTCTGTTACCGCTATCCAACGTATAACTGTATCCCCTGCCCAAAATGCTTTGTGGCCCCACGCCGCTGAGTTGGCGGTCTAACGCTGCCACCATGCGATTACGCTCCTCGATACAACGCTTTTCTGAACGTACCAACTGGGTGACCAGATCCGAAAGACGCTGATCTGCTGTATTAACCAGCAGATCAGGGCGACGGAACAGGGAATGCCGGCGCACCGCATCCAAACGCTGTTGGGCATAAGATGACTGACGAGAGAGCAAACCTGTCAAACGCTGTGCATATTGATGGACCTGCATCATAAGAGCTGCGGCATCAGGGACCAATGCCATTGCCGCTTGCGTCGGAGTAGCACTACGAAGATCCGCAACAAGTTCGGCCACTGTTGTATCAGTCTGGTGACCGATGGCGGCCACGATGGGAACTTTGCAGTGATAAATCGCATCAGCAACAACGCGCTCATTAAAAGCCCATAGATCCTCAATGGAACCACCACCACGTGTAAGGAGAACGGCATCGATCCCAATTTTTGCAGCCTGCTGCGAGATGGTGGTAATTGCATCCCCAATCTGGCCTGCCGCCTGATCACCCTGAACACGTACATCGTAAAGCAGCAGCTCAAGTCCAGGCCAACGACGACTCGTGGTATCAATCACATCCTGCAGTGCCGCACCGCTACGGGATGTAACAACAGCGACACATTGTGGAAAGGCCGGCAGGGACAACTTCTTTTCTTCATCAAAATAACCAAGTTTGGCCAACTGGTCGCAAAGAACTCGTAATTGCAGTTCCAAGGGGCCTTGTCCCACGGGCTCCACCTTGTCCACATAGAACTGAATATGTCCCTGAACTTCATAAAAGGCCAGCCTGCCTGTAATGACAACTGTAAGTCCATCTTGAACTGGCGCTTTCACCTGACGCGCAATGGACGCAAAGCAAACGCACCTTAGGGTTGCCTGGTCATCTTTGATCGAGAAAAACCAATGGTCCCGACCAACAAAGTTGCTAACTTCACCCACAACACGAATCTTCCTAGGTGCCGCATCAGCAACCGCCTGATTGATCAATAATGCAACCTGGCTAACAGTCATGGCCCCGTCATTACCCTGCTGACTACCCAAATCTGGGGCCAACGGCGTGCTGAGTCGGTCAGGATCAAATGGCAATCTGGTCATCGTCGCATTTGATCCTCACCTGCGAACCCGCTGACGTCAACTAGACGGTGACATCGATTTCGCCACCCCGGCGAATTGACATCATCGACCAAACGCTTACTTTTAGTCATTGTCGCGTCTGCGGCCAACCATAATAAGGGTCAGAATTTAACAACACTGTGGAGTTCGGTTCATGGCAGTAAAACTAGCAATCAATGGATTTGGGCGCATCGGTCGGATTGTCTTCCGGGCCGCAATGGCAAATGACAATGTCGACGTGGTAGGCATCAACGACTTGGTCCCCCCCGACAACCTAGCATACCTGCTTAAGTACGATTCGACGCATGGGCAATTCAATGGGTCAGTTGAGGCCAATACAGATGGGTTTGTCATTAACGGCAGGCCAATCAGGTGTTTTAGCGAACGTGACCCCAAGAAACTGCCTTGGGATCAGGTGGGCGCAGATTACGTGATTGAATCGACGGGGTTTTTTACTGATTTCGATACCGCCAGCCAACATCTATCCAGTGGTTGCAAACGCGTGATCATCTCGGCACCCACCAAAACCCCCGAGCAGGTACCAACCATTGTGATGGGTGTCAATGATGGGAGCTTTAACAGCGCCAAAGACACCGTCATATCTAATGCTTCTTGCACGACAAACTGCCTGGCACCGGTGGCGAAAGTTGTCAGTGATCAGTTCGGCATCCTCGAAGGGCTCATGACAACGGTACATGCAGCCACCGCCACTCAGCCCACTCAGGACGGACCGTCCATAAAGGATTGGCGCGGTGGGCGAAATGCATACGCAAACATTATCCCTTCGGCCACCGGCGCGGCCAAAGCGGTGGGACTTGCATTACCGGAACTGAAGGGGAAGCTGACGGGCATGGCCTTTCGCGTGCCAACGGCAGATGTATCAGTGGTTGACCTAACCGTGCGTACGGCCAAGGCCTCAACTTACGAAGATATCTGCCTGGCACTCAAGCAGGCCAGTGAAGGCCCCATGCAAGGCATTTTGGCGTATACCGAAGACGAGGTGGTTTCCAGTGACTTCATCTCTGATCCACACAGTTCGACCTTTGACGCTGGTGCCGGCATTGGTTTAAGCGATACGTTCTTTAAGCTGATCAGTTGGTATGACAACGAATGGGGCTACTCGAACCGTGTCGTGGACTTGGCGGTGCACATCGCCAAGCAGGATGGCTTGTTGTAGGTTGTATTGATGGGTGGTGATTCTTCCTTGGCATCACAACCAACTTTTAAATTACAAGCTTTCTGACCCAGTTCAGTCACAAGTCCATCCCGCACAGTTGGGGAAATAGCCTGTCAGGATTCTAAATGGTTTTGGATATGCTTACGGATACTGCTGCCCGTATCACTACGGCGTAGTGCATAGTCAATGAAGCATTTAGCGTACTCCACTCTGTTGCCAATGTCATAACGTTTCGCCTGCCAATCTAGCGCGTACATACCACCAGTTCCCACATCCTGCGCCAACATATTCATTGCGTCAGTCAGTTGAATTTCACCACCCACACCTTGCGCGGTCTGCTTGAGGTAATCGAATATGTGTGCGGTGAACACATAACGGCCGGCTATCGCCAGGTTACTGGGCGCCTCATCGATAGCCGGCTTTTCCACCAATTGATTAAGACGAATCATGTGGGCATTATCTGAATCAGCCTTGCCATCCACGATACCGTAGCGATCAACCCAGGGTTTGGGTACGCGGTGGACGGCGACGATACTTGCCTGCTTGGACTCAAAAGCCTCCATTAATTGCCGCACTCCAGGTTTTTCGCCTGCCGGCGGGTCAATAATCGTGTCACCGAGCAGAACAGCAAATGGCTCATTGCCCACGTGGTGTCCGGCCAAGCGGATTGCGTCACCTAGTCCTAACTGGCGCTTTTGGCGGATATAATGAATCTCACAGCGGTCGCCGATATCACGTATCTGCTCGACCATGTTGGCCTTGCCTGATTCGGCCAGAAAGCTTTCCAGTTCCGGATTAAAGTCAAAGTGGTTTTCAATCGCCTGCTTGCCACGACCGGTAACAATCAGAATATCCTTGATTCCACTTTCAACTGCTTCCTCGATGACATATTGAAGGACCGGCTTATCAACGATGGGGAGCATTTCCTTGGGCATGCTCTTGGTGGACGGCAGAAAACGCGTACCCATGCCCGCGGCAGGAATAACTGCCTTGGTAATTACCTGGTTGCCTTGTACGTGAGTCATTGATTGGCCTCTAGGGCTTGCGGAAAGGGCACTTGACGTGACAACAGGTTTCGCGCGTACTTCTCACGATGGTTTTTACGCTTAGAAACAATAGGTCGCATATCCGCCACAATCAGGAGAAGCATCAACTTTGCGACTAAAACGCTGGCACAATCACCTTCGCCCCAAACTCGACATAGGCTCCACGAATTCTATTAAGCCGGGCCGGATCGCCATCGTAACAACCGACCACAGCCCCACCAGAACCGGCAAATTTCGTCGCCGCTCCCTGCTGACGACCAATTTCGACCAGTTCATGGTTACCTGGGCTGATCGTACACAGTTCGGCCCGCAGGTCGAAGTTACGGTTCATCAAAGGACCGATTTCAATGCCACGACCGGCATGAATTAAATCTCGGCTCTTTTGGGCCAGATCTGCAAACTGTGCCATCGCATCAACCACCTGCTTATCGCCGCGGTCGAAACGTTCGCGTAGATCATTGTGTGTAATCTCCGTACCCTCGGCGAGGGTATCGTGATAAGCCACAAACAGTGGCGGTAGGGCCTTGGGATCAAGTGATTCGTATTGCCCGTGGCCCTGCTGCCGCATCAGTAGCTCATTAAAATCCATGAAGACGACACCTTCATAAACCTGCACCACCCGATCTTGCAAACCGGCACCAATACCCAGTTCATCAAGTTCGACGCTGAGGATCAAACCGGGCAGTACCGGTTGGGGTATCTGGACATCATAAAAAGCCATCAGTGCCCGAAACGTGGCGGTCACAATGGCACTTGAGCCAGCCAGACCGACACGTACAGGAATCTCGGTTGAATATTCGATTGCAAAATTTCGTCCATGCAGACTAATTGACTCCCCTTGGCAGTAATCGGCAAATCGCTTTATCGCGGCTTTGATTAGGCGGATCCCACCGTAATAACCGTTCATCTCAATGTCATTCAATAACGCTCCAAGACCGTCAAATTCAAGTTGTTCCCGATGAAGCGGTCGAATCGCGATGCGTGGCGACTCATAGCAGATCACCGTGGTGGAAAATTCCTTGAGAATAAACGAAATGGTCTTGCCGAAATACCCATCAGATGGGTTTCCGATAAGCCCTGCGCGACCATGTGCCTTGGTTTTGATAATCATCGGTTTAAATTCGAATACGGCGATAAGTTCATATTGTATTATCGTCAAAACATTGGCTTAAGTTCGACGTACGGGGGCGGGGCTTTATAATTGGCAGATCTCATGCAATCCGCTCCCCCGGCCAAACTGGCACTCGACGACGGCACCATCTTCAGTGGCCACGCATTCGGTGACTTGACCCCCCGTAGTGTCGATGGCGAGGTATGCTTCAACACGTCATTATCCGGCTACCAGGAAATCCTGACCGACCCATCGTACGCTGGCCAAATCATCACCATGACCTATCCACTTATCGGGAATTATGGTGTCAATGATATGGACACCGAATCGGCCCAGGTTCATGCAGCTGGTTTCATTGTGCGGGAGCTTTCAAATCGCCATAGTAACTTTCGAGCTACCGATCCGCTGGGTACATGGCTGCGTGCAAAGAAGATCACGGGCATTTCTGGAATCGACACCCGTGCCCTGACCCGGAAATTACGCGTGCAAGGCGCAATGAACGGCGTACTCAGCACGGAGGAAAAACTCAGTGATGGGGAACTTGTTGAACGTGCCCGCCAAGCCCGAGGACTTGTGGGGCGTAATCTTGCTGGGCAAGTTAGTCGGCATGAGGTAACTCGATGGGACGATGACCTGGGACAATGGCTGCCAATTCAGGGCCACGTAGAACCACCTTCAAAGAGGTTCCAAGTCGTGGCGATTGACTGTGGGGCAAAACTGAACATCCTCCGAAACCTCGTGGATAGTGGCTGTAACGTTACTGTCGTACCCTTTGATACCTCACCCGAACAGATTCTTGAGTACCAGCCAGATGGTCTTTTTGTGTCCAATGGCCCGGGGGATCCTGACCCGGTTCAGCCGACCATAGACCACCTGCGTCAGTTACATGGGAAATTACCCATCTTTGGAATCTGCTTGGGATTACAGCTTTTGGGCCTCTCGCTTGGGGCCAAACGTTTCAAGCTTAAATTTGGGCACCGAGGCGGTAACCAGCCGGTTCAGAACCTGTTTACCAATAAGGTGGAGATCACCAGCCAGAACCATGGATTTGGCATTGATCCTGATTCACTCAAAGCCACAGGCGGTGAACCGACCCACCAAAACCTGAACGACCAGACCTTGGAAGGATTTCGCCATCCCGACCATGCAATCTTTGCCGTTCAGTACCACCCAGAAGCGAGTCCAGGTCCACACGATGCAAGGTATCTATTTGATTGCTTTATTGAGATGATGCGTACGGGACTGAGCCCCACCGGTGAACAAATGGACCAAGCGCAACGGTTGCGCAATCATATCACACCCTGCCCGCCACAAGAATCCACGCCTTAAATGATGTAAATCACTGGCCAATTCCTGATGGTGCCTTACCCAGATTAACTTTTTGAATTACCCTTCTTCAATCCAGCTTGCCCATCTTATCAACACGTGCCTTCATACCCACCAGATCTGCGGATAAAAATCCTTACGAGAAATATCCCAGGCAACGATTTCTTTTTTCTTCATGTTCAAGGCCTGCTGGGCCCTGAAAATATTACGTTTAAATTATGTCCAAAAATCACAAAAGTGGTTGACATGGCTAGGCAAAATACGGTATGATGGGTTCCGTATTTGACGCTTAAACTTCGTGATGGATGAGAAAGCAACACGTCCTAAGATGCAAGTTTGGCGGGGTTAAGAGGTACTCAAGAGCTAAAACCAGCTACTGGGTAGCCGTTGAGGAGGCACTGTAAAATTGCGAAATTTGCGTTTTTTTTCGCCAAAAACCTACCATCTTCACACAGATGGGTTTACAATAAACCGTCTCATGGAGAAGGTGAACTTTAATTAACCACGCCCCGATTCAACCATTTCATGTTGAGCGGAGCAGGCAAGAGGGATTTCAATTAGGAGAATCAGTATGCATTTACTGAAGGGGATTAGCCTCAACATTAAAACATGTTTCGTGGCGGTAGTAGCAAGTGTTGCACTTCTGCTAAGTGGGCAAACACTTGGAAACGGCTGGGAGGAAACCGTTACCTCGGGCGGAGCCAGCATCACCTTTGATCCCATGACCTCGGCGTTAACGAGTTTTCAACTCGATGGTGTTGAACAACTGTTTGCTGATGCTCTCTATTATCGAATCGGGGATTCACCTGAAGCCTCACTAAGCGCGATTGGTACACCCGTAGTGATATCTGAGTCAGATGCAATCACTGACACTGCATTCATCGCAGCACGTTACCGTGACAATACGGTGACGGTGGATGTTCGCTACGACTTGGCATCGGCAAACTCCGGTGAAGCGGCTCTGCAAACCAGCATCAACGTAGATAGCGAAGAACCACTGGAATTCACCATTTTTGAAGTCTCCGATTGGAACCTTGCTGGCACTGACGGCGACGACTCGTTGACTATTACCGGTGACAACCTTGTTAATCAACGTGATGGTAACTTGGGGTTGGACCACAATTCACTTGCTGACAACCTGAATTTCTTTGGTGGCAACCCTTCAGCCTGGCAGGCTTCTGACTTACCAGACGATATTTGGGACTTGGTGAACAATGCATCCGCCGATGACCTGAACAACACCAACACCTTCGGTGACAATGGCAATACCAACGGTATTTTTGCCAATCAATGGGACGGTGTCTTGAATCCAAACAATGAACTCGCCGCTGATGATGTCATGGTGATCTCGAAACAACAGACACTTGGACCACGCGGAGCAGTGGAGGTCATTCCCGAACCTGTAACCAGCCTGCTCAGCCTGATCGGTGTGGCTGCAGCGGGATTAACGGCCTCACAACGTCGACGCGGATGAATCTGGGAAATGGTTTAATTAAGGTAACTCACCCCCACCTTGGGGTGGAAGCAAGTAAAGAGTTCACTAAATCTCGCTTCAATTAAGCGAGTGGAGAACGGTGGAGCATGGGGCAAACAACGGGCAAGAAAGCTGTAAACCGACCACGCGCCAAGTTTGAAGCGCCGCGTGTGGTAGGTGAAAGCAGCGAGATGCGCAAGCTTAAGTCGATGGTGGAAACTGTCGCTGCCCGTCAGTGCACCTTGTTGGTTCAAGGCGAATCTGGCAGCGGCAAGGAGCTGATCGTCCGCCATGTCCATGCGTGCAGCCGACGACGTAATAACCCCTTTATTGCGGTTGATTGCTCTACTCTCCGTGACACACTTCTAGAATCAGAACTATTTGGACACGTCAAGGGATCGTTTACTGGCGCCGAGAGAGATACGCTTGGTTTCGTTCGAGCAGCAGATGGTGGGACACTGTTCCTCGACGAAATTGGTGAAATGGCGATACAGGTACAGGCCAAGCTTCTTCGCGTAATTCAAGAACGAGTCGTCGTACCCGTCGGCAGCATTGACCCGATTCCTGTAAACGTCCGAATTGTCGCGGCAACGCACCGTGATCTAAAGAAGATGGTGCGGGATGGTGATTTCCGCCAAGATCTTTTCTACCGGTTGAATGTCGTGAACTTAGTGGTTCCCCCACTTCGAGATCGGCGTGAGGATATCGTACCCTTGGCCAAGCACCTGCTATCCCAGCTCAGTGAGTTCTACGAGGAACCAGAGAAAACATTTGCCAAAGAATCACTTGACGCCCTGCAGATGTACGACTGGCCTGGCAATATTCGCGAGTTGACCAATGCGATTGAACACGCCTACGTACTGGGTGAAGAAGAAGTACTAACCGTCAAGGACCTGCCCGAATCGGTTCGCTCGGTGGTCACTGAAATCCATGCTCCCGAGGATGCGGAGTTCCCAACCTTGGCTGGCACAGAGCGGGCTTTACTTATCCGCTCTCTACGTGAGGCAAAGGGCAACCAGACCCAGGCAGCCCGCCTGCTCGATATCGACCGGCACCGACTTGCTCGCATGCTGCGTCGTTATAAACTGGAGACTATGAGCAAGAGCTGAAGTTCATTGCTTCTAGACAAAAAAAGTGATATCTACCGTCATTTAAAGGACGGTTTTTTTATGTCCCGATAGCAGCCAGCCTCTCTAACCACCATGACTAAAAGTCGGGGTGCCGCAATGTGGGTGGACTGCACTGTCAAACGCCCCCCTGTTGTGCCATGCGGAGCCCGAGCGGGCCCTCGCTGATCAGTGGGGGGCTTTTGTTCGAGCAAATTAGCCAGCTTGGGGGGGGGATGATGCCAACCTTGCAGCCTACATGGACAATCCTGACCGCCGATCACGGTGATCGGGGAATGCCATCGACGATCAGTAGCAGCCTCCCCACATCGGCTGCTACTGATTTCTCAGCCACCAGGGCTGATGTCCCGTCATTTAGATGCGATTGGTTCTGATCCAATACCAACCTGTGATATGATGCACTTTCGAGGTCTTCGGGCATGATCTGGTATTACACTTGCAATCATATTTGGATACTGGTGCAGGAAAACCATCGGAATCATCTGAGTCACACTTACATCCAAACCAATCAAAGGGAGTTGTTTATGCTGTTGAATTCTATTGGTTCTCTGAGGCAAGCGGTACAGGATAATTTCGCTTGGGTATTTGTTTACATTTTTTCTCTGGGCTTGCTACTGGGGTGTTCACCGTCGCAACATGTTTCTAGCAACCCATGCACGCACACCCCTGAACTATATACAAGCCGTATCCTTACCCAACCTGGCGGGTTTACAGATGGAATCGAAGGTCCGGCTGTTGACCGTAAGGGCAATATTTATGCAGTTAACTTTGCACGCCAACATACTATTGGCATGGTCACACCACGAGGCCACAGTAGCCATTTCATTGAACTTCCAAGCGGCAGCGTGGGCAATGGCATCAGGTTTAATAGCAAGGGACAAATGCTTATCGCAGATTACCCCAAACATAATGTACTTCAGGTCGACATGAAGAGTCGCAGAATTAGTGTCTACGCTCATGAACCAAGCATGAATCAGCCCAATGACCTGGCCATCGCGGCTAACGATATGCTATTTGCCAGTGACCCGAAATGGAACGATTCGACTGGTCAAATCTGGCGTATTGACCCTGACGGCTCTGTACATCTACTTGAGTCAGGCATGGGAACAACCAATGGCATCGAGGTGAGCCCCGACGAAAAGACACTCTATGTAAATGAATCGGTTCAGCGTAACGTCTGGGCCTACGACCTTTCACCCAATGGGAAAATAAGCAATAAACGCCTACTGATTCAATTCCCCGATCATGGCATGGATGGGATGCGGTGTGATGCTTCAGGCAATCTATATATCACACGATACGGCAAGGGAACGATTTCCAAGGTCTCAGCCAATGGCAGAGAGTTGCTGGAGATCAGGTTGTCCGGCACCAGACCCAGTAACATTGCCTTCGGGGGTGCAGATGGTCGAACCTGTTATGTCACAATGGCCGACCAAGGTAATATTGAAACATTTCGGGTTGAAATTCCTGGCCGAAGTTGGCTGCTACACCCAATGAACTGAATTTGATTCCAGACAAGAATGCTGTCCAAAATCATCGCCGCTGCGACATTGGTAATTACGTCGAGCCCTGCGCTAGCCGATTGGCCACAGTTCCTAGGCCCGACGCGAAATGGTATCGCCCTGGATACTGGATTGGCACGACAGTGGCCGCCCAGCGGGCCACCTGTTCTCTGGCGCATTGAACTTGGCGCGGGGTTTGGTGGCGCGGCTATTCGTGACGGACAGATATACATGCTGGATAGAATTATTGATCAGCGAGATGCATTGCGTGTGATTGACTTGGAATCGGGGCAGGAAAACTGGCGATTTGAATACGAAGCGACCGGTCGCACCAGCTATCATGGTTCCCGATCTACACCGGCAATCGACGAACAGTTCGTTTACACTGTTGGCGTCTTCGGCCATGTCTACTGCATTGACCACCGTGCACGTCAACCAGTATGGACAAAACACCTTGTTGAAGACCTTGGAGCATCCAATCCAAAGTTTGGGTTTAGCCAGTCACCATTACTGTACGGTGACTTAGTCATCCTGACACCATTGAGCGATCAGGCCGGCGTGGTGGCACTTGAAAAAAAGACTGGAAACATACGCTGGCAGACAGCAGCACTAGGAAACCTAGCTTATACATCACCATTGATGGCGACTATCGAGGGCGTTGACCAGATCATGGTCCTAGGCAAACCGGATATTGTCGGGATTGATGTAAACAGCGGCCAGATACTTTGGCGATATGCGGGCTTTCAATGCCGTGCCCCCATCCCGAGTCCAACCCCCGTTGGAAACGGTCGTTTTTTTATCACAGGTGGCTATAACGCTGGATCCATGATGATCCAAATCCGAAAACACGACGGTCGCTTTGAAGCTTATGAGGATTTCTGGATCCCACAATACGGTGCCCACATTGCCAATCCACTGTTCATCAAAGGCTTGCTGTTTGCCAACTGCACCACTCGTCGCAACAAAGATGGCCTGGTATGCATTGGACTCGGCGGTGAGATTAATTGGCTAACGGGCCCCATGAATCATTTTGACATGGGAAACATGATTGGGGCCGACGGGTTGATCTTTCTTATCCATGGAAAGAGG
The DNA here is from genome assembly GCA_002716625.1 of Phycisphaeraceae bacterium. GTDB lineage: Bacteria > Planctomycetota > Phycisphaerae > Phycisphaerales > Phycisphaeraceae > UBA6626. Next base: position 47,961 of record PBAS01000061.1, on the reverse strand, counting down.
GGGACGTTGCATCTGATTGAACCCAACGCAACCGGTCTACGCCAGCTCGCATCAGCAAAACTTCTCGATGGAGAACAAATCTGGGCACCGTTAGCAATGTCTGACGGAAAACTTGTCATTCGAGATCAACATCAGATGAAATGTGTCGACGTTCGGGCAAAGTAACCCAACCGCAAGACGAGTCCAAGATTATATTCACGAGCTTAGTTCGATATGCCCTTATCTTGGGCTCTTGTATTTACCTATCTAACCTGAATGGCAATCTTTCCAGTCACGTGCTCAGTTTCCTGCAACTGATGTGCTTCAGCCAATTCCACCAGAGGAAATGCCTGGCTAATATGCACTGCAAGCTTGCCATCATCTACAAGTTTGGCCGCTTCATGAAGAATCTGACCCTGTTTCTGCGGGTTAATGTTATACATTGTGGGTGCGGCCATCATTTCAAAATGCAGGGTGATATTACGTACAAATAGATCTCGAAGGGCCGACGATTCACTAGATCCCACGATCGTGACGATCCGACCATTAACCGCCACACAAGCTGGCGACCGATCGAAGACCTCCCCCCCCACACAGTCAAAAACCACATCACAACCACGGCCATTTGTGAGTTCTAATACGCGTTTGACAAAATCTTCCTCCACGTAATTAATCACAACATCCGCGCCATAGCCAAGACACAGCTCAATAGATTCATCACGGCTCGCCGTGATCAGTACACGAGCACCTTTCAGTTTTGCTAGTTGAATGGCTATATGCCCAACGCCACCCCCACCAGCATGAATCAGAACTGTTTCATTCCTCTCAAGACTTGTACGTTCATAAAGGGCTTCCCAAGCAGTCAGAGTCGCCAGAGGCATCGCGGATGCCGTCATATGATCCACACACCGAGGCTTTCGGGCAGCAGTTCGCGCATCGACACATACATACTCGGCATTGGAGCCGTTGCGTACAAGACTTGGGGAAACATAGATTTCATCTCCTGATTTAAATCCCTCCACCCGTTGCCCCATTGCACACACGACACCGCTAGCATCAAACCCCAGTACCATTGGTAACTGTGACCGATCACGGAAGGCACCACGTCTAATCTTGAAATCAACAGGGTTTACCGCAGCACTATGCACCTCAACCAGCAGGTCCTGATCACCAGGAATCGGCATATGGACATCACAAAGCTCAAGAACATCAGTACCACCAAAATCTGTTGCCGTCACTGCACGCATTATTCAGCATCCTTCAAGCAATACTCTGACAAAAGAACCATGCCCTGGGGGTACGGTCTATTTCGTTCTGCGCGACCACACCACGTTGCAACTTTCACTGCTACTGATAGCCACCAGCCGCAATACCCCAGCATCATGCTCACCATTATGAACCGCGATCGGCCCGATGAACAAGGCTTGCCAAAAGCCCATAGCGAAACCAGTATGTATAGGATCAAGATCGGTTTCGAAAGGGATCATACCCTCTTTTTCTGTTCCAAAAGCCGCTCAATGAAATGAATGTCGATGGTACTCTTGATGAAATTGGCATTACGCATCAGATCCGCATGCAGGGGGATGGTCGTTTTGATCGGATCAATGCGGAACTCAATCAGGGCGCGGCGCAGCGTTGCGATCGCTTCATCCCGCGTAGGTGCATGTGCTATAAGCTTGGCAATCATCGAATCATAGTTCGGTGGAACGCGATAACCGTTATGACAGTGCGTATCGATGCGAATTCCCGGCCCACCCGGTGGATCAAAAAGATCAATACGTCCTGGATTAGGTGTAAAGTTATTGGCTGGATCTTCTGCGTTGATCCGCAACTCGATCGCATGGCCCTTGGGCTTGATCTGGCGTTGCGTAACACCCAGCTTTTCACCAGCTGCAATCTTCATCTGCAACTTGACGATGTCTATTCCCGTAATGAGTTCTGTGACGGGATGCTCCACCTGCAGCCGCGTGTTGACCTCCATGAGAAAGAACTCTTTCTTGCGAGGGTTCATGAGAAACTCAACCGTACCCGCCGAGTAATACTTCGCCGCCCGGCAAAGTCTCACTGCTGATTTGCACAGTTCACTGCGTGTATCGCTATTCATGATTGGGCACGGTGCTTCCTCAACGAGCTTCTGGTGACGGCGCTGCATCGTGCAGTCACGCTCAAAAAGATGCACCAGGTTCCCGTGCTGATCCCCGAGCACCTGAACTTCTATATGCCGGGCCTTTTCTATGAACTTCTCAAGGTAAATTGTCGCATTGCCAAAGGCGGCCTCGGCCTCGGACATGGCCTGCGCCAACCCGCTTCTCAAACTAACCTCATTATGAGCCACACGCATTCCGCGACCACCACCGCCGGCGGCAGCTTTAACGATGACCGGGTAGCCGATCTGTTGTGCCACTTTACGCGCCGAATCTATATCCTCGATCTTACCGGTACTACCCGGTGCAACTGGCACCTTATGCTTTCGTGCCAATCGCTTGCATGAAACTTTGTCTCCCAGAAGATTCATCGATTCAACGCTGGGGCCAATGAACTCAATCTTGCATGATCGACAAACCTCGGCAAAATGTGCGTTCTCAGCCAAGAATCCATAGCCAGGATGAATTGCATCCACATTGGCAACTTCTGCAGCACTGATGATACGTGGGATGTTCAGGTACGATTCGGCCGCAGGCGGCGCCCCGATACAAACTGACTGATCGGCCAGACGGACATGGGCACTTTCACTGTCTGCCGTTGAATACACAGCTACCGTCTCAACGCCCAACTCGCGGGCAGCACGGATGATCCGCAACGCGACCTCACCTCGATTTGCAATCAGAATCCTTGAAAACATGGGGGAACGGTCCGTCGTCGAAGTTTGCTACTTGTCCTGGGATAATTTTATTGGGGAATACCGGCAGAAGGACTACGCTGGTTGGATCGTGAATAGCGGCTGGCCAAACTCAACGGCTTGCCCGTTGTCAATAAGAACCTTATCGATCGTACCACTCACTTCAGCTTTGATTTCATTGAAAACCTTCATCGCTTCAATAATGCAGACAACGGTATCAGGATCCACTTGGTCCCCAGGCTTAACAAATGGCTGGGCCTCCGGAGTTGCCGCAGCATAAAACGTTCCGACCATAGGGCTCTCAATGGCAGCCTGCGGATCCTCGGTCGATGGCATGCCAACACTCGTCGTATCTAGCTGGGGCGTGATGGCCCCTGATCCCGACTCAGCCCCCATCACAGCAGGTGGTGGCTGCACGTACACTGGCTGAGGGACCGCACTTCCCTGCCGCTTGAGAGAAACGCACTGTGATTCATCCTGTAGATCGAGCTCGGTTAACTCATTGTCTACCATGAGCTTGATCAGTTCTTTGAGCTGGTCTTGATCGATCATAACCGGTTCCGCAAAAGTAAAGGGCCCCTTCGGTGGTTTCCAAGTCTCAAATGATCGCGGATTGCAGGTCCTTGGGCAACTGGCTGAGCACCTGGTGTCCATTTTCAGTCACTAAAACATCACTTTCAATACGAATACCACCAATGCCCGGCAGGTAGATTCCCGGTTCAACGGTAAAAACATGCCCAGGTTGCATACAATCCAGTGAACGCTCGGACAGGACAGGCTGTTCATGGATCTGCAAGCCAATACCGTGCCCCAGTGAATGACCAAATTGCTTACCGTAACCAGCAGAGGCTATTAGATCTCGCGCAACACGATCAATATCTTTAAATCTCTTACCTGGCTTGACTTGCGAAATTGCCGCATCGTGAGCATCCAGCACAATTTGGTAAATCTGGCGTAGAATTGGTTTCATGGCCCCCAAGGCGACAACCCTCGTAAGATCTGCACAGTAACCGTCAACCACCGCCCCCCAGTCAAAAAGTACGATTCCACCATTCTTAATTTTTGTATTACCCGGTACCGCATGCGGTAAACTGGCGTTCGCATCGGCAGCAATGATCGTTCCAAATGCACGACCATCTGCTCCAATCCGCCGCATCTCATACTCAAGCAGAGCCGCCACCTCAAATTCACGTTGACCGGATCTTAGCTGTTTGATTGTGCTGAGAAATGCCTTTTGGGTAATAGCCACGGCTCGACGAATCGACTTCACTTCTTCGCGGTCTTTGACCGCACGTTGACCAAGCATACCGTCCTCAACATGTACCAATCGCCGTGCCCCAATCTTTTGACCAATACGTTTACGAGTGGCCAGAGAGACGTAATCAGCCTGAACCGCGACTTTCTTGTACCTGCGGCGCTCGGCAATTTTTGCCAGTTCGTCTTCCAGTGAACTGCCGCGCATGATCGCCGTAACTTGTGGTGCTTCACGCTTAATCTGCTCTTGATAGCGAAAGTCGCTAATCACGGTAGCACGTTGTCCACGAGCCGGCACGAGCAACCAACTATCATCGCCAATAAATCCTGTTAGATAACGGATATCAGCTGAGTGGGTTATGAGCAATGCAGCAACATCCCACTGGCGTATACGGTTGCGAAGTGTTGACAACCGTTCACTTTTGTCTTTTATGCCTGATCTCCTAACCATAAATACAAGTATAACCGCTGACAGCGGGTACTGCTGTAGCCCATTTACCCGACTTCTTCGTCAATTACCGGCTGACGTATTACGACCCACCATAACCACAGAAATCAGGAGGAATATACATCCGCCGGATCGAATTGACGGGGTTCAATAGTCTTTAGATGGCTGTCTGTTTCCACTACCCGATAAAAACAAGTGGCATAGCCCACATGGCAAGCAGGACCATTTGACCGACAACGCAGCAATAATGCATCCTGATCGCAGTCGATTCGTGCTTCAACAACCTCTTGCGTATGGCCGGATTCCTCCCCCTTAACCCAAATCTTATCCCGACTACGAGAATAGAATGTCGCACGACCTGTCTCTAGCGTTAATTCAACTGCCTGCTCGTTCATCCAACCGATCATAAGCACCTGTTGAGTGTCAATGTCTTGCACAATGGCTGCGATCAGCCCCTTATCGTCATAGGTGATGTCAAGGTTTTTGGTAAGTTCTTTTGAGGTTTGGCTCATCGGTTAAACTCCAATTCAACGGCATTGCCGTCCAATAAATTAATTACTTAAACGCCCATACCAGGACTTCAAACCAGTACGGGGATTTGTGAATCCTAGAATAGTATAATGAGCACAGATCCGATTTAGGGCTTATTTTAAACTGATCGGATCCGGTTTACAGTACACTAGGAGATAAATCATGAATCTGTTCTCAATACTCCGCATGCTCGTCATATTTGGCATGTGCCTTTATCTTACAAGTACCAGTTGGTCCCAAATCGACGCGGTGACCAAAGCCCGTGATGATCGCAGCTTAGCGTTTCTCCAAGGGGGAAAGGTAGTTAAAATCGCAGTCAAGCCCGGGAGCCTGGTCAAAGCCAATGATGTATTAATGATTCTGGAGGATAAGAAGGGAGAATCGGACATCCGGATTCTGGAAATGAGAATCCAGTTGGATGTCACGATCGAAGCGGCTAAAGCCCAACGCGACTTAGCCCAGGTGAATCTTGACCAAACACAACAGATGTGGGAAGCCGATGCCGCCAATGATTTAGAACTCCGAAACCGCAAGGTTGAATTCAAAATCGCCGAATTGGAACTTCAGCAGCGCCAACTTGATCTGCAAGAGGCTCAACTGCGGCTAAAAGAGGCCAAGGAGACACACAGTCGCTACACACTGCGAGCGCCTATTGACGGGGTTATCCAACGGGTCAAAGAAGGTGAGGAAGTTGCGGTGGGTGAGATTGTTCAGCCCGGCGAGCCGGTTGTACGGTTGGTTGCTGTTGAAACACTGACCATCGATGCTCACGTACCTGTAACCGACACGCTTGATTTAAAGGTCGGTCACAAAGCTTATATCAAAGCTAAAGTTGCTCCACGCGATCGCCTCATCAATGGTACGGTACAACATATCGCAAAGGTTGTGGATCCAGCCAGTGGCACCAAACTCATACGGATTAACGTACCCAATGAAAACGATTACCTGGGCGCCGGCTGGCAGGTATCGGTATATCTTTCCAACCCACAAACTGCAGCCAAGTCAGAAACAAACATGAAGCATTTGACGCAGTTGGTGGGTGTCGTAACAGGCAAAAACCGGTAGATGTTAAACTAATCGAGTATACTTGGAGAAATCATGACAGAAGAAACCCCAAAAATCCAAATAGATGGTGACTGGAAAGCTGAAGCACAAGCTGAAAAACAGCGGTTGACTGAACAAGAACAGACAGGCGATTCATCATCCACAGGAGGTGAAGGGCAGATGCCCCCAGCCACTTTCGAAGCCCTAGTGAGCACGATGGCTACGCAAGCACTGTTTGCCATGGGAGCAATTGCCGATCCGCGGACTGGCCAACGTGTGGCGCATCTTGAGTTGGCACGACACCACATTGACCTGCTCACTGTTATTGAGAAGAAGACAAAGGGGAACCTCACTGAGGAGGAAGAGAACCTGTTGACGACAACCCTCTATGATTTACGCAACAGCTACATTCAGGTCTCGACGGCTGCACGTAGCAAGCAATAGAAAATCGAGGGTTGGTCAACTAAAACGGAAACTGGTATTCCCACCATGGGTCTGACCGCTGCGGTTGGCGAAAACAAGTCCCGGCTAACTGGCCACCCCATGGCGACAGGAGCACCATGTCGGCATCCAAGAAAAGCATGCCATTCACTAAACTAAGGAATTAGTCGTTCATCACCTGCAACTTGCCGAAGAGTATGATCCAACATGTGACAATCTTATTTCAGGCGGTCACATGACCGGTAAACATTTCCAAACTGCAAGGAATATGCCACTCCCCTTAGCGAGGGGGGCAGGTCGCTTTTAGTCCAGTAGATTCTCATTGTGATATCAACCAGTTGATGCTGCTTTTTCTTATTGCTGCTCATGGCCACCACCAAGTACGAAGAACACCGCCTGTGGTTACCACCACATCGATTGCGCCGGTACCAGACGACGAAAATATTCTTCGCAATCATCGTGGGTGCAATTTTCGTTCTTTGGCTTTTCATCCAATGGTCCAACCTACCGATTCGACTGCTTTCCATCCTGCTGCTCATCATCACCATATGGACCACCACCATATCAATCATGCGCGATGCCCGACGATGCCGAAATCGACAGATTGAAATCAATCCTGACGCCCTGGTATTGGCTGGGCCAACAGGTCGCATACGGATTAAGCTTACTGATATTGCCGTCGCGCAATGGAAAGATGAAACACATCAAACGACAGGGCTATGGCTGTATGATCAACAACACCGCTTATTGGCACATCTAGATCAAAACCTGCTGGCAGATGAGTCTGAAGCGAGATCCTTTTTGGGCTGGGCACGTGGTCAGATTCACCTGCCATTTCAAGTCATGTGGCCTTCGCGTTGCCCGCAACCGCATAATCACATCCAAAACCTCACCGACGAAAGGCATCGCACATCGTAACGAGACGTATTGGCGTTCATATCAAGCAACGCTACGCATCCGCTGAATACAACGGATGAAAACCGTTAAGTCCCGTTCCTCTCAAGGTGCTACGCTCTGTTACCATCCTGATTTTGTTACACCCTGACCAATATCATTGCATCCATAACGATAAATGCCAAAGAAACATTATGCACCCCGCGGTGAAGGATCAAGTCGGATTCAACGTTTCACGAAAATATGTGGAATCCACCAAATGTTGGATCATATCGATTATAAGGGTCACATGGGTTACCGCTGATATGCGGTGGGTAACTGGAGCATAGACTACGCATAGGGCTTGCCTTTGAGGCACCTCGGGAGAATAATTCAGAACTTTCTACCACTTTTTGGAGGCATCCGTCATGGTTACCAAATACAGAAAAAAATGGCGTATTAAATCAGTACGACCACTGGTGCGTTATGTAGACGAAGATCAAGCAGTGATCAATGTCACTTTTCAAATTGGCGGCAACAACCAAGCCGATGTGGACTTGCTGAAAATGCACATGAAGTTGGTCGGACCGCACAAGCGTATCTTTACCCACCAGACATCTGCTGAACTTCATAACGGTGATGGCGCAATCCATTTCTCCATCGGCGAACCCCAACGCTGGTGGCCCGCAGGGATGGGGGGACAGGAACTTTACAGTTTCACCTTAACACTCCTAGCTGGCGACAAGGTGGTCGATAAGATGACCTCCACTTTAGGTATGACATCCGTAAGGACGCCAAAAGGCGATACTCAATCAACGCTATTGGTCAACGGTCGCCAATATGACTACCAGTCAGTGGTATCGATCACACCCGATGATGAGAAACATATCCTTCCGGTCGGCGGTGATAGTCTTCTCGTGATCCAGGACCATTTTGGCCCCGATGTACTGTTCGATGCTGCTGACCGGGCAGGGATCCTCTTAATCCAATCAGTGCCACTATCCCGCAATCGCAATGTGGCCGGTAACAGCCAGGTGCGGCAACAAGTTGACCGCTTGGCCGCCCATCCAAGCCTCGCTGGCTGGCTGGTTAATGACCACTGTCGCACAGGCGATCGAATTGCCGATCGCCTGCATACGCTTGACCCAACTCGCTTTATATTTCGTAACCTGCCGCAAGCATCCTGAAGGTGGATTACTCACCAGATGCCCGTAACCTTAGGGGCTTGGTGCAGATCCACAACCCTTGGACTTTCAATCGCACTGCACTTTGACTATGTCCGGTTACGACAAATATATTCCAACGACAACCTGGCCAGGGGCAACTTAAAAGGTAAACCCCGCTGGATTATCAAATGCAATTCGCCATCGGGCACAAATACACCGTAACTGCACGCGGAATTCCGCCTTTATCTGGATTTCCAGACCCCAATTACCCTAATTGGGGACAATGGCGAATATCAATCAAAACCTTTCGGTAAAATACTCGCATGTTTTCAATCGCCTTGGGTTTATCTGCAGCCAATATCATCTTATTGGCCATGGCTTTCACCGTCGGCCTGTCTGCATTGGATGTAGAATCCGGAGCCATGACCGTATATTCAACCCATATTGCGATCGGTATTGCCTGTGGACTGATGTGTGCCCTGACGCATGTGGCGATATTCACATATTTCATGGCAACCTCAAAATGGTTACACGCTGCGGTGGACAAGGGAGGGATGCAATACAATGATTTTGTGGCGCCATCATTATCTCGGAAAATAAGGGTTCTGGCTGCAGGTTTAGTCGCCATCGGGGGAACACTGGCTGCAATGATCGGGGGCGCAGGTTGTGATCCGACTGTAAATATACTCTGGCCGGCAGGGATTCACCTGGCATTGGCGATCTCGGCAATCATCATCAATATTATTGTGGCATTGATTGAATTACGTCTTGTCAGTGATCAAGGAAAACTAATTGACAAGGCGTTAATCATCCTCAACACCCTACCAACATCACAACCATCCACTACTTAGATGAAGTCCCTGGCACCACTGATTTTCATGCTTGTCTTTGCCGGCCTAGGTTGCAGGCTCGATGCTTCAACACCCTTGCCAAATCAGACTTCGTCTTCAACAACCGCCGAACAGTGGCTGGGAATTGTTGAAAAGCGATTAGAGGGCATCAGGTCAATCATGGCCGATCTTCAGTTGGAAAAGGTTGAAGGCATTGGCGTGCTCGATGAGAAGGAAATGCGCAAGGGCCGGATCGTTTTTACCACTGGGCCGCCGGCTAAGTTTTCCATTCATCTGGTCCAGCTACTCATTGACCGACGCCTCCAGAAGCAGAACCAATGGTATATTTTTGATGGGCGTTGGCTGGTTGATCGTGATGACAACGAAAAAATTTTCACCAAGCGTGAGATCGTCCCACCTGACAAAACTGCATCCGACCCATTAGCTGACGGCGATGGTCCCTTTTTCCTACCAATCACCGTGCGCAAAGATCTCATTCTTAAACATTTCGATGTTTCAATCATATCGCCAACCAAAAAGGACCCGACCAACTCCATTCACATGCGGATGACACCAAAACCCACTCGACGAACCGAGGTCAAACAGATTGACGTGTGGTATCACAGCATAACCTGCCTACCCATACGAGCCTCGACCTTGGATGATGGCCCTAACCGGCAGACCGTTGATCTGAGTAATGTAAAACTCAATGAAAAAGTGGACCCGAAACTTCTCGATGTCTCAGTACCCAAAGGCAACGGTTGGTACAAGACCGTGGAACCTTACCCCACCATTAGCCATTAGAAATAGAATCCAAAGCCTCAATCAATGATCTGATTTGCTGCGGAGTATTGTAATAGTGTGGGCTGGCACGCAGGTGCCCCTCACGCTCAACAATAACAATCCCCTTTTTTGCCAGCCTGGCAACAATTTCCATCGGTGACATTTCCGGTTTCACACCATGCGGGGACAGGGGTACATCAAAGGCCACGATTCCACTGCATTCACCGTGACCCCTCGGGCTGAAAACAGAATATCCAATCTCTGTCAAGCCATCACAAAGACACGTTGTAAGGGCCTCAATGGCGGAACAAACCTCATCCATGCCAACGTGCAAAAGCAACTCGACACTGGCACCAAGGCTCAAGATACCCGGGATGTTATAACTTCCTGGCTCAAAACGTCGGCCATCATTGGTTAATTCGAATTGATAGTCGCCATATTGTTCGGCATTGACCATACACATCCATCCCACGACTGGTGGATGAATCATCTCAATCAAGTCTTCGCGACAATAGAAGATACCGCACCCTTCCGGTCCCAACATCCATTTGTGGCCATCTGCTGAAAGAAAGTCGATGTCCATTGCCTGAACATCAACGGGTATTGCACCCACACTTTGAATTGCGTCAATACACAGGTATCCACCTGCCAAATGAACCATCTTTGCAATTGGCTTCAAATCAATACAACAGCCGCTGCTGTACTGGACATGCGAGATGGCTACCACGCGGGTACGGTCCGTAATCGCCTCCATTACATCTTCAGCATGTACTCGGCCATCTGAATGCTGTGCAACTTCAATCACCGATACACCCTTGCGCTTAAGATTTTCCCATGGATATCTATTGGCCGGATATTCAACATTTGTAATCACCACGTCATCCCCTTCTCGCCAATCGAGGCCTCCAGCTACCATATTTAACCCGGTGGACGTGTTGGGCATGAAGGCAATTTCATGCTCACCTCTGGCACCAATTAGTTTTGCCACCATTTTCTTGACGTGATGTACCTGAGCATACCACCCACTACCAACGTAAGCCTGCGTTACACCCTGGTCAGCATAACGTCGCAATGCCTCGGCAGCGGGCCCTGAGATAGGGGCCACGCCGGCATGGTTTAGAAAAATCATTTGATTGAGGATCGGGAACTGCTGAACAAGTTGGCGGTGAGCATGGTCGGCCATGGTCGGTGATCCTAGACTATCTATCAGGATTCAGTCATATGCAGTTTTTATTGTTGGCTCCCCGCCATCATAAACCGCGACATGTCAGACTTTATACGCCAGAGCTAGTCATCATCACTGGCAAATAAATGTTTGGCGCCCAGGCTATCAACTTTCTTCTGTTCCACAGACACCGCAACCGCTTCAGCAAGTTGCAAGTCCTGTCGCCCTGTAATCTTGAAGTTTGCAGTACGACCCTCCACCACGTGTACTGACTCACCCAGCAATTCCACCAGACCCGCGTCATCTGTAATGCTATCGGCGTTGACTTTGCCATCGGCCACCTGTGCATAAGCTCGACGCAGAAGATTCGCCTCGAAAATTTGTGGTGTCTGAACCTCGACAAGATCCTCACGGTTCACCGTTTCTACAACGTGACGAATCACGGATTCACCTTCTGGTACTGGGCCAAGAATTGCATCGAGTGGATCAGAATCCCCTGATCCATCCGCCTCATCATCTGCAACCCTTTTGACTGTGGCATTGATCGGCAAACCTGGCACCACGGCAGCGAATCGCCGTGAGACCTCAAAAAGCTCATCGATCAGACGGGCACAGGTAAGTGGCCTGGCCGCATCATGTACAGCGATATGACTACAATCTGATTGCACCGATTTTATTGCCTGCAGCACGGTTTCCCATCTTCCGGCTCTGCCACCGGCAACAATATCAACCCCGTGAAAACGAAGTTTATCGCCATGTTTAAAACAAAACTCATCAATCAAATCAGGGTTAACTGCCAGAATAATCTGAACAACTGAAGGCCGTTTTATGAACAGTTCAACACTACGCAAAAACACAGGCCGGCCGGCCAGGACGGTTTCAATCTTGCTTTTTTTCGGCCGTAGTGTGTCATCCACGGCACCTTGAAATCGCAGGGAGGCGCCAGCCGCTGGAATGATCACTGCAATCCGACTTGATGGTTCCATATTACTTCTACCGAAAAGCGAGATCCCACTTCTACCACATTGCCTTATCGTATCTGAAGATCCAGTTCATCCAGGTGCACACTCAAATAACTGCCGATTATCACATGGTTTGATCTTCATTGAATCATCGGCTTGACTAGATCCCTATTGGTACCGGACCGTGGTTGACCGTAATCTGTGACCGGATCCCACCCCGTCCTTTCCAATCGGTAACCACCTGCAACCATCTCGGCTGGGTCAGGATGACCAGATCGTCACTAATCGTGTTCGTCACTGCTTCGTAGAAAATCCCTTCATTACGAAAGCTCTGGTAATAAAGCTTGAGGCTCTTGAGTTCAACACATTGGTGATCAGGGCAGTACCGCATTGTCACCACCGCAAAATCGGGATGACCAGTCTTGGGACAAACGCTGGTAAACTCTTCAGTAACATGCTCGATCACGTAATCACGATCGGCGGATGGGTTGGCAAAAGACTCGAGAAGACCTGTATCTGGCATGGTAATTCACAATCACAGACCTAACCAACAAGGATCCTGGGTATCTTATCCATTAGGCCAATTTCCCGCATCTGGTGCCCGCCAACCCATACGATGCCGGTTTGGTATATTGGAACCTCCTTGAGGAAATATGCATGCCTGAAAAACTAAGCGAAGAACAGGTGCGTCACGTGGCCAAGCTATGTCGCTTGACCGTAAGCGATGCAGAGGTGGAGCACTTCCGTGAACAATTAGCGGCTATTCTTGAGTATATCGACAAGCTCAGTGCACTCGATGTAGACGGAGTTGAGCCAATGGCACATGCATTGGATGTGACAAATGCACTGCGTCCGGACGAACCGTCAGCGGGCATGGCGATTGTGGATGTTCTGGCCAATGCACCGCAAAAATCGCCTCCGTTCTTCCAAGTCCCCAAAGTTCTCGGTGAAGGTGGCAACGCCTAGAAACAAAATGCCAATGGCTTGGAATCCCACACAAACCACCTTGGTCAACCTGCGTAATGCGATTGCAGCTAGCCAGACCACATCGGTCCAAATTGTCCAGCAGTACCTTGATCGCATAGAGCGGTATAACCCGCAACTCAATGCGTTTACCCAGATCTTTGCCGACCAAGCCCTTCAACGTGCACAACGTATAGATACCGGTGACCTTGCCGGACCACTGGCCGGTATCCCAATAGCGATCAAGGACAATATGTGTACGCCCTATGGCCGTACAACCTGCTCCTCCCGGATTCTTGAGAATTTTGCTGCTCCATACACTGCCACTGCGGTGGAAAAACTCGAGGCTGCTGGCGCAATCGTACTTGGCAAGACTAACCTCGATGAATTTGCAATGGGTTCATCCACGGAACACTCCGCTTTCGGAACTACACGTAATCCATGGTCCACTGACCATGTGCCAGGCGGTTCGTCTGGTGGCTCGGCAGTAGCCGTAGCAGCGGATCTGGCGCCTGGAGCCCTGGGCTCTGACACAGGTGGATCGATCCGCCAACCGGCGGCATTATGCGGTGTTGTGGGCTTAAAACCCACCTATGGACGCGTCAGCCGCTACGGGCTGGTGGCCTTCGCCTCAAGCCTTGACCAGATCGGCCCATTTGCCCATACGGTGGGTGACGTGGCATTACTATTGGAAGTACTTTGTGGCCCCGACCCGCTTGATTCGACTTCGGTCGATGCCCCGGCGGGACCATTCCATGCTAATCTGGATCAACCGGTTGATGGGCTACGGCTCGGCTTGCCAAACCAGTACCTTTCTGATGCCAATCATCCATCCGTGGCAGGTGCAATTGATGAGGCAGTCGAGGTATTTCGCGGCCTTGGCGCCCAGATTGTCGAAGTTGACCTTCCACATACGGAGTATGGTATTGCGACTTACTACATCGTGGCGACCGCCGAGGCATCCAGTAACCTGGCCCGTTATGACGGCGTACGATATGGCCGTCGAGCCGATGATACTGCGGACATGATTGACCTCTATTGCCGATCGCGATCACAGGGATTTGGCGATGAGGTCAAACGACGGATCATGCTGGGCACCTATGCCCTTTCGAGCGGATACTACGATGCATATTATCTACGAGCACTCAAAGTCCGACGATTGATCAAACAGGATTTTGATGGTGCTTTTGAAAAATTCGACGCAATTCTCTGCCCCACAAGCACCGGACCCGCATTTAAGATCGGTGAAAAAACCAGTAATCCGCTGGCGATGTACCTTAATGACATTTATACCGCAACGGCTAACTTGGCCGGAATCCCGGGGATCAGTATCCCCGCAGGTCATACCAAGTCCCACAATGGCGACCCCAAATTACCGGTATCCATCCAGTTTCTAGGCCCCCTTTTCGGCGAAGCACGCTTACTGAGGATTGCTCGAATGTACGAGGCGGCCACGAATCATCACCTTGCCCGCCCCGAACTGGCACAAGCAGATTGAAATACCGGCTCAGGTGGCTTGGAATGGATGGAAATTGGGGGCAATTGGGGTGTACCCGGCCCCATCTGGCAATTCGAGTCATGGATTTGACGCTGAATTCCATGGTGATTGGAACACCCTATCGGCCAACATTTGGAAGTTATTAACATTCATTGCTGGCAGCTTGACAGAAGCCTCCGAGAGGCTTAAGAAGGTTGTTTAATGCGAACATGTGCTTGATTCGAATCAGGGGATCAGGCAAAAAATTGCAGGCAACCGCGGAATTTGTCCGATTTTAGTCAACAAGAGAGCTTTCTCCCCTCCGCCCCGTTGTCGCTTCGGCGGCAGCGGGGTTTTTCTTTAATTCGGTAGAACCTTGACGATCACTTTACGTGATCGTGGGCCATCAAACTCACAAAAATAGATGCCCTGCCATTGCCCAAGAACAAGCCGACCATCGGTCACCATCACCGTCACGCTTGAACCCATCATGGATGCCTTGACGTGTGATGCACTGTTGCCTTCGCCATGACGGTAGAAAGGTTGATGCCATGGAACCATCTGATCGAGTTGCCCAAGCATATCGTGAACCACGTCAGGATCCGCATTTTCATTAATCGTTATTCCCGCAGTTGTATGGGGAACGTAGACTATGACCATCGCATCGCCATGACCGGATTGACTTACGACTGATTGGATCTGACTGGTAATCTCAACTATTTGATCACGGCTACTGGTTTTAACAGGAAATGTTTGCATGGCAATATGTTAAAGTGGACGTGACATTTGAGCGAACAAACCATGAAAACTGGCTAACTGTTCTTGGCCAAGAAACTGGAAATTTGAAATTCCCCAACTTTTGCCTATTCTTTTGACCATAAAATTGCGGAAGTATCGCGTGACCATTCCGGGCGACCTCACCAACCTGCTCCCCGCATTACTGATTCGATCCTTGGATAGAAACCCAAGTCGAAAACGCAAAGGCAATTCCCAATGAAATTGGCAGTGCTCAGTCAGCAAGAGGGTGAAACACGCGTGGCGTTGACGCCCGCAGTGGTCAAATCACTGACTACTGCAGGCCATGAAGTCCTCATTGAAACAGGCGCCGGGCTGGGATCACATGCTAATGACACGAGCTACCAAGAGGCAGGCGCAAAGGTGGTATCCGGTGTAGATGCAACGACACTTTGCAGCGAAGTCGATATTGTTCTGACAATCAACCCGCCTTCGATTGAACAAGTGTCGCAGATGCGTGACGGGGCCGTGCTGGTCGGAATGCTGTCTCCCCTATCGAATTTGGAACTGATCAAAGCGTTGGCCAACCGGGCGGTAACGGCCATTTCGCTGGAGTTCATTCCCCGAATCACGCGTGCCCAGGCCATGGATGTTCTAAGTTCCCAGGCCAATATGGCCGGCTACAAGGCTGTCATTTTAGCTGCTGATGCGTGTCCCAAAATGTTCCCCATGATGATGACCGCAGCAGGCACGATTGCTCCAAGCCGCGTCTTCGTGATCGGGGCTGGGGTGGCAGGATTACAGGCGATTGCCACCGCCAAGAGGCTGGGGGCAATAGTAGAAGCCTATGATGTGCGACCTGAAGTTGAAGAACAGGTACAGAGCTTAGGTGGGCGCTTCGTCAAATTACCGACCACAAAACAAGAAACCTCAACCTCCGGTGGTTACGCCAAACAGCAGACAGATGAAGAACGCCGCCAACAGGTTGAACTGATGACGAAACATGTAATGACCGCCGACGCAGTGATTACCACCGCGGCAATATTTGGTAAAGCGCCGCCACTGCTGATCCCCGCTGACGTTGTTAGGCAGATGAGAAGTGGATCAGTCATTGTTGATATTGCAGCTGATACCCAGATCGGGCGCGGCAACTGCGAAATGACAAAACCAGGGCAACGCTGTATCACCGACAATGGGGTCATCATCGAAGGAACTCTTAACCTTCCGGGCTGCCTGCCTGTGCATGCCAGCCAAGCCTACGCGAACAACCTCCAAGCGTTGCTTAAGGAGATGATCGATACCGAAGGAAACCTAAAGCTGGATCAGGAAGATGAGATCCAAAATTCCGCAACCATTACCCATGCCGGGCAGGTGGTAAACACCATGGTCATGGAGGCCATTAAAACGTAGACGCATTACACGTCAACGATCGGACAGTTGTTATGGAAGAATTGCTCATCCCCATTACCATCTTTGCCTTGGCCATCTTTATTGGCTTTGAAGTCATCACCAAGGTGCCATCGACGCTACATACGCCGCTGATGAGCGGCTCCAATGCCATCAGCGGCATTACAATCCTTGGCGCACTGATGTGCTCGATCAGTGAGACACTGGATCTAGAGCATATCGGAGTGTTGCTAGGCATGTTTGCAGTCATCTTTGCGACAATCAACGTGGTTGGTGGCTATGTCGTGACCAACCGTATGCTTCGCATGTTTAAGAGTCCAAAAAAACAGTGACCACACAAGAAATTGCCGTTAATTACGTTTACCTGTTAGCCGCCATGCTGTTCATCGTCGGCTTAAAGATGCTCAGCAATGTCAAAAGTGCACCGCGAGGCAACATGGTGTCGGCTTTCGGCATGCTTCTAGCCACGGCAGCCACCCTATTCTTCATCACCGGGGCAACCGCCATCAGCCTTGTCTGGATTGGCATTGCATTGGCGATTGGTGCCATGACTGGCCTTTACTTGGCGCTCAAAACACCAATGACAAATATGCCGCAAATGGTGGCATTGCTCAATGGGTTTGGAGGGATTGCGTCCCTGTTGGTCGCCTCTGGTGATTACCTGAACAAGACTGATCACCAATTAGGAGAGACACAGGGATATGTGCTGTTCACGACTGGGCTGGCTGTGTTGATTGGAGGTGTGACGTTTACCGGCAGCCTGATCGCTTTTGGAAAGCTGCAGGGATTGAAGATCACGCCGGGCCGACCCATTCAATTCCCCGGACAAAAACCACTGATCGGACTTCTCGTTTTACTGGGCATCCTATTGAGTATCATGCTCATTGAACAACCGTCCGCAGGCTGGATGATTGGATTGTCGGTGGCCGCCTCGCTTATGCTTGGCGTACTTCTGGTTATTGGTATTGGCGGGGCTGACATGCCTGTCGTAATCTCATTACTGAACAGCTATTCCGGCCTAGCAGCTGCGATGGCCGGATTTGTCCTTAATAACAATGCCTTAATCATCACAGGATCGCTGGTCGGTGCCTCAGGCATCATTTTGACCAACATCATGTGCAAGGCAATGAACCGATCACTGGCCAATGTGTTATTTGGTGGCGTGGGCTTTGAAGCCACCACATCAGGTCCCACCTTGGCCGTCGCGGGTGGCCATGGTGGCGGATCTGTCCGCGAACTGTCGACCGAGGATGCCGCCATCCAGCTTGAGGCAGCAGGCTTGGTCATTGTCGTACCGGGTTACGGCATGGCGGTTGCCCAGGCTCAGCATGGAGTAGCCGAACTCGCCCAAGCTTTAGAAAATCGAGGGATCACCGTTAAGTATGCGATCCACCCCGTAGCCGGACGTATGCCTGGACATATGAACGTGCTACTGGCCGAAGCCAATGTACCCTATGAGCAATTGTGTGACCTGGAAACCATCAACCCGGAATTTGAGCAGGCGGGTGTGGCACTGGTTATTGGTGCGAATGATGTCACCAATCCGGCAGCACGCCATGCCAAGGATTCGCCCATCTATGGAATGCCGATTCTTGATGTTGACAAAGCTCGCTCAGTCATTGTGATCAAGCGTAGCCTCAACCCCGGTTTTGCCGGTATTGAAAACGAACTGTACTTCCACCCTAGTTGCGGGATGCTCTTTGGTGATGGCAAGACAATGGTCAATGCCTTGGTGGCTGAGTTGAACGAAACTGCTTAACCCATGCCACACGATCCGCCGGGGTTTCCACAGGTTCCGCAAGATCCCGTGGGCAAAGACATGTTCGCCGATATGTTTTCACTGGCTCCAGCCGAAAAGACGCTATGAACTCGCTGCGATGTGTTGAAGCCACAATGCCCGCACTCAATCGGCTCATCTGCGGCATCCATGGATCGTAGAGCTTCAGTGATTTTTTCGCAGGACGAACAGGCATACTCGTAAATTGGCATTGACTTGCACTCCCAAACTTACTGGTTCTAGCTGTTTCGGTTACATTCTTATTATAGACAACCATTTTCTCCAGGAGGACCAACATGGCAACCCCGCGCCACCCCGCCGCGATGCCCCGTCGACTTGCCAAGCCACCGGTCGTATTTGACACCGACAAGTTCGAAAATGTGCAGCAGATCGGAGGCATTCAGACAGCCATGCTTGAAAGCCCCACGGGGTCGGGACAAATGCGGCGTGTAGCACAATTCCGAACCGGCTCTGGCCTGCAATTCACCGTAGCACTCGATCGAGGGGGCGATATCGTCGATGCATTTTTCAATCAGCACAGCCTGGCATTTTTATCACTCAACGGCATCAAGGCCCCCAGCCATGCCTATCATACAGGCATGGAGTGGCTTTACGGCTGGCCAGGTGGTCTGCTTACCTCCTGCGGGCCAAAGTTCATGGGCGCCCCGCGGGAAGAGGATGACGAACCGGTCAACCTGCATGGGCACCATTCCAACCTGCCAGCCTCTGTTGAGATGTTAATCAATCCAGACCCCCACCGGGGCCGTCATGAAATGCTGATGACATTTATGGTTCGGGACAGTTGCATGTTTGCCCCCTGCGTGGAGGTAAGACGCACAATCCTGTGTACACTGGGCGTTCCGGAAATCCGGTTATTCGATGAGATCACCAATCGTGGCAACGTCCGCAGTCCCCATCACTGGCTGT
The DNA here is from genome assembly GCA_002716625.1 of Phycisphaeraceae bacterium. GTDB lineage: Bacteria > Planctomycetota > Phycisphaerae > Phycisphaerales > Phycisphaeraceae > UBA6626. The sequence continues at coordinate 28,360 of PBAS01000061.1, read as the reverse complement.
ACCACATCAATCTGGGCTACCCGCTCGTTGACAAGGGTGCCCAACTGATCTTCAAGGGCAAGACGCAGTATGTGGAACGACTGGTTACACCCAGGCGATTACCCACCGACACACAGTTGAACCGGATGAAGCGCGTGACCGGAACACAAAAAGAGCATGTCGGTGCCGGCGAACGCTGCTTGATTGTCGAGCTTGAGCCTGATCGCCGCGGTGACGCGCACGCCGGAATCATCAACCGAAAACTGGGAATCGGATTTGAACTTGTCTTCCCGGTAGCAGCACTACCAAGATTGACCAACTGGCAGCATTTTGGTCCCCGCGGCTGTTATGTGACCGCCGTTGAACCATTTAGCGGCTCACTTCTTGGCAAAGCGGTGGATGACCACACTCAAGCCGAGCAATACCTGGCACCAGGACAGACCAAGCGATACCAGATGACCCTCAAGGTCCACCACACCGGCTCAGCCCTCAATCAGTTCGCCAAACGGGATGGCAAGGTCTATCTATAAATTTGACTAGTTTTTCAGATTACCGCGATTCAATGCCTGTTTCATGACCGTTGGGAGCAGGTAGTTGGCACCGCGATAGGTAAACACCTGTCCAGCAAGCCGGAAGACCACCTTATCCCCCTGCTGCGCAATGATATTTTCCATGCTTTCAAGTGTCTTACAGGGCATAATGAACATGGGTACTTCCGGCGCCTGAGGCGAATCTGCATCGAAGACAAACATCCTCTGACTGGCGTTGGGGGACCTGACAATTCGTCCGCGGCGTAGTGGAATAAACTCGCCTTCCCGCCGCAACTTGGGCTGGGGCATGTCCGGAGCCATACCAACGATACGTGGATCAACCGTGGGCTGGCCTGCATAAAGTGGCGCCCCAGCCGGCCCCGCTTCGAGCAGTACCTTATTTGTAACTGACGGCTTGATGGGCGGCACGGTGCCACGTTGCTTGATCATGCTCTCAAGGACCTGTTTAGCACTGGGAGAGGCCGCGTTCTGGCTCTTTATACCATCGCTAGGGGGGGCTTGGGCATGAATGCCCAATGGAAGCATTAGTAGGCCAATGAGTGCCGGGACCACCAATTTGGTGGTGTTATAAGGGGTCATTGTGGTTCTCCGGTTCTAATGGCGGCCATTTGCAATCCAAGGATTCATGGCCGCACCACCAAGGGCGGAACTATCGTGATTGGGATTTATTTAGACGCTTGGAACACCAATTTCGTTGAGCATTGCATTCGCCGCTTCGGCTGCCAACTGGAAGCTCTTGTCAGGTGTCACATTGCACAACGCTTCATTAACCTGACCACTTGGCCCGGTTGCCATGACCGCCGCTGAATAGGACAAATGAGGTTCCAAAGCCAGATGGCCAACCCAGCCGCGATCCTGAGCATCGGTAAGAATCTTACGAAGTTGCCCGGCCCCTTGACCGGCTGGTACATGCTGCTGGTTTTCGTCACTATCCTTGAGGTGAAAGCCATCGGTAACATCCTGCAAGGCAAGCCAGTTGTCCCATGTGTCTTCACCAAAGATGTGGTAGTTGTCGAAATCGAAGATCAGGCGAAATGCCTGGTTATCGCGCACCTTATCGGCGAGTTTGAGCACTCGCTCGCATCGGTCGCCGTAAATATCCTTCTCATTTTCATGATAGAGGATGAGCCCCAGATGACCCGCCGCATCCCGCAGATGCAACAGACGATCTATCGACTGTTGTTCACGCTGGGTAGATGCCAAAGACTGCTCATTGAAATAGCTAAATATCCTCACGGTGTTGCAGCCAAGGATCGAGGATAGTTTGCCCAGATGCTCTAACCGAACCAGATCTTGCTGCAGATTATCTGTAATATCAGTCTTTCCAATTGGTGATCCAAACATGCCGACGGTAATGTTTGCATCATCCAGCTTCTTGGCAATGGTTGCAGCGTGGTCCAGCGGTAGTTCGACGATATTGAATCCATCGATCATCCGTATATCAACACGATGAATATGCGCCTGCTGCAACGCGACAAGCTGGTCATCGCAACTTTCAGCTGCTTCATCGGCAAAGGCACTTAACGTCCAAGTCATGGTGCCATATCAACCTGTGACGGGCGAACTTCGGCAAGTAGTACCTGGTCAACATCGACAAGCCACACCTTAACGCGCTTTGTCCGCCAGCCTGAAAACATTTGATACTGAAGGCTTACGGTAATCGCTTGACGTGAGTTATTTCCCAACTCGGTTGACACCTGATCGCCCTGCAGATCCGTACCTGCCAAATCACTTTCCACGATCTGTGATCCATGGTGGACTATATCGACCTGGGCATTCCAACCCCGAATATGCAACCGCTTGATCTCAATCTTAGGCGCGCCGGCGATACGATCGACAGTTGCGTTGCAGTTCACATTATGGGCCATGGTCAAACAGAACGATGGAGCCGTTTTTGGTAAAGGCGAAACCGTAAAGGGCTGATCGATCTTGTAATAATCCACCACAGCTGATAACGCTTGATGTTGAACCGCCAGGACACTTCCCTGATTAGGATTGTGGCTGGCCACATCGTTGGCTTGCGGTGGTATATTTACATACGTCGTGCAGCCAAAAGAACTGGCCAGTACCGCCAGCACGCTTACTAAAAGAAGTCTTCTGAATTGCATGTTGAATCCCCTTATGCTCAGACCGGGATTCTAACAGATTTTGGGAGCTGGTTATTCAACCGTGACACTCTTGGCCAGATTTCGTGGTTTATCCACGTCCTGACCACGCAACACCGCGGCGTGGTAGGCTAACAACTGCAACGGCAGCACACTGATTACCGGCTGCAGGGCCTCGGGCATCACCGGAATATAGAAGACTGAATCAGCATACTGACCGATGCGGTCATCCCCTTCCGTGGCCACGGCGATGATCCGGCCGCCACGAGCCCGTACCTGCTCGATATTTGAGATGACCTTGTCATATTGGCTGCCTTGGGGAGCAACAAAGACCACTGGCATTCCGTCGTCGATCAGAGCGATCGGCCCATGCTTCATCTCGGCCGCTGGCATACCCTCAGCATGAATATAGGAGATTTCTTTAAGTTTCAGGGCCCCTTCCATCGCGACCGGATAGTTGTAGCCACGACCAAGGAATAGCCAATTATCTCGATCGACATAGCTTTCGACACAGTGACGAATGTGATCTGATTGCTCAAGGGTACGCTCGGCGTAATGTGAAAGTTGATCAATTTCAGCCAGATAGGACTCTACCACCTCATCGGACAGGTACTTCCGCTTACCGATATACAAACTGAGCAGCGCCAAGACCAGAACCTGCCCCACAAAGGCCTTGGTCGATGCAACACCGATCTCCGGTCCCACATGCAGATAGATACCCGCATCAGTTTCACGTGCAATGGATGACCCTACCGCGTTGACGATACCCAATGCTAATGCTCCGCGTTCCTTGGCCTCGCATAAAGCCGCAAGGGTATCGGCGGTTTCACCCGATTGGCTAACGGCCACAACCACCGAATCCTCTTCAATAATGGGGTTGCGATAACGGAATTCGCTGGCATATTCACAACGTGCTGGCACTCTGGCTAAATCTTGGAGCAGATACTCACCAATCTGTGCCGCCAGATAGGCGGTACCCTGTGCCGTCAAGACAAATCGCTTGGCCCGGACAATATCACGCGCGCATTTACTCAAACCACCCATCACAACCCGCGATTGATGCTTTTCTAATCGCCCGCGCAGGCAATTACGGATCGCCTCGGGCTGTTCCATAATCTCTTTGAGCATAAAGTGCGGATACCCGCCAAGTTCGATCTTCTCAAGATCATAATCCAGTTGGCTGACCGTCGAATTCACCTGAATATTGTCAAGGGTGGTCGTTTTGAAATCAGCGGACCATGGACCACCCTGTGATGTGAGCTTATCCGTTGGGCCGGCGCAGAGCTTGGTCACCTGATAATCATCCAATGTAATCACCTGGGTGGTGTGCGAGATAATGGCTGCAGCATCAGAAGCAACAATAAAACTCTTGTCTGCAATGCCAATAATCAGCGGTGAACCCTTGCGGGCGCAAACCAAGGTGTGGGGTTCAGCATCACAGATGACGGCAATTGCATAGGCACCGGTTACTTCCCGCAACGCTTGTTGGACCGCTCCCTCTAGATTGCCGTCATACAACTCGGCAATGAGTGCAACGAGAACTTCCGTATCAGTGTCTGATTGAAATTCGTGGCCATGGTCAGCGAGGTACTTCTTCAGCGTTGTATAGTTCTCAATGATGCCATTGCAAACAATACTGACTGTATGGCCGCACCGGGTTCTCCCACAATGGGGGTGAGCGTTGGGTTCGGTTGGTGGCCCGTGTGTGGCCCAACGGGTATGGGCAATCCCCAGTGTGCCGGTGAATGATTCGGAGTCACCAATTAATGACTCAAGTACACTGACCCGCCCCACTGATCTAGCCACCTTTACCCGGCCATCGGCAATCGAGGCCAGACCCGCAGAGTCGTAGCCCCGATACTCCAATCGTTTGAGGCCCTCAATCAGGAGCGGGGCAACCGGCTTGCTCCCCACATAAGCGACAATTCCACACATGACTTCTCCAATGATACCTCCCCTGAATCTCACTATTCTAGGGGCCTTATCTTGTACAGTTATGATCGACTGGATTGGTCTTTATATTGACCTTAAGCGTGGTATTCGGCGGATACATAGGCAAATTGCCTCGGGTGACCCATTCCACCTGAGCCAGGCCATTCCCTTGGGGAACATCCACATCAAGGCACCTGAACAGGCTTGCTTGGGAGGCACAAGCCCGTAGGGCTTATTTTCCACTTGTCCCAGTCACCTGACCATAGTCACCTTGCTGTTTTTCCTTCTTTGGTGCATGATGCAAGGATGCCATGCAACTCACACCTTGCGTTCCTATGTGGACTTCTGCTGGTCACGGGCTGTGCTGACCTACGCCCAGTTTCGGTCATCCCTCCTGTCGTGAAGGAGTTGCCAAAGCACGCATTTCCCACTGAAGCCCAACTTGGCGATGACCTGGATATCATTGTCATTCGAGAGGACGAAACATTTCTCCTGATCAACCGCACCGCTCATTCCTACCATAACCTCCAGTTGTGGCTTAACCGAGAATATGTAGCCCAGATTGAGTTGATTGATATTGGAACCGCCAATCGGTATGAACTAACCCGTTGGATCAACAAATATCAAGAGCCTTTCTTCGTTCCCAGGTTCTTGGCACCCGATAGGAAAAAGTCAATTGCACAGGCTGAAATCTATGATCCAGTGACCAAGCTGCGGCACCGGCTGGTTGTTCGCCTCCAAAAGATCTCCTGATCCTTTCAGCTGGTCAGCCTAGGCCAATCTGACCATCACTAGATACCGCATTGAGGTTCAAGACTATCTACCAAGTCTGCCATGCTGCCTAAAGTCCCCCAGGTATCCGACTTGCTTACCCACATCATCACTATCTAGCTGGAGGAGGGTCTGCGATCCATGCGAAGGGCACGTTAAACCTCATGGAAGGTTGTATGGATCGCAGGACTAATCAGATGATGGTGACGGCATCAGTGACCCGGCAGCCATGATCAATTCATCCGGCGGATAAGCCCGGTGCGTAAGTACCACGATGACCGGATTCGTCAAATATTTTTGCGCCACGGAGCGTAGTAACTGTGCATCAACACTATTGACCTGTTCCATGTACCGCGTGGTATGGTCAAAGCCCAATCCATAAATCTCGTCGAGCGCTGCTTGTTGTGCACGCTGACGATTGGATTGCCGGCGCAACAAGGCACTGGTCAACACCGCAGACTTGGCATCAGCAAGCGTCTGATCTGACACCAGTTCATTCTTTGCTCTTTCAACCACGCTCACGGTCCGGCCCAGGGCATCGGTTACCTTTTGTGCATTTGCGTTGAAAGTGATCTCAAAGTACCCGGGCACCAAACCAGATCTTTGTATACTGTGTACTGCATAGGCCAATCCTTCGCCCTCACCGCGAAGCTGTTCAGTCAACCAACCTGAGGGGAATCGGTCAAACACATTAGCCAGGACTTCCAGTACGGGATAGTCCGCGCTGCGATAGGTGGTGGCTGGTCCGAAGCCAATGTGTACTGCCGCAAGTTCTTTGGGCGTCTTGGCTTGAATAACATTTGGTGCCGGCACCGAAGGCCTTCCGGGCTCAAATTGACTGATGCCCTTGGCGGGAAGCGAGTTGAAATGTCGCTCAGCCAGTTCAAGAACCTGGACGGGGTCAATATCACCAAACACCGCCAGAACCATCTCTTCAGCTGCCAGTGTCTCCTGATAAGTCTGCCCTAGATCCTCAACCGTGAATTGAGCCACAGCCTCACGCCGTCCCAAGGATGTATAAGCCATGGGTGAATCACCAAAAAATGCCGGTAGGAAGTGGTGCCGTAACTCACCGTACCACCGATCCGTCTGCCGATCGATGGCTGCTAATAATCGAGGCTGCATCTTTTGCCATTCCCCGGCTGGAAATGTCGGGTTGAGGACAACATCACCGACGATTTCCATGACCTGCGGCAAATCTTCCTTGAAACAGAATGCCTGCGTTGCACTCGAATTGATACGACCACTGGTACTCAAAGTGGCGCCAAGCTGATCCACCTCCTCGGCAATTTCCTGTGCTGAGCGTGTGGTTGTTCCCCGCCTTCGCATCGAGCCAATGGCGCCAGCCAAACCTTCCCTGCCAACTTCGTCACCCAATAGTCCGCCCAATTGAATCAGTTCGATTGCGACGACAGGAACGAGGGTTGAACGACCAATCAGGACCCGCATCCCATTGGGCAATACGTGCTTTTGAATTGGGTCGATATGGATGGCCGGGACATCGTCCTGTACCGCAGTCAGTTTCTTTCGAACCTGGTCGGCAATGACCGCATTATCCAGATTGATGGTCTGAATCGGTTCTCCAGAACTGATGGGTTCATCAAACAATCTCTCAATGGGAGTCTGCTGTTGGCCTGGTTCAAGTGGAACAAGTGTAATCATCGACACCCGATTCGGATCCAGGAATTGCTTGGCAACCGCAACCACTTGCTCGGCAGTCATCTTCTGGACCTTCTGGGCATAATGGGCCGTGTAGTCTGGATCACCCATGCCCGCCAAATCGCTGCTAAGTTGTCCCGCAAGGGCGTGAACGGTCTGGCCACCTGCAACAACATCCGCAAGGATTTGGCGTTTGGCACGTGCCAGTTCCTCGGCGGTAATCCCCTCAGTTCGAATACGATGGATCTGATCGAGGATGATTTCCTTGGAAAATTCAATGGCCTGTTCCGCTGAAAATAGTGGTTTGGTGGGGTCCGGTTGAATATCTGCAATATCAGCATCTATCCCGAACATCCCCGGCCCCCATGTAAAACTGGCGTTATAGGCATCGATCCGATTAACCGCCCTTTCCTGGTCACGCACCACTTGTACAAGACGACTTGCTTCACCTTTACCAAGAATTTCGGCCAGTACATCAAGCTCAAAATCCCCGGATGCGGCCAGTTGAGTCCCCGGCCAAATTAATCTGATTCGAGGCCGCTTGATATCAACCGCAGCGAGGATCTGACGCGGCTCATCCAGACGAGGTTCGACCGGGAAGCGGATTTCCGGCAATGGTCGACTGGGAACATCAGCCCATAGCGCGGCAACCTGGTCAATAACCTGCTGTTTATTTATATCTCCCACAACCACAAAAACGATGTTGTTCGGGGCATACATCTGTTTGTAAAAGGCGTAGATATCATCACGTGAAATCTTGAGGAACTGATCCAAGTAACCGATCGTAGGGTGCCGTGCCGGATGACGCGTAAATCGTGCACGCTGAGTCAGCTTCCAGAAAATCCGCATGGGATCGCCCCGCCCCATCTCGAACTCTCGTTGAATCACATCTCGCTCCCGGGCATATTCACGCTGCCCGATCGTGCAATTGGCGAGCCAATCCGACATCAGTTCAACAGCCGTGGCAGTATGTTCACTGGTTGTGTTGATGTAGTAACGAACCTTATCAAGACTGGTCGATGCATTTGTCCTTGCGCCCATCTGGGCCAAGGTTGCCGTCGACTCGGCTTCCGTACGATTTGTCGTGCTACCACCTGACACCAGGTGTTCTAGGAAATGCGAAAGGCCCGACCCATGACCCGGGCTAGCTTGTTGTTCGTAAATGGATCCGGTTTTAACAACACTGTAAACACTCACAACCGGTGCCATATGAAGTTGCTGGGCAGCAACGATCATCCGATTGGGCAATTCGACCAGCAGGCGATCTTCCCGATCCTGCAGGATGTTATAGGTCGGCGTCGCACCACCATGCTGCATCCCTGATTTGTCTTTATCCGTGGTGCAACTCATATTCAAGGGAAGTATGCTCATGAATAAACCCCAGATGACGGTTTTTGTACGATCCATTGATGAGTCCTCTGTGCGTATCTAAATCTTTGTCGCTGCAAATAAAAAATCAGGGTCCAGATCTTATGGCAGAACATTCGAATTCAATCCACCTGCTGACTGGTGGCATCATATCAATGCCATGATATTAACATTTCATCTATATAATAATTAACGAAATGCCAATATATCATCCTTAAACGTCAGTAATGTTATGATACTGACGTTTCATAAATCCTTCCTTGGGGCCATTGGTGACATCGGTCTTCCACACGGCGGATTACTTGGAAACAATTGAACCTGATTAATACAGATGATATTGTAAGCAGCACGATTCACTGGCGATCCTAATATTTTTAAATGTTTAAGTCCTATTAGAGACTTTAGCCATGCAGCAATCCGCCCCCAGAGGTTTTACGCTCATTGAATTACTCGTTGTGATCTCAATCATCTCTCTTCTGATTGCCATGCTGCTACCCTCTGTGGAAAAGGCACGGGCCTCGGGCGAACAGATTGCCTGTGCAACCAATCTTCGATCGATGGGCGTGGCAATGGAAGCTTATATCAACGAATGGGATGATTGGATGCCGTTTTATGAATATTGGTTCCAGCATCATCGCCGCTCAAAACTAAAGGTCGATCCTGGTGGCGGTTGGTTTTGGGGCAAGGGTTACCAGAGGCTGGGAGCCGTTATTAATGGATACCTATCGTCCTCAGGCGATGAGTACAACCACGTACTAAATACCGAACAGGGGCTCTGGTGCCCGAGCCACCCGGGTCAAATGAATGATCGGTACGTACCTGGCTACCTCTATCCCAGAGTCACCTGGCGAGCGACCCAATGGCACTGGGCATCATATGGTTACAACTACAATTTTCTCGGATCGCAGTGGGTTCACAATGCCAATGCGACCAAATGGTTCTACCGTAAAAAGTCGTGGGTCAAGTTCCCCAGCAATATTATCACCCATGCCGACAACGCATATACCTTTCCCGTCACGAATACGAACTATCAGTATAACGCCGAGGTGAACCGCACCTCCCCAATGAACGATGAACATTCACACAATGTAGATATGGTTCCAGATTTTCGGGAAGAACTTTTGGCTCCGATAGGCGAGCGACATCTCAAGGGAGCCAATGCGGTATGCCTTGACGGCCATGTTGAATTTCAATCACAGATCAAATGGCATAGCGGAGAAGCCGAGCACCGGTGGCATGAACATGACGCCAAGCGTAGACTACGCTTTCCTGAATAACACAGGCTTGTGGCCAACTATCTTGATGTGGCCAGGGCATAACCAGCCCACACGAAAATCAAACTGAGGGCCACATGTGCGCATACGTTCGTGGCGGCTCGCAGGTACTCGGTGCTGCGAACCATCACAAATGTTTCGTAGGCGAATGTCGAAAAGGTTGTAAAACCACCCAGAAGGCCAATTAAAACAAACGCGCGAAATGGGTATCCAAATAACTGACGAGATTCAGTAAAACCAACGATCAAACCAATCAAGAGGCAACCCAAAAGATTCACGACCAATGTGCCATAGGGGAAAATTGCTGACGGTAACTGACGATGTATCAGCGAACTCAATCCATAGCGGGCCAAGACACCGAAGAAGCCACCCAAGCCGACGGCCAGTGCATTGATCAGGGCTGTCTTCATACAAGTCCAACTCCACCTTTACCAACCTCATGTAGATACATAGCTGTATATGCGGAACACAGATACCTCGCAAGCGGCAATGGACCTCGATCACCCATTGTCCCGGCCCTTCCACCAAACCCAGGCGTTATCCATGGACGGTTGATTCCTGAACTCCAACGATATCCAAGCCACCCCCACGATTAACCCCATGAGCCTAAAAACCAGCATGGCATCTAAACGGCGACGGATACCAACAGCACTAGCGATTGCAGCCGTATCGACCCTCGCCGCACTTGGCATAGCTGAAGGGTTGGTTCGCGTGTTCGTACCACAGCAACAAACAGTTCTTTTGGGTCATATCCGGCAGACTGCGGCAGACAAATACCGCGTTACCGAACCACTATTTGCCAATGATCCTGAATTATTCTGGCAGCTGACACCCAACATGAGTATGCCGACCGACCATTGGCTGTTTCCGGGGTTGGTTTCCAACCCGCAGGGCTTACGGGAAGACCATATCATTTCGGTACGTAAACCGCCCGGACAGATTCGAATCCTTAGCATTGGAGACTCCACCACCTTCGGCTTGTACGTGAAACACACCGAAACCTATACGCACGTAGCCGAACAAATACTCCAATCAAGATTGGAAAACCCACGAATTGAATTCATTAATGCAGGTGTACCGGGCTATACACTTTTTCAAGCTTGGCGATATCTGGTCACAAAAGGTACCACCTTTGACCCAGATCTTATATTGATCCATTGCGGCTGGAATGACATGGCCAGTTGGGAACACATGAGTGATTCGGAGCATTATCGCCAGCAACAAGCCATACAACCAATCCGTGGATTGCGTTGGAGCCGCCTGTGCCAGTTACTTTGGTCAGTAAGACTCTTGAGCACACCAGAAACTGACCATGATCAGCCACAACCAAGGGTGCGGCCAAAAGAATTTCATGATCTGCTCGTCAAGATTAATGAATACACAACGCTTCATGACATGGCAATGCTCCTTCTGATTCCCGGTTCTACCAGGGACATCACGATCAATCTTGAAAAGGATTCGCGAAATCAGATGCAAATGGAACAAGTCCGGTTCGGGCACAGGATAGATCTTGATCCCGTATCACCAGGCCACATCGACTGCGTACAATTACTTAAGAAAATGGCCCGTGAACATGCCGTCACTGAAATTTTTCATGACAACTTCCATCCAACACGCTTGGCACACCAGCAGATTGGCTTAGCATTGGCAGACAAATTGGAGCAATGGATTCACTCTCGGCAATAGGCCCCATATCAATTCGAATCCGCACCCGCGAAGATTGTCAAGGGAGAATACCAACAAGCAGGTGACCCTTGTCCAGACTGGTCCTGCTCAACGTTGTGCGAAAGTCGGCGTCTTGGGTGCTTCAACTGCCTGTCCACCTTGAAACACGATCGGAAAATGGTTACCTGCTTCCAACATGGTCTGCCCCACATCAACCTTGATAAATTGTTTCATCACGTGTTCACGCCCGGTGAATCGTGCTTCGCTGGACATGTAGTGGATGGCAATGGCCCGGCGGGCACGACTAGACGCATTTTCTGGCGACCCGTGCCATGTCAGTGAATGATGAAAATGAACTTCACCCCTCTTGACCGGACAACTGACGGCATCCACTTGTTGAATCGGTTGGTCAGGTGGCGGCGTAAAGTTGGCAATCTCACAGAAATGATCTGCATGTTGAAGGTGCTTCTGTTCGTGCAGGTATTCGATCTGATTACCCCAGCGATGTGAACCTGGCACCATCCACATGCAACCGTTCAACTCATCTACATTATCCAGCGCGATCCAGGCTGACACCGGCGTCATGGGTTCAATGCTCGGCCAATAGGGTGCATCTTGGTGCCACGCGTTGGCCCCCCCACTCTGGGGGGGTTTGTACTGGATCTGATCATGCCAGATCTGGATTGATCCAAAACTAGTCAGTTGATGAATCGCCTGCACAATGAACGGGTGATAAAGAAGACGCTCAAAAGCTGGGGCCGCCTCCCAGATATTGACAATTTGGTACACCGCGCGTTCAGTTTGCGAATGCTCACCTGAAATCATGTTATGAAAAAGAACTGGTTTCGCCTGACCATGGCCAAATCCCTCAGGACCCCTGGCAAGAACCGTTTCGAGTGCATTGCATAGATCATCAATTTCCTCATTTTCAAGAACGACACCGGCATTGAGGAATCCGTTTCGTTCAAATTGATTGATTTGATTGCCTGAAAGCATGATTGTAAGCCTGGAAAGAAATCAATTAAACAGAAACCACTTTATCCTTTTTCCAACTCTCAATGGCTGCCTCGATAACAAGTTGCGCCTTGAGTGCATCCTCCGCTTTAGCATCCACTTTTGTCGGGGGCGTCTTCTTACGTAAATCATCAACCCAGGCATCAATCCGAGATTGAAAGGTATCGGCAAATACATTCATGTTTCCAAGATGTTCATACACCTCGACCTGTTTACCAGTCCTTGGATAAAATACAAGTTTCTCGCATGCCTCATGAATCACCGCGCGTCCGTCCGAACCCACAATCTCGCACGTCTCCTGTCCATAACTGCCACCCGCATCATAACTTCCGGTTAAGTGCCCAATCACACCATTCGAAAACAGCATGTTGACCTGAACGTTGGACCATATCTTTCTTCCCTTACCTTTCTTGAAAAAAGCATGTACTTTTTTCACGTCACCACAAAAATACCGCATTACATCGATCGAATGTGGATGCAAAGCCCTCATATGGAAATGAGGGCTTGATTCGTTGGGGTTATTAATCCATAACGTCATGTTAATGACGTTGATTTCCCCGAGTCGGCCTTTCTTGATCCATTGCTGGGCTCGTACAGCAGCTGGGGTAAAGCGGTGGTTCAGATTGATCGCGTAACGAACCCGTTTGGTTTTTGCCAGATTGACCATCTGCCGTGCATGATTGATATTATTGGAGATCGGTTTCTCACCGAGAACCGGGATGCGGGCTGCCAGCAGTTCCATGGTCGGCGCATAGTGGTGGCTTCCGTTCTCCACGCCGGCAGTGGTAACGGCAGCCGCATCAATCCGCAACCCTGCAGCCAACATCTGCTCCACGGAATTGTAGGCCTTACATCTATAACGCTGCGCAGAAGTTTCTGCCTTCTGTGTTAACTTGTCGCATACTGCAACAACTCGCGTATATCGGTTTTTCTGATAGCACTCCGCGTGCTTATTCCCAATACTACCGGCTCCAACTATGGCGACATGAATCATGGATGACCTCTACCTATTGGTTAAGTCAGGAGAAGGATTTCACGAGTCATTACTCTACACATATCCGATGATAAGTGCTTCACGACACGAGCAAGGACCCCGCCCCTTTCGATAACATCCCATGGCCCGTCTGCCATAACTGATCTTTGCTGCGGAGTGGCAAGCCACGCCAACTCAGCAGATGTTGTCGAAGCAGGCGGACAAAGCGGTCATTGGTCCGGCGCCATGACACTTCACTGCCTGACAGATGCTGCGCATCAACCCTCACCATATAAATGGTGGGATCAAGCGATGGACATATTGACACCCGAATCTCCTGGCTGACACCCAGATCATAGGGTCGTAGCCATACGATCGTTGCGACCGTTAAGGCAGGTTTTGAATCGGACCAAGTGATTTCCACTCTAGAGCGTTCAGAAGCAAATTCACCGGATGAATCTTCCCCATGGGCATCGAACCATGATACAATAAATGGAACGACCGCAAGTATGTCGCGACCGATATAGGTAAAAGGAAGTTCGAAATGGATGTGACCTTCAGGCCCGGATGATGGCAAACTCCACTTGATGTTTTCCGAAGGTGACGCAACATGTGCCGCCTGGTACGCGGGAACAAAACTGGAAAGAACAACAACGACCATCAGGATCACGGTGACATAAATGGCACTACGGCTTGAATAGTTCATGTCCAACCCCATGAACCCACCTCCTAAATGCGAAATCCACTGCAAGCCAAGAGCCAGCAAGTACCCCCCCACAACACCGATCACGGCATAAACAAGACTTTCAGCCAGGAAAAGATAAAAGACATAGCGAGGTGAAAGGCCGACCGCAGAGTAAATAGCGATTTCCGACCGGCGTTCATACACACTGCCCAACATCGTATTGAAGACGATAAATGACCCAACAAGCAAAGGGATGATAATATCGACATAGCCTTCCAACCCCACCGAACGAAGTCGTGCCCCGAAGTAGGCCAAACCATCGACCGCGTACCGTGCAAATGTTGGTGTACGGTCGAGAACTAGGTCAATAAATTTTTGGACCATCCCAAATGGCATATCACCAAACAGGACAACCGCAGAGCTAAAGTTGGTGGCCATCGTCGCCCCCCACGGTCGTATGATCAGATCCTGGCCACGAACGTAGTCAAAACTGATGTTGGTAGCACCTCTGGCGCCTTCGGCAAACCGATTCCCCTGCCGCATGCGCTGGTTACGTATCCCTGCCTCCCCCACACTGATAGGTGTCAATCTTTCCCGATCGGCGTCGCGTATTTGGTCGATATCTTCACCGCGAAAAACCCCGATGACATGAAGTAATTTTGATTGGTACAGGATACGTATGTCTTGGTTACCAATATCCACCGAATCAATGCCAAGTTGAGCAGCTGTATGATGAGAAATGTAACACACATCTTTATCACGAGCATCAAACCACCTGCCACCAGGCAACAGTGCTTCATCAACACCCGTAACAAGACGTTCATCCTCATCCAGATATAGAACACCATGTACAACTGCTTTTCGTGTTGAACCATCCGGTCGGTCATACACGGCAGTCACACCTGACGTCATACTTACGCGGGGAATCAAATGGCCCCGATCAAAATACTGCAAACTTGCGGCAGCGATTTCAGATTCTGACCGAAGTACCAAGCCATCGTAGGAAGACGGGCCGATGGCGATCTGCTTGGTCTTAAGCTGGGGTCGCGGAGCGGTAAAACAGACAAGACAGAAACTGATCAATACTAGCGTCAGTACGGTACATGTCGTGCGTACCTTGCGCTTTCTCATATTATTGGTACCCAGTGCAAACGCCGCACCAGTTGCACCGAGTGACGAAGCCTCCGTGACAACGGCAACTTCTGAAACAAAGGTCTGGCGCCAAACCCGCATCCGCTCCACAAACTTACCCAGCACAAAGCCCATGATCAGCAGACAGAGCATGAAGATGATGAAACCCACCAACACGATCATTGGTGAAGTAACCAGCGTATATGCTGGATGGGTCAGACGAATCAGAGAAAACACAAGTAGAAATATTACGAGAGTACTGGCCAGACGTGACCGAATATCTGAAAACCCGAACAATAGCCGTTCGGCAAAAACAGAGAACGGCACAATCAAAAACATATAGAGCAGGATCCCCCCCACCGCATCAAAGATTGCTATCCGAATCGCTGGATAAACCCGGGCGGAGATAGCAGATGAGGCGGCCAGGTCGCGGTATGCAGAGGCATAGTCTTGACCCTTTAGTGATTCAATGGCAGTTCTTAACTGTTCATCAGATCGGTTTGCCAAATCGACCGTGGCTTGATCTGCCACCCCGGTGGCAATCTGAGTATCGAGACGTTGCCGATTGCACGCAGCAGCACTGATTGCAGCATCTACCTCCTGATAAATCAACCTGCGATCACGACCAGACAGGTAACCGGGCCCCCAAAAGTCATGACCCCGGGGAAATTCGAGATAATCTGGATCATGTCCCAGAAGAAATCCCTCTGTATATAGACCTGCCAAGCCAGGGTTTTTATGAGGCAGGCCATTTTGTTCCGGCATGTTTTTCAAGATGACGTAAAACAGATCCGCAGGCTTTGTGAAGATGGTAGCGCCACGTTCCCACGCTTCGGTAATGGAATATTCCGTAGGTGATACCTTGAACCGTGCATCAAGCACCTCGATCGTCTGGGGTGTTCCATGAGGACCAATCGTGCGATAAATATCCAGTGGTGAAAGACGCGCAAGAATCACTGTTGCCTCGTTCTCACGTTCCTGAAAAAACTTGTCTTTATCGGAAAACTGCGTGGGAAATCGAACGCCCGATGGCCCCTGATCTTTCGCTCCCATAATCCGGCCGGTCTCTGGATCAACGGTGTATGCCTCTACCATGGCCCAGTCAAAGGCATCGATGACCGGAAACCTGAAATAGCCACTCCTCGCTTTCTGGATATACATTGATTCACGAGTTTTACCCCCGAAGACAACCAACGCATTTTGAACCGGCTGATTGGGCAGCAACGTATTACTGACTCCCGTGGTCAGAACTTGGCCATGACAATCTGAATGCCAAAAACGCAACCCAGGCGCCCCACTACCCGCATGCAAGAGCTTTGTACCGCCTGATGTGATCTCCCCGGCCAATGCGGCCAAAAGCTGTGTCTTTGCAGTCACTGATGTGATATTGACCGTGTTGTCATAGGGTGTTCGGTAATTATCTTGGGACAAGAGCCCGTTGAAAAAGATTGGTGCATGCCCCGCGAGAAAGAGAACGCCCTCGCCACTGCGACTGCCGTCGGAATCCGGGATTACAGCGGTACCGGGAGAGGAAAATCCACTAAATAATTTGGGGCCTATCTCTGTCTTTTGCTCCTGATGTGCATCACGAAAAAAATCCTCGCGATGTAGGCTGGGCCGCCTGGCGGTTTGATGACTCCACTGTGCTTTCAATTCGGAAATAGCATCTGCTGTTGCCTTAAGATTTTGTGTAATCACCGGATCACCGTAATACCCCAATGGTCCAGTGCTGCTGATCCCGATTGGTAAAAAATAGTATGCTTTCGTCAGCGGCGCAAATAGCTCTGCAATCCGGAGCTTATCCTCCTCGTAGCGAATGGTCGCCCGGGATGATTCCATGGCCTCCGTGAGTGCGTCGTCAATAAGCTTGCGGGCTCCGGCATTATCCAACACATCACCAAACACCTGTTTAAGATTGATCAGGTCAGCAGTGGCTGCAGTCTGCGCACGGTGGGACTGACGGCTGGTTTGATGCATATCTTCAAACAGAGGGCCCTGACTGGGCCGGCTTGCCTCCACCCACTTGATGCGTGCCTGTTCCGACCTGTACTGCAACTGGGAAACATATTTACCAATCACCTCCGTAGACACCATCTGTAAAACCTGGCGTGCTCGTTGCCCATGCTTGCGCCAAAGTAAACCTTCAGAATTCGAATCTAACGACCAATAGTTCCGCCCCATTATTGCATCACGTGCTGCAGCCACTGCATCTTGATGCCCCCGAGCAAGTGTAAGTCGCTGTTTAATCCGAAGATTATTCGAAAGCTTTTGGGTACGGATCCCTATGGCATCCGTAAATTCTCGTATACCGGCCGAACCGCTGTAGCGACCTGATACAGAAATAAAGATGGCTGTCCGCGTCAGCTTCTGTCGTTGTGCCGCCAACGCTTCAGCAATGCCCAGCATGCACGCCACACTTGCCCCATCTTGATAACCTGGCGCAATATCCGGAACCGGTGACCATGAATCAGTGTGGGATACGATCGCCAATGCCTCATTACTCGGGCGGTCTGGTTCCAGAACACCAATCACATTTTGTGCTTCAAGAATTTCCCAGTCGACTCGCGCTGAAATCTTTACCAATTGGCCAATAAGTGAATCCGCATCACCAGTCACATAAAAACGTGGTAGATCTGCCGGGAAATTCAGTGTTTTGGCCATAAATCCTCTCGGATCATCCGGTGGCCTAAACAACAATGCAGCAGCACCGAGCTTGGCCGCATCCAGCCAGGGCTGACTGCTGCTGTTTAACGGCATGGAAACCAATGCGATATTGCCTGCAATGTCTTTACCATTCAGCTCTCGCATCGACCCAGTACCAATATCCACCACCCGACCAGTTACCCCGTCAGGTTCCGGCAGCGTCGTGCATGTTCGTACCAGGTTTGGCCAAAATGGGTCTATCGTGACACCCGGAATCAATGCATTATCTGCCGTGGTGATGCGACACCATTTAGTGACGGGCACCGTGACCGGAAATGACTGCGTGATAACCTTCAACCCACTGCGACGCAGTTCCTGTTCTACCCATCGTGATACCTCTAGATTTTCTTGCGTACCAGCCAGTCGAGACCTGTATTTCACCACCTCCGCATGCTTGTGGGCGATATTTTCATCCGTGATAGCAGAAAATATTGCACCAAAGTCAAGTTTTCCTGACAAACTATCCTTGAGACTCACTGCCGAGCTGCTGGGAATCTGACCCTGCAAACGAATCAGAATCATTGCTGATATGAACAGTGATGTAACAAGAATGCCTGCTATCGCGATCGCATGTTTCATATCGACTATAAATTCGTCAAAATAACAACAAGAATTGCCGCCGTAACACCAACACCCTGTCGGACTGTTATTCGTTCCCGCCACAACCACAAGGAAATAACAATGTTTAGGACAATCGCAACAGGCCCGGAAGTTGCGAAGAAAATCACGGCCCCAATGGTCATGATCGCCCCCAATGACATCCCCACCGCCATTGCATTACAAATCCCGATGATTACACCGTCAATAACATCTTGCGAGCTTGGTCTTTTTCCCTGACAGAATGCATAAATGGCTGACCCCAGTGCCGCGGCAAAAAATATCACCGTGAGGTATTCGTCCTGGCTTTCGGGTTCAAGATGTTTTGTTGCAACCTTATGGAGCACGTTAATCATACCCTGCGACAAAAACAACACCAAAAGCAGAAGGTCTGCCTTCAACGTAAGCCTGTAATGGGTAGTGGAGATCTCAGTTGGCCTAATCAGAAACATCGTTACGGGGATCAACGAAAGTGCAATCCATCGCCAAGCAGTCATGGGTTCTTCTTGAGGCCATAACGCATGGGCGACAAGCACCGGTAGAATCAATGCCGAGTTAACCACCGCAGCCGTGATACCTGTTCCGGCAATCCGATAAGACGCCAGTATTATGAGTACAGCACCAAAGAACAGGATCCCATTGGTTGCAGCCAGCAGAATACCAATGAGATTGATTGATATCGTACCACTGCTGACCCAAATGCTGTAAGTAATTGATAAAACAGTTGCGCAGATGTAATTGATGGCAAGCACACGTGGCATGAATGCCTCGCGTTTCTGGGCGAAGCGCAACCCCTGCATAAAGACCACCATGCATAGAATGTAGAAGATCAGATAGGACATGAAGGCATACAGGAGGGAAAATTGTCGCCACCAGATTGACACATGTGGTCAAGTATATATGAGGGACCGCTGATATGGTGGCAGAACAATCCCCGCCGCCCAGGTGTCCCGGGCCCCACTCTACCCCAGAGTACTTTCTATGGCCGGGTTTGCGACTGGTATAACAACATCACCCTGTACGGCAGACAATCATACGAACACGGCCTTGAGGCCATAGAAGAACAAAATGGCTAGTCCGGCGCCTGCAGGCAGTGTAATGACCCAGGAAATAATGATGTCACGAACGGTGGTCAGGTTCAATGCTCCGACACCGCGCGCCAAGCCAACTCCCAATACTGCACCCACGAGCGTGTGCGTGGTTGAGACGGGCAAGCTGTATACCGATGCAATCAGGATCGTCAACGCCGCGGCGAACTCCGCGCAAAAACCTCGTGAAGGAGTCAACTCTGTAATCCGTTTACCGATTGTCTGAATCACGCGCCAGCCCCACGTTGCCAAACCGATGACAATGCCGGCTCCCCCCAGCAACAACAACCATACCGACACATGTGATTTGGTTTCAGGTACAACCCAGAACATGGCTTCTTTGGTTGTATCGACAACCTCCATGATCGCGGAAAGCGGCCCAATCGCATTGGCAACGTCATTGGCTCCATGGGCGAATGCCACAAACCCGGCACTGATGATCTGCAGAAAAACAAATATGCGTTCAACCTGATGGTAGCCTGATACACCACGCGTGCGTGTACTGATACGGGCATCATGGAGCAGTTTCTGAGTATCCTGCAGAACACAATCTGCATTGTCGCGTACCTGACCAGTGGTCGTATTGCGGATGCGACGTAGGTGCATGATCGCTTTAGACAACGATCGCCGTATGTACATATTCTCCAATGTCTTGGTCGTGCCGGGTTCTTCTTCGATGTTACGCACAAGTCGATAGGACACAAAAGCACCAATGACCCCAATCAGGCCAGCGGTGATCAGACTGATCGTCAGGGGGACCGTATCCAGATGACTCTTGAACTTATAGCCAAATACATCTTCCCAGAATGGGTATTTCCAGAACGGCTTTAACCCCTTGAACGCTAGCACAAGCATCATGGCAACCAGGACCGCGAAGACGATATAGGGTGTAGCTTTTTTTGCTGCCAGAACCGGATTGGGCTTGTAGAAAATCACTGCAAGGAGGAATCGAAAGATCACAAACGCGATTACACCCGACAGTGTGGGTGAGATAACCCACGACATGGCGATCGTGCCAACCTTGGCCCATTTGACCGCCTCGATACCACCGACCACAACACCAAACCCTACGATCGCGCCCACGATCGAGTGCGTGGTCGATACGGGCCAGCCGTAATAGGATGCAAGTTGCAGCCATGCGCCGGCTGCCAGTAACGCTGCGAGCATGCCTAGAACCAGCAACAATGCCCCCCGGTCCATACCCCGCAGTAGATCCAGGTCCACGATACCTTTGCGCACGGTTTCTGAAACGTGCGGCCCGACGATGAACGCTCCGGCAAACTCCATAATCGCCGCAAGGATCACGGCGGCGGTGAGTGTTAGCGCGCCTGAACCTACCGACGTACCCATCGCATTGGCTACATCGTTAGCCCCGATGTTCCAGGCCATGTAGAACCCGAACAACAACGCCAGCACAATCAGAATGACAGCTTCCGTGCCCATTTTTTTCTAGGTAATGCAAGAATTCAGGACAGAGATATGCCCTTCCTCACAATGGCTTTACTTTAACTCCAGCGTTGTTCGTACGCGGTTTGCTAACCGTTCGGAAAGATTCGACAACTCGGATACGTGACTGATCAGTTTTGTCCACTGATAGAACGACCCAACGGTAAACTGCTGCTCAGCAGCAAACAATGCCTTGAGCAGATCACGCTGAATCAGGTCGGCTTCGTATTCCAGGTGAGCGACGTCATCAACCATGTCCTTGACGTTTTCTGCTTCTGCACCACCAAAAGAGGTTTGAACAAGTTCATCAAGTTCATTAATGATGCGCAGCACATTGCGAAAGGCCTTGATATTTGTATTGATTAGCCTACTGAACAATTCACGCAGTACTTCGGGAAGTTCGAGCCGCTTGAGTGTCAGCGCGATACCGAGGTTCTCGGCTTTATCCGCGATGCTGTCCTGGATACTCAGGATTTCAAGCAGGCGGCTGCGGTCAACGGGTAGAAACAGGCTCTTAGGTAAATGGTTCTGGATATCGTGCTTGACCTGATCAGCAGCGTGTTCAAGATCGGAGATCTCTTTGGCCAAACCATCGAGTTTGTCATATTCACCAGCCTGAAACGCAGTGAGTGCCTCGATCGCCTTTTCCACACAGTCACTTACACGCTGCATATGGTCCTGCAATGGACCGAACGGAGACTGACCGAATAGTTTGGCAATCGTTCGCATGAAAGCCATGTTACCACAAGTATTGTTAAGGTTTGATTAGTATTATGTTAATGCTTGACTGAGCAGTTAACCCGATGGAGGCTTTATATTTCCACAAGCGGCCAAATTTCCCTGAAGTAGGTGGTCTTGACTTGCTGGTCAGAAAACTGAGCCTCATGGGCCAATTCGATGAATTAACCAGTGGGGATAAAGATCTGAAACTCACTTCCCTGCCCCAGTTTCGAGTCCACATCCACATGGCCTCCATGTGCCTGGGCCACATGTTTCACAATTGCCAGTCCAAGTCCGGTACCGCCCAACTCACGGCTACGGGCTTTGTCAGTCCGGTAGAAACGTTCGAACAGACGGGCTTGGTGTTCCCCGGCAATACCTGGCCCATTATCCTTGACCCTGATAACAACATGTGTCTCATCTTGCGAGGCTGAAACCCATATCCAGCTATTCCTTGAACTGTACTTGATAGCGTTGTCAAGCAAATTCACGACCGCTTGCTCTAGTAACTGCTGGTCCAATGGAATCACCAGGTCGTCGCATGAACGATGGTCAATTTGAATTGATTTAGCTTCCGCATTGGCAGCACACGATTCGACTGCCGCATCAATCACGTCACGGATGGATCCAGAGTCCAACGCTATGGGTTGCTCTTCTAATTCCTGCTCAATCCGCGTGAGTGTCAACAAATCTTCAACCAATGCATGAAGCCGGTCTGCTTGACGGGCGACAATCTGTAGGAAACGACATCCGTCCTGAGGATTGGGAGGCCGATCATCTAAAAGCATTTCGGCGGCAGCCTTAATAGCGGTGACCGGTGTCTTAATTTCATGTGACACATTTGCCACGAAGTCACGGCGGACTTCTTCGAGATGACGCAGATGGGTTACATCCTGTAGTGCCACCATTTTACCAAGCAGGTGCCCACCGGGATCATGCAGTTTGGTGTCCTGAACACGGACAAAACGCAGACGGTTACTATCCGAAGGCGATTGCGATTTCCCTGACTCCAGTACGACATTGCCCTCGACAGGGTCATCCGCACGCAGTGCAGCCGACACCACCTTACGTAGATCATCATTGCGAATCACCTGGTCTATATGTTGACCTAACGCCTCAAACCGCTTGACCTCAAGCCATCGAGCTGCGGCATCATTAATACTGATAAGCTTAAGCTGTGGATCTACAACCAGCACACCCTGCACGAGGCCGGCCAGTACTGCCTCCAGTTCATCTTTATGCCGTGCCACTAGACTTAACCTGAAAACTTGTAACCGACACCACGAACCGTCACCAGCTTGGAACCAAAGTCACCTAGTTTACGCCGCAGATTCAATATTTGTACATCCACAGCCCGATCCGTGACAACCGTATGCGGTCCATGCATTGATTCGATGATCTGCTGACGTGTAAACACACGACCAGCCCGGGAAATGAGTTGGTAAAGCAATTTAAATTCCGTAACCGTCAGATTGATCGGCTTGTCCTGGATAAGCACCTCGTGCCGCAGCGGATCCACGGTGACCTCACCGAAACGGACCATCCGCTTGCCGTTGCCCTTTTTCAGATCCCCCCCCTCATTGACTCGTCGTAAGACTGCTCGAACTCGGGCCACAAGTTCACGCGGGCTAAACGGCTTGGTCATGTAATCATCGGCACCAGCCTCCAAGCCCGCAACAACATCTGCCTCACTTCCCTTGGCAGTCAGCATCACGATAGCGATTTTTCCGACTTCCTGATTCGACCGGATCGATCGACAGACTTCAAGGCCATCGACACCCGGAAGCATCAAGTCCAAAACCACCACGTCGGGTTGTTTCTCAACTACCAGTTTCAGGGCCTGTTCCCCCGAGCCGGCACATTGGACACGGTATCCTTCCCGCTCAAGGTTGTACTTAAGTAGGTCCTGAAGATCGCGCTCATCCTCTACAACCAGCACGTGGTGACATTGAGCCGTTTCGTCTGATCCAGAATCTAATCTTGAACGCGCTTTCACTTTTTCTAAACCACTTTTTGACATTTGTCATGGATTATACACTCTAGTCGGCGGAGTAAGTTTAGTTGTTCGTTGGCACTCGATGAGCATGATGGCAATAAATATTAATTGAAAAGGCGATCTAATCATGTGATTGGATCGCCAGGAGAGAGTTCTAAACTTGGAAAGCTTGGATAAAAACATCGTTGCACGAGAATCTTCAATCTCGATTCCGAGGCGTTGGGCCTGGTGTTCTTGATCAAAAAAGCATTTGGTACTGGGCCCTCAAGACCATCTGCTCGTCACTGTCGGCATCATCCTGCTGCAGACCCAACCCTTCATCCCTAAAGGGCAATGGGTCAAATGCATAAAGTAGATCAAGCGTAAACTTTGCAGCGTGCTTTTTCATGTAATAGTTAAAGCCAACCGTCACAATATCCACCTCATCAAAAGCGCCGCCAAACCAGTTATCAAAATCAACGTGCTCGTAACGTACAAATGGCTCAAACTTGTCGGGGACCATCATGAACCCGGCCTGGACAACCACACCAAGTAGATCCACATCATCGGCTGAGGGTTGCCCTGAGGCACCAGCGGCTTCGAGATCGGTATGTTGCCCGACGATCGCGGCATAAAGATTTGTGCCACCCTGCTCAACAGAGCCATCCATCGTCCAACTCAAAAAGTTGTTATTGAACGCATCATCGCCAGTCTCACCCACTTCGTAATGGATCGCGGTACCTACGAAGATAGCCTTGCCCTCACCATCCCACGCAGCAAAGTCCTTCATCTGTTTCCAGTTACCTGCAAAACGAAAATCAGCACGTGCGGTGATAGCAAAATCCGTCTGATCATCGTTGAAATCGCCAGATACAGAACCACGAGACAAATCAGCGCCAGTATCGGCATTAACCTGCGAGACGCCGGTTTGGGTGAAACGATTCTGTCTCGTACCCCCGTCACCTGATTTATAACCATCATTGATCATTACATGTGTCATCCAGTCATCTTTCTTAATCTTGAGGCCAACACCTTGAACCTTGTCCATGGTAAAGACCTCATTGACGAATGATCGCTCAACCGCCTGCTGGCGACTTGAACTGGTCAGCTCTTCGCGAAGGAAAGGCGCTTTGTCCTCGCCACCCCATAGGGTAAATCCTTCAGACAGTCCATAGCTGATTGCAATCTTATCAGAGCTTGCCGTATTTGTACCTCGATCTATCGCCACCTGAATTGCGTAACCCAACCGGGGATCCACAACATTTCCCGAAAAATCAAGTTTGGCACGTCGAATCACAAAACCCGTTTTCGTCTCATCATCAATGGCACTTGCACCAGAACCCGCATCCTGAAATGATCCGATATATCGAAACTGAATCTGCCCTTTCATCTTTAAAAGAAAACTGCCATCTTCCGAAGCGAGAAAGAAGTTTTTACCGTTATGGCCAGCGGTCATATGACTGCCCATGAGACTGCTACGCATGTCGGCATCTACCAGCACCTCGCTGATCATGCTTTTAAGCTCTTCTTTACGCCGACTATTAACCCATTGGTCCTCCTGCGTACTTCGTAACTGCGCTACTTCCGTGCGGAGTTCACCTAGTTCCCGGTTACTTGCCTCAAGTGCAGCAATCTGCTGGCGCAGAAGATCCATCTCGCTGACACTCCCGGCGAGGGAAATACCCGGCAATGAGAATGCCACTACCGCAGCCAACAAGAACCTGACCCTCCTACTGAAATAAGCGTGAACCATCATATATCTCCTTTCTTTGATGCATGACTTCAATCCTTTGGAATACTCTAGGAACCAATTCGAAGACAAATCCTAATTACAATTTGTTTGCTTATGGTTAGCAATCCGTTTGCAATTGCCTCAGGTACAGCATTGTGCCCAGATTTGTTGGGTTGTCCCATCGAAAATATTCTCCTGCCATCTACTCGTGATCCACCATCAATGTCATCAAATTCGCTATGCTCTATAAAAGGTGAATGATGAGCGTTGATAAACCAAATGCCACTACGCAGACAGTACAACGCCTGAACATAACCACCAAGACGTTCATGACTCTCTTGCTCACCCACGCCATGGTGGATGCATACGGTTCAATGTGGCCTGTTTTCAAGATGCTGGCCAAGTTGGATCTGGCAACGGCAGGTATGATCGCATTTGTTACAAATGCCATTGCATTACCCACTCAGATGTTCTTTGGGGTCTGGGCCGATAGAGGAAATCGACGCAAGTTGATCCTGATTGGCTTGGCGATGTGTAGCACAACGGCATTTCTGGGCACTGTGGGGCAAAACCATGAGCTGGCGGTCACACCGGCAGGCTACCTGATACTTGGACTACTGCTTCTTCCTGCCCGCCTGGGACAGGCGATGTTTCATCCAAGCGGAGCATCGGTTGCAGGAAACCTGGACCCTCATCGCCGTAGCACGTTGGTTTCAACGTTTGTCGCTGGCGGAATGATTGGATTTGCAGCTGGCCCAGGGTTATTCAGCCTGGTGTATACAAGATCCGGAGGCCAAACCGAATGGCTGCTGATCCCTATCTTATTCGTCCTCCTGCTTGGTGTCCTGTGGTGCCATCCAAAAGAGGAGCGTAGCGGCCGGCCAACCCCTTTCATCAAGGCACTGAGCGCACTACGTCCTATCTGGGGGCGAGTAATGACCCTATATCTCATCTTGGCGCTACTATCAGCAATGTTACTGGGGATGAACTTCCTTCTGCCTGAATTTATTGAAGCGCGTGGATATCCAAAGTGGATGGTGTACGGCGGTGGAATGGGATTTATGACCCTTGGTGCGGTGCTGGGAATGATACCTGCAGGCTTACTAGCCGATCGGATCGGCCGCAAGCGTTTACTGCTGACCTGCCTTAGCCTGGGTTTGGTCGCTTACTATGTCTTTCTCGCGGTGCCGACAATACCCCTAATCCTGTTTATAGGGATGTGTATGATTGTTGGCGCATTAATGAGCGCCGGCAACCCGCTGGGTGTCGCATTGGGCCAATCATTCTCACCTCCCAATGCAAGCCTGATCAGCGGAATCATGATGGGTTTGGCTTGGGCCACGGGCAGCACATCGACATGGCTAGTGGGCTATCTGGCGGAGAGGATCGATACTGTTGCGACATTGAACTGGCTTGGCTTGGGGTGGTTTGTAGCCATTGGATTACTGATTGCGCTGATGTTATCGACGACCAAGACTCACGCCAACCCCGTTGAACCCGGGGCACAGTGACTGTGTGGCCTGTTGTTTAGGCAATCAACCTGCGACGAGCACGGTAGAGGCACACCACTAACCCAACACCCAACAACGCAGCAGTAGCAGGTTCGGGAAGTCCGGTCGATTGCAGGGCCCGGGTCAGCGACGCAGACTGCGCTGCGGTCCAGTTAGCACCCACAACACCCAGGTCCGCAACATCGACCGCGCCATCTAAATTGGCGTCACCATCAACATATGTCACCTCACTGGCATTGAAATTGGCCCCCACAATACCCAGATCAGCCACATCTACAGTGCCATCACAATTAAAATCTCCCGGCATACCTGTTGCCCTCGGTCCATCGGGCCCGCAAGCTTGCGCCACCACTCCCATTAACACGTTATCGTACAACGCATTTTCAAATGACATTCCACCGCCACCAAACTGGATGAACCGGGCTAGGTAATTGGTACCAACAATTCCCTGAAAATCTGGAACAAGCAGCGTATCATCAAGCCATAGATCCATTCTCTGGTTCGCGGACTTGTAATGCACGGTAAACTTACCTTCAGACAGTGGCTGATCGATTGGGGTGCGGATCGATTCATTTGGAACACCGGTGCCATGCACTAGTGTGTAACGATGAGGCGTTCCATCGGCAAGAAATGAACCATTGCTTTCACCGGATCCCACCACTTGAAGGAGGGTTACATTGGCGCCGATTTCAAAAAGTTTATCAGCACCGAATGTATCTCCGGCACCAAACTCATATTTAAAATCAAAAGACACCACCCAATCTTTCAACTCGCTCATGGGCTGACCACCGGAAGTGCTCGTGCCTGGCGGTGGTGTATTTTTAAATGTCGAGACAACACGAATCGTTGAATTGACACAGGGGTTATAACCACCTGCTCCCTCGTTACCCGAACATTCCCAACCACCATCATCAGAAAACGGGGATTCGCCCAGCGTGAAGCTGCCTTGAAGAAAACCTGCCTGGCCCCAATCTTTGGTACCAAAATCCCAATTATCACAGTGCAGAAGTTCATTATGCCCCTTACCGCCCCCGTCACCAAGACCAGCCCGCGGAGCGGTCTGGGCACAATCAGGGCTGGGAGCGGCGTCGGCGGGGTCATGAAAGGAAGACTCGGTGGTATTTGGATCACCGGAAAAGAGCAACTGGATTCCAGGATCCGCATCGGTAAGAACTGCAACGGGAGGACTGGCAACCGCAATGAGGTCAAACAATATCGCCAGAACGATAGTGAAAATGGCCTTTTCAATTCGAAGCATCCAGAACACCTTCCAATTCTATAACACAATTCCTCTATAGCCTGCTAATTTTTGTTTCTGCTTCTTGGCCCTGCGACGTTTTATGGGGGACGTCGTCGGGGCTGGGGAGTTTAGTCAGTCAGTCAGTGTCGAGTTGAGTCTGCATGGAGTCTTTAGGCCGTGTGTCAGCGGCCTGTGTGTCTTGTTTCTGCTTCTTGGCCCCGCGACGTTTATGGGGGACGTC
>PBAS01000060.1 GCA_002716625.1 Phycisphaeraceae bacterium | reverse complement strand
TGAGAGAAGCTGCTTCTAGTACGAGAGGACCGAAGTGGACGTACCTCTGGTGTTCCAGTTGTCACGCCAGTGGCATTGCTGGGTAGCTATGTACGGACGGGATAACCGCTGAAAGCATCTAAGCGGGAAGCCCCCCTCAAGATAAGGTTTGCAGTCCCGATTTATCGGGAGAGAGACCCCCGGAAGACTACCGGGTTGATAGGCCGCAGCTGTAAGGGTTGAAATGCCCTCAGGTGAGCGGTACTAACGGTCGATTGCTTAACCACACCGACCCTGGACCGAGCCATTTAATGGCAATAGGGTTGAGTGGTGATTATGCATCTTGAATTGCAACGATTGATGGTGTTACTAGTAGCGATGTTTTCGATATTGCTTGCTTCACCCTGTGGACGGCGCGGGGTGGTCAGCAAGTTGCCGTAAAACTAGGCTCGATATTCGACCTGTCATATTTAATAGCACGGTTGTCTTGGCGTTGGCTGAGATGATCGCTTGCCGGTGACCACAGCAGCGGGGCCACACCTGATCCCATCCCGAACTCAGCAGTTAAGCCCGCTGCGCCGATGATACTGCCTCAGCGGGAAAGTAGGTCATTGCCGGCTTTTTTCAACCCCGCAGCCCTAAAGGCTGCGGGGTTGTTTTTTTGGGGGGGGGCGGTCTTCAGTTGAAACAGATGAAGTGTGATCTTGTGTTGTCTGAGGTTTTTAATCATTCGCATGTCGTCTCCGAGTTTCCTCCGGATGTCTCCCCCAACTACTTGTTGATTCGTTCACCATTCAACTAGTATGTACTTGGTTTCATGCTTTCGGGTATCTGGGGTGGCTTAATCAATGGACATGGGGCAAGCGGGGAGAAAGGGTTTACGATGATTTGAAGGGGGTTTGGTGGTGATTGGGGAACTTGGTCTTCTGCTATTTGAATTGAATTTCGACTTTCGCCTTATGGTATATGTGGAGCGTGAAGGATCATGAAATTTGCTATTTGCAACGAGATGTTTGAGGGGATGCCTTTTGAGCATGTCTGTGAATATGTTTCATCATGCGGGTACGACGGTATTGAGATTGCGCCATTTACCTTTGATGCGGACCCAAGTCGGATAAGTAAATCTGTGGCCCGTGCGATTGGTAAGACGGCCCGAGATTCAGGACTTGAACTGGTTGCGATGCATTGGTTACTTGCCAGGCCAACGGGCTCTATGGCCATGCATTTAACGACTTGCGATAAGATTGTACGCCAAAGAACAATTGCGTTTGCCCAACGTCTTGCAAGGTTGTGCAGTGCCATGGGGGCGAAGGTGATGGTTTGGGGTAGTCCCAAGCAACGTGACATTGCTGGCCATGATGATGTTGTTGATGCCACGGAACGTGCGATTGATGGTGTTCGTGCGGTGTGTGAGGTTGCCGGTCCGTTGGGTGTGACGGTGGCCATGGAGCCGCTGGGGCCATCGGAGACTAATTTCCTTCAGTTTGCTGGTGATACGGTCGACTTTATTCGGCGGGTTGACCACCCGGCTTGTCGTCTTCATCTTGATGTTAAGGCGATGTGTCAGGAAACGCAGTCAATTCCGGAAGTCATTCGGGATCATTCAGCACACCTGGCCTATTTTCATGCGAATGATGCTAATCTGAAGGGGCCGGGGGCTGGTGACACCGATTTTGTTCCGATTGCACGAGCATTGCGAGATGTTCATTATGAAGGGTATGTGTCGGTGGAAGTGTTTGATTATTCTCCGGATCCACAGTCAATTGCTAGAGAAAGCATTAAATACCTCAAGCAGGCATTCGGGGAGGCAGGAGCCCTTTAGTTGGGGTGGACTAACCAGGTTGGGCCATGGCGCATGGTTTACACGTCTCTTGGTGGTATTGGCTTTTGGGTAGAGAAATAAACTCTAAATTTATTAATAGGCGGAGGCTGATTCCGTTTGCTCGTCTGGTGGCTGTACAGGCAGTGGTCGCTTGTTGCCATTGATGGTTCGTGATCTGGACTTGCATGGTTGTAACCATTCGGTCCGTTTTTATCGTTTATCCCTGGCGGTCTGGCAATGTGTTGTCATGTTGATTGCATCGTCTAGGTTTAGCGTCATTTTGTCTTTGCTGATCAACACGCGTTTGCCAAGAATGTGCCGTGCCTTGGCCAACTCGCCGGCTTGGTCTGCAAGGATTGCTCGTCCATTATGATAAAAAGCCAGGCAGCCAAACCGGCCTTGCTGTTTGGCAAGATGGTGGCATATGTCTTCGACCTTATGATGGCCTGTTTCCATCAGCAACAGGTCGCAGTCCCTGATAAGTGGGTCGAGTTCGCTGATATGCTTTACGTCTCCGGAAATGACAATTGTCCTCTTGGCAGTTTGAAGCCTTAGCGAATAGCTGTGCCAGTTGGTTCCGTCCGAGATGTCGCCCAGATGCTTGTTATGTTGGGCATAGATCCGGATGCGTTTTTGATTGTAAATCAGCCCGTCCTGGTAAGTTTTCATGGTAAAATTTGGCCCATGACCAAAAGAGTTGGATTCGCCCAGAAAACATCCAATGCCGGTCTGTAGTACTGGGTCGGGCAGGTAGATCTCAATGGTTTTGTCCACAAGTGGGTGGTTCGGATGGCGGGTATTCAACTTCCGGATTGTCCAAAGCAGGTTGACCAGTCCGCCTACGTGGTCGATATGGGGATGTGTGATCACAATGGCCCGCACGGATAAAAGGTCAATTCCCATAAGATGTGCCGTGCGCGAGCAGGTTTCACCGGCATCAACAAAGAATATTTGATCGTCGTGTTCGATCGCCAGCGAGGTGTGTAGGCGATCCGGCATCGGTTCTGTGCCGGCACAGGTTCCCAGGAATGTCAGCTTCATGTTTTTGGCCCTTCACCCCTACATTGAAAATGGGGTGGCATTGTAAATTCAGGGTAGCAAATCCCAGAATTCATGGAGTGATCGTAATGTTTGCGCAAAAACATCTCCCTCGGGTATGACCAGGTGGTATCGCCCAGTAAAATTTCGCATTCGCATCGCGGAGATGATTTCCCGCAACTGTGCATGTCCTGATCCCAAGGTGACCTGTCCGCTCGGATTAATTATATCTAGGTGCGACAGTGGCGGTGAGCAGAATCCCCGCAGGTCGGTAATGCCATCACTGACAAAGATGTCGGTCACCAGGTCGCGCCAGTCTCCCTTGTACAGCACATCATAGAATGGTTGGATTCCCTTGTGTGCAGCTGCCAGTGGTGAATAGGCAAGGCCCGTATAGCCTGCTGGCAGGGTTTTGAATTTATTTAACTCCTCCGCCGCGGGTTGTAGAACCCAGCCATGGGTGTTGTCCGGTGGTGGTGGTGGTGGTTCACCTGGTTTTACGCGGACAATTTTTAAATCTATATCTGTCTGGATTTGTGGAGTGATGCCAAAACGTTGCACGATTTCCTTGATCGCTTGTGGATCCTTGGCCCGCTGGGGTAGCGTAATGCATAATTGAGCACCTAGGTCTTGCAACTGCTGATTCCTGATTTTGCCCTGGAAGTTCACGCAGTCTGGGCAGTTGTCGTTCTTGCAGAGTGCTGCGGCTGGATCCTTGCGCAAGAAGTTGATCATCGCATCAAGTGCAGACCCCGCATCCAGAAGCATTGTTCTCGCCTGACCAACACGGCCATCACGAATCACCCCTTGGATTCGTAGTGGTTTTTCAAATCCGCGTACGCCACCTCGGTGCCCGCCAGGTACTTGTTGCATGGTGACCTCCTGGATGTGGCCATCGTGGTCCAGATACCGGCCTTTGGTGGCTTTCAAGTAGGGTGAGTCAACCAATGCTTCTGCCGTATGCAGTAGCGTAAGCGTATCGAGATCTACGCCTAGCAGTAAAATTTGACCGCTGCTGCGTGCATGTTTTTCAAATGGTGTGCCAACGCCGCATGGACCTATTGCAGATTCATGGTCTGCCAGCAATGTTGCTGCTAATGGTCCTTGGGCTGCTACAGGATGACGTGGATGGCGACTGCGAATGACCCCCGGTAGTTGCCTGAACGTTTCGGCAACTGCCCCCATCGTCGAGGGTGTTTGGCTGGGATCAAAGTGGGATTCTTGGCGTGTGGAGAATGTGGGGAATAGTAATGTCCCCTCATCGCCGACTGCGGTGCGTAGCGCAGCAATGAGCTGTGACGGGCTGTGGTCATTGCCGATGGCCTTGATTGAACTATGGACGAATAGCGCGGCGCCCTGCCGGATGCCCAGCTGCAATAATTCCCTTGCAAGTATGTTGTGTTTGTTGTCTTGCATTCAATCTTGAGTGTTGCCTGTTATTTGATGGGGGGACAATTGGGGCCGGGATGGGGTTGTCGTGTTGCTGTATTGATTGGCATGGTGGTGCAATACCGTGGCAAACCAGATGCCGGGTCTGATTTGAATGGTTGTTGGATGGTTGTTAGTTTAGCATCAAGGCCGTGTAATATGTTCAAAAGGCGCCTGTAACTGCTTTTCTACAAGAAACAAGTGAGTGTCGATGATATCAGATTCTCCAGTAGTCCATTCTCATGGTAATCCAACGGTAATTGTGCGAGATCGGGCCTTCGCGGGCCGGTTGATGCTGGAGCGAGTTGGCGATCGCCAGACAATATGGGTTGGTTATCCGCTGCCAGATCCAATAGATGCTGTCCGCGTGGATGTTTGGCACGGAGACTTCTGTGGCGATCTGTCGGGCGGTGCGGTTCTGCCCGTGGGGGATTATGAGGCGGTGATTCTGCATGAAAATGGCGAGCGTGCCGTTGTGGATCAGATTTCGGTTTTCGAGCAGGCTCTGTTCGATCTTGACTTGGTGTCCTTTGATGCGTCGCATTTAGAGGATACTCGCCAGTGGCAATGTGATGGGCAGTGGTCAGTTGGTTCCAATGGCTTGGCAAGTGAAAAGGGGGCGGCGCATCTACATGCTTATGGCGCAATGCACGGCACATTACGTGGTCAATTCAGTTTTGTTGAAAGCGGGGGGAATAAAGATGCGGCATGGGGTCTGCTGACTCGGTTTTATAATTCAAGCAGCCATCTACGCTTGGAATGTCGTGGTACGGCGAGTGATTTTAATGTGCGCCTGTTGGTCACACGCCAAGCAGATGTTCCGCCGTGGCGAGTTCTGGCGGAAGTTCGTCATTTGGGGCCAGTCAAAAATCCAACTCAGATTGAATGGGTGCTCAACAGTTTTATTCACCGAATTTATGTCGATGGGGATCTGGTCCTCGAAGCCAGGAATAATTACATGGGTGGTGTGACGGTTGTGGGACTGTTTGCCGAACCTGACACGGTCAATTGGCAGCGGTTTTCAATGGCATCTACACAACCGGTGCCGTGTCATGCTGTTAAATACGATCAATATCATGCGGTGATGCGGCCTGGGAACATCATGTCCCTGATGCTTACGGAAAGCGCTGCTCCAGATCAAAACCTTTGCTGGGAAAGTGGTATCCAATTAGGACATATCGGTGGGTCGGAATTGAAATTTACACAAGGGTCCAAGCTTCATCTTGAGGAAAAGGGCCCCCTAGCAACCGTGATGACGTGGCGTGGTCCGATGCCTAGCTTCTCAGATCAAACTCATGATGTCCGCGGTGAAGCATGTGGCAAGGCAAACTTTTATCCAGACCGGATTGTGATTGCAGATGATGTGTTGACGTGGGTTCGACGTAGCGTGGGACCTGACTTTGATTTGTTGGGCAAGATCATGCCAGGCCCGGCGCTGATTGCGCTAGCTGGATCGCGAACCTTTGAGCCATGGGAAATCAAGTTGACGGACGAGGTGCTCCGTGTGCCTTTAGAAACTCATCATGACTATCCGGTGGCGGCAGCCTTCCCGTTTCAATTGGGTACTGAAACCTGGTGGTTGCAGGCAGTGATTACCCTGCGGTATCCAACCGGGCCGGATATCCCCACTTCCATGTTTGCCTGGCAGGATCCATTGGGATTGACTGCCAGTCACGATTTCCGTGCATGTCCCACCAAGCCTGGGATTGAGTACGCCCACGCGATTGTGATCACATGGTGTCAATCGGATGATCCTGGATTGGTAACGCAGGATATCCTGAATCTCCGTGACGACTGGACGACACCGATGAAGGTGAAGGCTGATCATGGCCAGCTAGTTGGGTACGATGATTCTCGGGAATTTCCTCGTGAGGCGGTTGATTTTAATGAATGTTTTGATCAATCCACAGGGCGGTATGTGGTTATTGCTGAAGATAATCGGGTGGTTATCCAACTTGAGCCGGGTGAAATTCGACGCCGAGCAATCGGATTGACAATTCGCCAGTGGTCCGGTGGGGAAAATATCCAGTGTGTTTTGGATGGGCAAACGCTTCGGATGCCAGATCAAGTATTGGTACAGCGGGCTCGCCGAGATGAATTGTGGCTATGGGTGTATATGCCAATTGAAAACCCGGTAGAGTTGGTGGTTCAGGGGGCATGAGCGATAGGATTATCGCGTGTAATAAGATGTCTGCTGCCATGGTTGTAACGCAAGCCTGTGATTGGAAGCATGGGTAGGAGGCTGGGGTGATCCGTTTTGGGATGGCGGTTTTTGTTTGCGGGTTAAAGGCCGAATATTACGCTGCTCGGTCTATTTTGGAGTTGTTCAATGACGAGTTTGCCTAGCCGTTCATTCCAGGTTGGTCCTGTGCCGGTGCATGTGTTTGAGGATAAACGTGATATGGGTGCGGCCGCCGCCAAGCAAGCCGGTAGGATAGTTCGTCAGGCTATTGCTGAACGCGGAAGGGCTCGGGTTATTGTCGGTACGGGTAATTCTCAAGATGAGGTCATCGCCGCATTCATTCGTGAAGAGGGAGTTGATTGGAAGGCTGTCGAAGCATTCCACATGGACGAATATATCGGCTTGTCCGAGGATCATTCAGCTAGTTTCCGTAGGTGGTTGCGAGTAAGGCTGATCGATGAGGTTCATATTGGTCAGGCGTACTACGTGTTTGGTGACGCGGATGATCCTGATGCCGAATGCCAGCGGTATGGAGACCTGTTGGCCGAAGCGCCAATAGATTTGTGTTTTATTGGTTTTGGCGAGAACGGACATATTGCGTTTAATGATCCGCATGTTGCTGATTTTAATGATCCGCTAATGGTCAAGTGCGTGGAGATGGATGAGCTATGTCGTATGCAACAGGTGGGTGAGGGGCACTTTGAAAGCTTGGAAACCGCGCCCAAGAAGGCTTTGACATTGACATGTTCGGCACTGATGAGTGCTCGGAATATCGTTGGTTGTGTGCCTGATGAGCGGAAGGCCGAGGCGGTGAAGAATGCAATCGAAGGGCCTTTGTCAACGGATTGCCCTGCGTCGGTGGTGTTTACGCATCCAGGGGCAACGATTTATCTTGATACCCATTCCGCGTCACTCCTTGATAGCCATTAACTCAAGTGTCGGGAATCCCCAGTCAGGTGTCTTTTTTACTCATGGATCAGCCATCAGGCTATTTTGATTTGCAAGTCAATGGATACGCTGGTGTCGATTTTAATCAGGATGATTTGACAGCCGAGGAACTCAATCAGGCCTGCGAGTCACTGGCAGCAGATGGTGTGGGTGGCGTATTGGCGACCATTATCACCGAGTCAATTGATCGAATGATTCACCGCTTGGCGCGGATTGTTCAATTGAGAGAAAAGAATGCTTTGGTGCAGAGTATGGTTGCAGGATTTCACATCGAAGGGCCCTTTATTTCTGACAAACCGATTTATCATGGCGCCCACCCGGTAGAGGAGGTTGGTCCAGTAGATATTGAGCAGATGAAACGTCTGCTTGAGGCGGCTGGCGGTTTGGCTCGAATCGTCACCTATGCGCCCGAGCAGGATGTGGAATCGCGGCTGCCCCAATTCCTGGTTCGCCAGGGGGTCGTTGCCTCTGCCGGGCATACCGATGCAACGGTCGAAGAATTGCAAGCAGCTGTTGATGCTGGATGTTCGATGGTCACGCATGTGGGTAATGGCATGCCGATGGAACTGGACCGGCACGATAATATTACCCAACGGGTGCTAAGTCTTTCCGGTGATCTATGGATGACGTTTATTGCCGATGGTGCTCATGTTCCGCTATTTGCGCTAGGTAATTATCTGCGATTGGCAGGCGATGATCGTGCAATCATTGTCACTGATGCTACGGCTCCGGCGGGGTTGGGACCGGGGCGATATACCTTTGGGCGTTGGGAAGTGGAAATTGATGAGGATCTCATCATGTGGGCGCCTGGGCGTAGGCACTTCCTTGGGTCGGTGATGCCGATGCGCGATGCTGCGAAGAATATTTCAGACCAGCTTCATTTGCCAGCTCCAGTCGTGAAGAAACTGATGGTCAGCAATCCACGTGTCGCCATTGGTCTGGCTGGCGCTTAGCCGTCTGGGGTCTGATCGGGTATCCTCAAGCAATGTCAACTTCCTTGCGAGGCATGTTGGGTCGTGGCAAGCCGCCGGTCATCGGTACGGTTAACGTCCTAGGCAGTATTGAAGCAATCGAGTTGGCCTGCCATGCCGGTTTTGATTTTGTGCTTGTCGATTGGCAGCATGGTAGTTTTGACCGGAATTTAATGCGTGAAGCGGTAAGGGCGATTGATGCGGCCGGCTGTATTGCCATGGCACGGCCGCCAGCCGCTGTGGGGGTTGATCTGGGTTCAATTGAATGGCTGTTGGACATGGGGTATCGGGCGTTGCTCATGCCCATGGTTAACACCGCCGACGAGGCGCGGGCCATTGTAGAGGCCGCGTATTACGCGCCGTGTGGCAAGCGCTCTGTTGCGTCATGTCGAGCAAATATTCACTATGGCAAGGAATATCGTCAAACGATAAACAATGAACTGGTTGTCTTGGCCATGATTGAGACGGTACAGGCCGTACAGAATGCTGAGCAAATCGCAGCTATCAAAGGTATCACAGGTTGCTTCATTGGTGGAGGGGATCTGGGAGTGGATATGGCGGGGATCGATGGCGAGTTCGATTCGAAGGAATTTGAACAGGCTATTGAAAGGGTGCGGCAAGTTACCGTGGCCGCAGGCAAGGTTCCGGCAATTGCGATGAATGATCCTGGGGGTGTTCGCCGAAGGATTGAACAGGGGTTTGAATTGCTGACCTACGCAACGGACCTGCGGTTTATGAATGGCGCTCTGAATCATGCGCACGACGAGGTGCGTCCCGTATAGAGTCCGGTGGAACAGTTAATTAGGTAGGTTTTATCCCGTAATTTCAACTAGGTTTAGGAAGATATTGTGCCTCGTTTTACCCCTCGCGACCTGTCGGACATCGGCATTGAAATGTTTCAGGCTGCAGGCTGTTCGCCTGAAGATGCAAAGGTGGTTGTTGATCATCTGGTTGAATCTAATCTTTTTGGTCACGATTCGCATGGTGCGATTCGTTTCCATCAATATGCTCGAGATATTCGCGAGGGAAGATACCAGGTGGACACCAAGCCACGAATTGATCGGGATCGGCCGTGCGTTGCGGTGGTTGATGGTTGTGGCGCATTGGGGCCAATTGCAGCAACTTTTGCAACCCGGCTGGCAATTGACAAGGCAAGGC
The DNA here is from genome assembly GCA_002716625.1 of Phycisphaeraceae bacterium. Lineage (GTDB taxonomy): Bacteria > Planctomycetota > Phycisphaerae > Phycisphaerales > Phycisphaeraceae > UBA6626. The sequence goes on along the minus strand of PBAS01000060.1, from coordinate 39,959 downwards.
GACAAGGGGTTGCCACGGTGGCCTTGCACAATTCAAGCCACATTGGTCGTGTGGGAGCCTATCCTCTGATGGCTGCGCGAGATGGCCTCATTGGCCAGGCATTTGTCAATGCGGGGAAACTAGGTTTTGAAGTAGCGCCCTTTGGGGGAATTGATGGGCGGTTAAGCACGGATCCGATTGCATTCGCAGGCCCTCGGCGCGATGGTGATCCAATCATGCTGGATATGACAACGGCTGTTGCAGCTGTGGGTAAAATCTGGGTTGCACAGAATCGCCAGGAGAAATTGCCGCCGGGCTGGATTATTGATGCCAATGGCGAACCCAGCGAGGATCCCCATGCATTTACCGGTGATCCGCCAGGCGCCATCCTGCCGCTTGGTGGTAATGTTGGGCACAAAGGTTTCGGTTTGGCCGTGATGGTGGAACTATTAGGTGGGGCTCTATCTGGTCACGGCTGCGCAGCTGGTGAACGCAAGCTGATTACCAATGGGGTGATCATCAATGTGTATTGCATCGAGCATTTCGTTGATCGCTGTCGATATGAGGATGAGGTCGAAGGGCTAGTACGGCATGTTAAATCGAGCCGTCCGGCTTCCGGGGTTGGGGAGATTCTGTTTCCCGGCGAGATGGAGTTCAAGACCGCCCGTCAACGGCAGACTGCTGGGATCGAACTGGATCAGGTAACCTGGGACCAGATTTGCGATGAGGCTCAAAAGCTTGGTATTGATAGTGCGCGGTGGGATCCAGGGGTCTAGAGTGGTGCAATGCCGGGTGTGGACTCCCATCTATCCAGATACTAGGCATGTCTAGCGGGAAAGGCGGTTTGTTTTTATGTTTATTCTGTTGTGAATTTATGGACCTGTTGACAAGGATCTGGAATCTACCTGTTTTGTACGGGCCCGATTTCTGGTTGGAAATCTTGGCCCAGATAACTAAACTACCAAGCCCTGACTGCTGTCAGTACAAGGAGCACCGACATGGCTGGTGACCGAGCTCGCAACAAAGAGCGAAAACGTTATGAAAAACAGTTGGCTCAGCAGGCCAAGAACGAAGCCCGTCGAGCCAAACGTGAAGCTGCTTCGAAAGAGGCTTCGGCCACAAATACACAGCGTGAGCAGCAGCCCGGCAAATAAGTCAGGGAAGATTGGTGCATCTTCGCGGTTCCCAGTTACGCGTTGTCTGGTTGTATTGATGTGAGGGTGGATGGCAAGGCGGTGGTAGAAAATAGTTGTAAACTTCCATTGCCCTAACATCAAATAAAACACGAAATGTCAGGTTTGGTCGTACGCCAGTGATTCGGGAACGGTTGCTCTGGATGATTCGTATGGCAATAAATTCGGGTGGCCATGATTTCAAGGTGCTAATCTAAGTTTGGGGTCTTGGTCGATATCTTCTCGGACGACAGGCATTTTTGCCAGGTGGCTGATAATAAGATGTGTTTTTTTTTGCCATGGTGGAATTCGACCAAACTGATGGAAAACGGATGGCGGGGTTGTTGTTATGCTCGGCCTTGTGGTTGATCCTGACCTGATATGGGATTGCCGCCAGCACTTATACGATGAGACTAGCTATGCATGTACGTACGCATCACTGTGCCCAATTGAACGACACTCATGCCGGACAGCGAGTTTCTTTGGCAGGGTGGGTTAACTCCTATCGAGACCATGGCGGTGTTATTTTCATCGATTTGCGAGATCGAGAGGGGATAACCCAGATTGTCTTTCATCCGGAAAATGCCGAGGCGCATGGTTTGGCGGATTCACTTCGGGATGAGGACGTTGTTTCGATTTCCGGCACATGCGTGGCACGTCAAGAGGGTATGGCCAATCCCAAGCTTGCAACGGGGGATATCGAGGTTGATGCCGATGCAGTGGAGATTCTCAATAAGTCATTAACGCCACCATTTACACCCGCACTGGCCAATGGCGTGGGAGAGGAGATACGTCTGAAATACCGATTTATCGATCTGCGTCGGTCTCGCATGCAGGAGATCTTGCGCACCCGTCATCAGGTGACCAAGATTATGCGCGACTACTTTGATGAGTTGGGATTTTACGAGATCGAGACGCCATTGCTTTGCAAGAGTACCCCTGAAGGCGCAAGGGACTTCTTGGTGCCGTCTCGCATTAATGCGGGTGATTTTTATGCGCTGCCCCAGAGTCCGCAACTCTACAAGCAGGTTCTGATGGCATCAGGTGTAGAAAAATACGTTCAGATCGCCAAGTGCTTCCGTGATGAAGATCCGCGGGCGGATCGTCAGGCTGAGTTTACGCAACTTGATCTGGAAATGAGTTTTGTGTCCGCTCAAGAGGTTATGGATGTAACGGAAGGCGTCATGCATAGAATCTGGAAGGGGGTACTGGACGTTGATCTGCCGAAATTCCCAGTCATGAAATATCACGAGGCAATGAATCGGTTCGGGTCGGATAAGCCGGATCTTCGTTATGGCCTAGAACTGGTGGATGTGAGCGAGATTGTTCGACAGGCAGATTTTCGTGTCTTTACCGCAGCGATGGAAGCAGGCGGTATCGTCAAGGCAATATGTGTGCCGGGTGGTGCCAAGTTGACGAGGCGCCAAACGGATGATTTGGCTGAATGGGTTAAGCAGTTCGGGGTCGGAGGCTTACCCACCACCAAGGTGGAGGGTGGTAAACTTTCAACGGGGGTCGCCAAGTTTCTTGAGCCGGTGTCTGAGGCGCTTTTGAGCCAATTGCAGGCCAGCGATGGCGACTTGTTGTGTTTTGGTGTTAGTGAAAAACCGCATGTTGTCCATCGGGCGTTAGGTGAACTAAGAGTCCGATTGGCCAGGGAGTTGGAGTTGATTGACCAGACGCAGTGGCGTTGCTTGTGGGTGGTGGACTTTCCACTGTTTGAGCATGACGAGGGATCGGGCCGCTGGTCAGCAATGCACCATATGTTTACGTCCCCGAAGCCAGAGCATATAGATATTTTGGAATCAGATCCGGGAAGTGTAATTGGGGAGCATTATGACCTGGTTGTTAATGGCCAGGAACTATGCAGTGGATCAATTCGTATCCACAACCATGAATTACAGCAGCGGATCTTTTCCTTGCTGGGCTATGACGAACAGGTTGCCAGTGAGCGGTTCGGATTCCTACTGGAAGCACTTAAATACGGTGCCCCACCTCACGGCGGAATTGCGCCTGGCCTTGACCGTATCGTCATGCAACTGACCGGAACCGAGAACATTCGGGATGTCATTGCATTTCCCAAGACTCAGACCGGGGCTGATTTGATGACACAAGCGCCTTCCCCGGTCGGGGATGATCAGCTCAAGGAACTTCAGTTGCGACCCGCGTTGACTGTCAAGCCGGATTGATGATTCACCGCGGGATCTGCTCCAATCTGTTGTTTTGATTAAGAGTCCGTCACTGGGCGTTTTTGTTCGAGGATTTTCTGATTATCCCAGGTGCCGTCCTGCGGTCGCCATGAATTGGCGATTGGTGGGCTAAGTGGTTGCTGTTACGGCTATAGGGGACGGCTATAGAGACTTTGTTTGGGATGACATCCCTTGCGAATTGCAGTGTCGGGCGGTGGGCTGATCCGGTGTGGTAGATCCATCACAGTATTCTGTGCGTGGTACTGATGAACTGGGGGAGATTGGGCATCAGGCACTGCAGCCAACTCAACACCCGTTACACTCTTACTTAATGTGTGGAATTGCGGGCATTATGGATTTGGATGGTCGGCCGGTTGACTCTTCGCGGTGTCAAGCGATGCTTGCTCATTTGCGACCACGGGGGCCAGATGCCGAGGGTATCCTTGAGGTCGGCAACTGCACGCTGGTGCACGCACGGTTGAGTATTATCGACCTGGTGGGTGGTGAGCAGCCCATGCAGTTGGGTGACACGGATGCCGATCCGCCCATAAGTGTTGTCTTTAATGGGATGATTTATAACCATCGGGAACTACGCCTCCAGTTGGAGGCATGTGGCTATCAATTCAAGACAGACCATAGTGATACTGAAGTACTGTTGCACGGTTATCACCACTGGGGTCGGGAACTGCCTGCTCACTTGAAAGGTCAGTTTGCATTTGCCATTTGGCATCACCAAAAAGGAGAACTGTTTCTTTGTCGTGACCGACTTGGCCAAAAGCCGTTGTACGTGCGGCAATCGCATAATGAAGTGGCCTTTGCCAGTCTGGTCGGGGCATTGGAAACGGATTCCATTCGCCAACCGGCTTTGAGGGCATTTCTTAGGTACGGCTATACGTTTGAATCTACAATGATTGCGGGCATTGAGCAGATTCCGGCAGCCCATTGGATGGTGGTGGATCGGCAAGGGCAGATAAAGGTTGAGCGATACTGGCAGGCGCCACCCCGCAATGTGGCAGCGGTAGTCGGTTTGCAAGAGATGCGACGGCTTATAACTGAAGCAGTCCGACTGCGACTTGAGGCCGATGTGCCGTTAGGGTGCTTCCTGTCAGGTGGTATCGATTCTTCAATTGTTGCAGCGGTGGCCCAGCGTGTACTTTTGGAAAGTGGCAATGGGCCTCTACAGACTTTTAGTGTTTCGCTAGATGATTCGGATTATGACGAAGGCCCTTGTGCTCGACGGGTTGCCGTCTCGCTAGGTTGTCATCACCGACAGGTGGATGTTTTCCCGTTGGATGCGGGTGGTAAGGGCAAGACCTTTTTTGAGGATCTGGCTCATCTGGTTCGCCACATGGGCGAGCCGCTAGCAGATAGTTCCCTGTTGCCTACCTATTGGATCAGTCGTGCGGCGCGGGAGCATGTGAAGGTCGCGTTGACCGGTGATGGTGGCGACGAGCTTTTTGGTGGGTACAACCGATATCGTGCGATGCGTTTGTTGGGGTATTGCCGGGAATGGTTGCGGTATCTGCCTGCAGTGCCCGCAGATTCGCGACAGCCATTTTCATTGAGGACACGGTTGAATCGGCTGATGCGGGCATCACGTTTTCAGGGGGATTTTCAGCAGTATCAATGCATGGTCGAGATCTTTAGTGAAAGGCAAATGGAAGAGATAGGTGTTGTTGGCAGAGATTCTTGCATGGATGGGGTCAAGGACTGGCCGGACTCATCGGATTTGTCCGGTGCTGCAATGCGGTGGGATCTGCACAACTATTTGCCTCACGATTTGCTTCGTAAGGTTGATCGTGCATCCATGGCGGTTGCCTTGGAGACCCGCTGTCCCCTCTTGGATCAAAGACTGGTTGAGACAGTTTGCCAATGGCCGTCTGATGTGTTGATGCCAGGTGGTCACTTGAAGAGATTGTTAAGGCAGTTTGCCGCAGATATTCTGCCGGCGGATATTGCCCCCGAAATCGCGTTGCGGCCCAAGCAGGGTTTTGCGGTTCCTATTGGACGGTGGTTTCGCAAGGAACTTAAAGATCCTCTGGCTGATCGCTTGTTGTCCGGGCACCTTGAGGAACTGGGTATAAAAGAATCGGCAGTTGAACAGTTAATGCGTGAGCATGTGGAAGAGAAGCTTGATCACTCGCATCGCCTCTTTGCCTTGTTGAGTCTGGCGGTTTGGCGCATGCAGATTCGGAAAAGGATTCAATCGTGAGATGTTATTTTCGATGCAGTGGGCATGCAATACATGGGGTCTTGCTGGCTGTCATGGTTGTTGCCGGTCTGGGGCTGGGGTTCGAGGCGGTAGCCAAGGTTCAAGAGTCTCATTATGCGGGGCGGGTCAAGATCATGGCATACAACGTGGGGAACATGTTTGATGTCTTTGGTGACCCATATACGAATGATGAGGAGGCAAACGTGAAGCCACGCTCCGCCATTGAAAAGGTCGCAAGAATGGTGCGCTATGTGGATGCGGATGTGTGGCATTTTCGGAGATCGAAAATGCAGGCATCTTGCGGGCAATGGTGCATGAATTCTTGCCGGGGGCGGGTTATTAAGGATGTGGCAATCATGGCGACAAACAGTTTCCGTGGCATCAATCTGGGTGTGATCAGCCATTTACCCATCTAGAGTCTTACGAGCCATCGATTTGCACGGCTCGTACTTCCAGATGCCCCAGGCACATGGTGATTTGCGCGAGATCTATTGCGGGTGCGCGTGGTGATGGAGTCTGATCATCTTCTGGATATCTACGTTGCTCATTTTAAGAGTAAACTTGATTCATTAGACGATCCCAACAGTGCAAAGTGGCGACTTGCTGAAGCCATTGCTACGGGTGAGATCATTGCAGAAGCTCGTCGCCGCAACCCGGATGTGCCGGCGGTACTGGTTGGCGATCTGAACGATACGCCAGATTCAGCGGTACTTCGGGCGATTCATGATTCGGGGCTTGTGGATGTGCACGCGCATTTACACGAAGATCATCGGATTACCTATCTGCGTCATCCTTATCGAAGCACCATCGACTATATTTTGGCTGATCGGCAGATGGCCAGACACCTTGTACCCGGGTCAGCGTTGGTCCCCCATGATCAAAAATTGATCTCGGACTCTGACCATGCGTCCGTCGTTGCGGCGTTTACCCTTGGTCGGCAGCATGGATTCCCTAAATGAGTCTGCTGGTGGAATCCCCCGCTTGTGATGGTTGCTCGATTGGGGGCAAGGAGATCATGCGTCTACCCATGGGTGAGGGGTATTGTCGAGGTTGACGACTACGCTTTTGAGCTTGGTGTAACTTTCAACTAGTTCAACCCCCATATCCGCGCCAATCCCGCTGGCACGGTGTCCCTCGTAAGGGATGGGCGCAACCCAGTAGTTGTTGCAGTTGATCCACACGAAACCACAGTCAACCCGGGCCGCAATTTTGTGGGCTTGCACCAGATTGTTTGTCCATACAGCTGTGGCCAATCCATAGCTGGTCTGATTGGCGATCCTAATGGCCTCATCAAGGCCATCGAAATCAATGACCGAAATGACTGGGCCAAAGATCTCTTCCTGTGCAATCCTGGAGTCGGCGGCCACGTGGTCGAAGATCGTCGGGTTTACGTAATAGCCTTTGTCGAGATTGCCGACTCGCTTACCACATGTGATGGGGGAGTATTGTTGGCTACCAATCTCGATGTAGCTGGTGACCTTGTCGTACTGATCTTGAGAAACGAGCGGTCCTAGTTTCGTTTCGGCTTGCATTGGATCGCCAATGGTCAGGTTGTTGAATTGATCCTGCAACGCCTCAAGGAATTGGTCATGGATTTTGTGGCTGATGACCAGTCGCGATCCGGTCGTGCAAATTTGCCCGGAGTTATAACAACTGGTTAATACGGTTGAGGCTAGTGCGGCGTCAATATCTGCGTCAGGAAGGATGATGTTGGCTGTTTTACCTCCCAATTCCAGGGTCACTTTCCGGATCTGATCGGCAGCTGCATGCATGATGGCCCGGCCGACTTCAGTGGACCCCGTAAACGAGATCTTGTCGACACCCGGGTGTGCGGCCAGTGCTGCGCCGGTTTCTCCCATCCCTGTTACGACATTGACGACACCCGGTGGGAACCCGGCCTCGAGTGCAAGTTCGCCGATGCGTATGGTGGATCGAGGGGATTGCTCGGCGGGTTTGAGCACAACAACGTTACCGCAGGCCAGCGCTGGGCCTAATTTTTGAATGGTGATCACGGCGGGGAAATTCCATGGGCATATCGCAGCCACAACCCCAACTGGTTCACGCAGGATATAGATGTGTTTGTCGGTGCCCTGTGGTACCTGGCTCCCACGGATTTTATCGCACAGGCCAGCGCAATAAACCATGAAGCTGACACAGGCAGGTAGATCATGGTCGCGGGCATGGACATAGGGTTTGCCCATGTCTTCTGTATCCATCAGGGCCAGTTCATCGCTGTGTTTTTTGAGGAGGTCCGCCAGCTTGAACATCAGGGAGCCGCGTTCGCTGGGTGTCATTTGAGACCATGGTCCATCATCAAATGCCCGGCGTGCAGCTTTGACGGCCTGGTCAACATCCGCCACGCCTGCATCAGGGACTTTGGCATGTACCTGCTCCGTGGCAGGGTTAATCACGTCAACCCACTTGTCCGTCACGCCTGTTGTCTTTGCGTCTCCAATGACCATTTTCATGTTGAAGTGAACTCCTCTTCGAATGGTGACAGATAACTTGGTTGTTACCAACTGCACTCAGAGTAGATAGTATCGCCCTGCTGGCCGATAGAGGCAAGAGTCAATCGGTTGTATGTAATCTATGATGGATGGGTTGGTTGTGTTTTTTTATTGTGCCCCAAAGGGTGTTGGGGTACCGGCCTCAAATGATCGGCAGGGGGGAATATTGTATTTCCCCGAACTCTATTGGTGTTGTGTGGGCGGGCTGGTTGTAATCCGGCTAGTGTCTGATACATTGCAGCTAACTCGCTCAATCAGATTTATCTGATAGACGAACAGGGGGCGGCCAGGTAGCTCAGGTGGTAGAGCACTGCACTGAAAATGCAGGTGTCGTGAGTTCAACTCTCACCCTGGCCATTGAAAATTGAATGTTCAACCAATCTGGCAGGGTTCAGGACGATAGGACTATATCGGTGGAGATAATTGAATTGGCCTGTTCTGGCCACCATGGTCACCCGTCCCCCCCCCTCCGCGACAAACTAAAAGATGAACTCGGTTCTCGGGAGCATCAGGAGATCTTTGGGGTGGAGGTGCTTGTCGAGAAGCCTTCCCTCGCATGGTTTGGTGGGTGACAATTCATGGGCTTTGGTCGGCTGATGGCGCCAAGCCACGTTCTAGGACATCACAGAACGCGTTCATGAGGGTTGATTTGCTGAATCGCATGCGGATCAGATCTTGTGCCCGTTTACCCATTCCTTCTAATTTTTTTTGATCAGAAGTTGTGAAGTTTTGAATTAACTTGCAGGCGTCGTCAACTGCGCCGTGGGCAATTCGCCACCCGATTTGATGTTCGTCGACAATATCCGATACATGGCAGGGATCAGGCCCAAGCAACAAGATCGGCCGACCAAGCGCCATGGCGCCGTAAACTTTGCACGGGTGCACAATTCCGGCAACATTTTCACCGACGGAAACGACATGCACGTCAGCTGCGGATAGGGAATACTTGATCTGATCTAAAGGTTGGTAGGGTAAGGATACAATGTTTGTCGGTTGATGTTCGGCGATAATGTCATCGACTTCCTTTTTGCCGACACCGCCGCCAATAAACAGGAACAGCAGATCCTGACAATCCTGTAATTGGAGCGCTGCCTCGAGGATCGTTGTCAAAGGTGAGGTGAAGCTGTGATTGCCGCTGTACATAATCACGAACTTGCCGTCAGGATTATACTGGCGGCGAAATGGGTTGTCCGCGTGGTTGATGAGGTTTAACTGATCCTCGTGTGGCCATGGTGGCAACACGACAACCTTATCCTTGATGTTGCGTTTGCGGCAAAGGCGGTCAACCATGAAGCGGTCTAGAGCTACGACATCTGAAGCGCAGTCCAAGGAAAAGCGATTAATTGCATCATAGATGCGGGCTGTTGTACTGTCGGATTTGATGCGTCCTAGGGCAATCATCTGGTCGGGATTAAGGTCCATGACCCAATACTTCAGTAGAACGCCACGAAATTTGGCAATTATGGCAGCTGCGATTGCGCACATCGGCGGCGAGGTACTTACTAGTATGCCGGCAAGTCGTGGCGTGAAACCACAAAAGGCAAGGCATTGAATCATGAAGAACAGGGCTCCAACCAATCGCCAGAGAATCGACTTCTTGCCAAATGATGAGAAGGCAAGGCGGCGAACTTCAATGCCTCGAATCACCTCCCGACGGGGAAATTTGATTGAAGGGTCGTCATATCCTCGGTTTGCGGTGTAGACAATGACGCGGTATCCACGCCGGACCATCTCCTCGGCGGCATCAGCCATATGCTGGCCGACACTGGCGGGATCAGGTATAAATACCTGGCTGAGTACGAGCAGTGTTCCTTTCGGTTTGCTCATGGTCGCACATCATATTGACTGGGTGCGGCACTACTAGCCAGAGTCAATTGTTCAGGAGACTTGGTTGAGATGCTTGGCTGCATGCTGTTCATGAATCCACGCATAAGTTTTTGCCATCCCGTCGCATAATTTGGTGTCGGGTTCCCAGCCAAGATACTGTTTGATCAATGTGTTATCACTGTTTCGCCCATTGACACCTTTGGGGGCATCTAGCTGATATGAACGCGTCAATGTAATGCCGGCAATCTGTTCAACGATATCGACCAGTTGATTGATTGTGACCAACTCGTTGGAGCCAAGATTGATTGGTTCAGGGACTTCGTTGTGCATGATCAGATCGATCCCCTTGATGCAGTCATCAATCCACATGAAACTTCGTGTTTGCTTGCCTGTCCCCCAGATGTCAATTTCGTGCTTCCCACTGGACTTGGCAGTAATGATTTTGCGACATATTGCTGCTGGGGCTTTTTCGCGTCCGCCATCCCACGTGCCGTGGGGGCCATAAACGTTATGGAAGCGTGCAACCCGCGTGTATAGTCCAAAGTCTTCAGTGAAGTGTCTGCACATTCTTTCACTGAACAGTTTTTCCCAACCATAGCCATCCTCAGGCATTCCCGGATAGGCATCTTCCTCCTTGAGGGCAACAACATCTTCGCTGATCTGTTTGTCTGCGTTGTAGACACAGGCTGAGGATGCATAAAAAAAGCGTTCTACTTTGGCTTGCTTGGCAGCTTGGAGCATGTGGGTATTGATCAGTACCGACAACATGCACAGGGCCTTGTTATTCTCAATAAAGCCCATTCCGCCCATATCTGCGGCAAGGTTGTAGACTTCGTAAGCGTCTTTACAGGCAGCCTCGCAAGCATCCTTCTGACGCAGGTCCAATAATCGATTGTCGGCCTGGTCAAACGTCTGATACCACTGATCAAAGGGTTTGATGTCAACGCTGCGGACGCGTGTAAAACCGCGTTGTAGCAGACTGCCCACGAGGTGGCCGCCAATAAATCCACCGCCACCGGCAACAACGATTAATTCATCCTTCATCTAAGGCCTCCAGCGTGTAGCTTTGATATCTAATGACATAGGTACTATATCGTCAGCGAGCCGGATCTCCTTTGGCCGGAAGTTGGAATCTTATAGGCTGTTACGGGTGGAAAGTCACCTTTGTTCATGCATTGCCTCCGGTAGCCGTGCAGCCAGGTCGCGAGCAGTGAGCCCAGATGGTCCATGATCCTCGCACCACCGGTCTGCTGCCCGTCCATGGAGGTGGATGCCAAGAACAGAAGCATCAAACGGTGTCATCCCCTGCGCAATGAGGGCAGCGATGATTCCGGTCAATACATCACCAGTTCCTGCGGTTGCCAGTGCAGCATTTCCGGTTTGGTTGATAAACTGGCGTTGACCATCGGTGACAACTGTATTTTGCCCTTTTAATACAACTACAGCGTGATAAAAAGAGGCTAGTTTGGCTGCTGCTGCCGGACGGGTTGCATGATCAGTCGGGTCATCCCGGATCCCAAGCGGTTGGGCAAGTCGTTGGAATTCACCAAGATGCGGTGTCATTACAATGGGTAAAAGCGGATCCCGCGCGTGTTGCGGTTTAAGATTCGGCGGCGGTACGCCTGTGCCGGCCAGCAGATTTAAACCATCGGCATCAAGTACAACCGGTCGTGGGCCTTGGAATAATGCCAGAATAAAAGGCAACTGAAGCGACCGGTCAGTGGTTCCCATGCCGGGTCCAATTGCAAGCACCGCACGTTGCTGGGGATCAGCGATGTCGAGGATGCTGACGGCTTTTGCCTGTTCAATCGTTGAAAGTAGCTCAATCCCTGTTGCGCTTGGTTCAATGGCAAGGGCAAATGGGATCACTTGAGGCGGGGCCGCAATCTTGGCCAATCCTGCCCCAGCACGTAACGCTGCGGTTGCTGCCAATGCCGGGGCACCAACCATCGTGGGGCTACCGCCAATGACAATCACGGTGCCGAACGTGCCCTTGTGGGAACTGGCTGGTCGCCTTGGGGGCGGCGGTATTTTATCAATTACCTGCATCTATTAGTTGGCGTCGACTGAATTACCCTGTAGCTTCAGAATCTTGACATCTATACGGCCCAGTATAGGGACCATCCTTACTAGGTCATTGGTGTATTGGCCGTCGGCCAGCGAACTTGTGGTAATCCCAATGTGGGTGGCATCAAACTGATTGGGATTAAGGGCCGCATCAAAATCAATCCAGCAGCCATCCTTGCCGCCAATCCACGCCTGGGTCCACATGTGATAGCCGAATATTTGGCGGTGCCCCATAAACTGATCGGCATAAACAAGGCCGCTTGCAATACGACTGGGAATATCAATTGCCCGTAATAGTGAAGCTAGAAGTACAGCGAACTCGGTGCAATCACCCCGCCTTGTTCGTGCCACTTCACCTGCGGAGGCAAAGCCGACGGACAGGTCTCGCTTGTCGATGTATCCATGAACAAATCTGCACAGTTTTTGGGCTGTGTTTCGGTTGTTGGCTGCGGTCATGTCTTCTCGATCAAGCGCCTGGGCAAGTAAACTGGAGATGATCGGATCGTCCCAATCAATCATGTTGGATGGATCACGATATGTGTGGTCGGGGGGAACTGGCGAGTATTTCTTCAGGTGATTGGTATCGACTTTGACCTGTATGCGATCTTCAGCGGTTGAAACAATCCTTTGGTAACCCGACAGTGGAAGAATAATTTGGCGTTCTTCTTGGGGGGCTGCTGTTGGTGATCCTTTTACTTGGATCTCATAAAGTGCAGAACGGATTTCACGTGGTCGACTGATCGGGTGATCGACTTTAATGAAGGTGCCGGTCATGAACTCCGGTGGATTAATCTGTTTCTGTGCAAGTTGTTGATCAGAAGCAACCATGTCGATTTCCCACAAGCCAATGTTCATTGACGTCTTTAAAAGTCGTCCATTTGTATCTACGAAATTTCTGGTGGTTATTCCGGGCATTGAGGAACTGGTGGTCTTTATCTCAACTGCGGGTACGAATCGACCCATGACTTCAATTTGCTGTCCGCCATGAATTTGATGCGTGATGGTAGTTGGTTGGGGACCCTGAATGGGTGATATCCGCTGGTATTCGATCAGTTTAGAGCCAGCGGAAAGGTGGTCGCGAAGGAAACGGTTGGCGGCTGCTGGTGGCAGCCAATCATTGCCTTGCTGGTCTATTGTGATAGATCGCGATTGCCGGTCATGTCCTGTGGTGTAAGTGATGGAGTCTTTCGTGAATTGCATTTTGCTAAATGTTTTCACTCCACTGAGCGTCTGGCTGCCATGCGCTTCGATGGGTGTGCCGTCTATGGTTTCATTGAATCTTTCAGCCATGGTAATCGTCATTAACAGTGAACCGCGACGGAGTGATATTTGCGTGTTTTCAATTGTTTCGATCCGATCCCCGGTGCGAATCTCCGTGATGTGGAGCCAGCCGCAGGGTTTATTCTGGATGATTGCTGTAAACCACTGCTCGTAATTGGTGGTGGAGGCGCTGCTGCCAGTTGCAGTGTCATGGGCTGAGCACAATACACCGACCATGATGTATGCAATGCAGATGCGGATAATGGGTTCGGTAGCTACGATCTTTGGGAAAAGATGCATTGGTGGAATTTTATGTAAATGTATCTGCTAGTGTTTTAAGATCTCGTGGAGGATAGAAGGCGAAACACCAGTCTCTTCTTTGGGCGATCTGCTGGTTGCAAAGACCCTGTGTGGCGAGTTTTACTGCAGTATCTGCGTCACGTATTGGATCAGGGTTTGCATGAGCAAGTTCTCGGTTGATTGATTGGATGTTTTCATACGCCATGGCCCGGCGTGTTTTGTCCCGATCATCATTCATGTGCGAGATCAGGTCGTGTTTTTGAGTTGCCTGTCTGGACTTCAGATTCAAGGCTCGGTCAAGATTGTGAGGTAAGTGATGTTTCCACCAGATGGCTTTTTGCAATTGTTTAAAATCGTTTACCGGGACATCAAAATCCAACGTGATATCAGCGCTTGCCACCACCATTGGTGCCAGCGGTGTCCCGTGCCATTGCTGCCACCATTGTTGCGTCACTTGGTCATATACACCGCCGCCGTGGCCATGGACAAAAAGATCGCAGCAGATCGAACGCATGGCCGCGGACATCAGTACCGATCGCGGTGCGATCAGGTCATCTGGTGTTACAGCCTGTTGGTCCGTCACAAGCCTGGGTTGATAGGGGTTGGCGATATCAACATAAACACGCTGGCGTGGCTGTTGCCAACGCAGTAACCATAACGGCAGTTCGATGCGGTGTTTTTGAATATCCAACATTGCAATTCCGGCATTGGGATACTGGAGTACAGCCGCGTTGTAATACTTGGCACAATGCGGGGCATCATGCGCCATTTGATGGACCAGGTCACGGAATTGCGGCAATTCATGGAAATGGCTTGAAAAAAGACTGGGGCCGGTGGGTGTATAAGGGGTAATCAACTGGTCAATCAGCGCGGCCATTTGTTGGGCCATCGTATTGCATGGTGCGAGTTTACCGTAGGCTTCAATCAATGGGGCCAGGTCAACCTGCAAGGTCTCGCTATGGTGGTTACGGATATGCACTAGCTTGTCGATGACAGCACTAACATTGGCAGCCGGTTGGCATCCCGATGGCACCTCTGCTTGGTAGGCAGACATTTGGATCGTGAGAATATCCATGCGGTGTCCGCATTTGATTGGGACAGCAAGTTTTTGGGTATCATAAATATCATGATCAACGACCAGATTCAGTGGCGTGGCATCCAAGCGTAATGCAGCATTTGCTGCTGCTATGTATTTGGCCAAGATGCCAGGGTGCCACAGCCACGGTTGGTGTCCGGTGGCGATCAGCGGTTTTTTGTTATGGGCATGATCATCATGCCATGGGTTCTGAAGCAACCGGGTTAGGGCAGTTCGGTTGCGACTTGGCCCGGGAGCCAACTGCCAACATTGAAATGGTGGATCGCAGGTGATCCGCATACGTTAAGTGATTGCGGTGGTGGCCGCCGAAATATCCTGGGATAATTTGTCTTGCTTTGGTTCCCATTGTGGACAATGCCGCCGGGCAAAAATTTCTGGAAACTTCGCGAGTTCACGGTCAAGGGCGTCTTGGTAATGAGTCAGGCGATGCGCGGGATCGTCTAAAAGTTCACCGAAGCGACGGTTGGGATCCTTGTAGATCAGGCGAATGGGGATCTCCACAACTTGTAGCCTGTGTGCCACTGCCTGAACCCAGAACTGCATTGGGAAAGCATACCCTGGCTCGGTCAGTGTCATCTCTTTTAGGGCATTGATCCGGTAGGCCTTGAATCCACAAAAAGCATCGGTGATCTGCAGGTTCGTGTGGGCGTTGATGGTCTGTGTCATGATCGCATTGATATGTTGTCGATCAGGCGGTGGGGGCGTGCTCTGGGGCTGTGCATCAAGATAGCGGCTGCCGCTGATTACATCAGCATTCTCCAATTTTATTCGGTCATAAAAGTCAGGCAGGCTTGCAGGTTCATGTTGCTCATCGCAATCGATGGTGATCAACCAATCATAACCGTAGCTTTGTGCCCATCGAAAGGCATCTTGGATTGAACGACCGTAGCCGCGATTGACCGCATGGCGAATTACCTCTACGGGTTGTCGGGCCAGCAGCAGTGGGGTGTCATCAGTTGATCCGTCGTCAATGACGAGAATGTTATTTGCGAAGCGTCGGATCTCGTCTAGGACAGTACGCACATACTTCTGTTCGTTATAAATTGGTATCGATACCAAAACGCTCATAATGGCCTCTGTGTGAATCAATCACGCGGCTGGTCAGGTTATGATGTTAGGTCGGCCGGATCGATTATTCAACTTAGAAGAGGGGCTAGTTTGTTGAGTTGTTTGACAGTCAGGTGATCAGGCCGAATCGTCGGGTCAAGGCCGGCAAGTTGTGCGATCTCCCGCCCAATGATTGTTCCCAACTGCTTGCGGCGCATCGCGAACAACCGGTGTGCACAGGCTGAAAGTGCTGTAGGTTCATCAGTTAATGGGATGTTGCGGCGTTGTAGCAGGACGGCGGCGGATTCCACTTTTGGAACTGGCCAAAAACAGGTAGGCGAGATCAGGCTGATTTGCTCGACCTGGTACATTGCCGACATAAGGATGCTCAGCGGCCCGTAGTCCTTGTGCCCTGCCTGGGCGGTAAAGCGGTTTGCTACTTCGCGCTGCACAGTGACCACAGCTCGGGACATATTCGGGAATGTGGTTGCCATGTTTGCCAGTAGTGGTGATGCGATGCTGTAAGGCAAGTTGGCTACGAGCTTGAATGTTTTGGGGTTCTGTGGAAGCTGGGTGGTGAGTGAATCGCAGATCTGGTGTTTCGTGGTCAGCACATCGCCAAACAGGAGTCGGACACGATTGCCATATCGAGTGCAAAGGACTTGGTTCAGCAACGGCTTTAGATCGCGGTCGATTTCGATCGTAATGAGCTCGGCCCCCTCCTCAAGGAGGCCTTGCGACAAGGCACCGGTGCCGGTGCCGACTTCCAGGATGACATCCTCTTTTGTGATATGCGCTGAATCAATGATACGGCGCAAGTGGTGATGGTCGTGGAGAAAGTTCTGCCCCAAACGGTGTTTGGGTTGGAGATCCCACATAGCCAAGAGATTCTTAATTTGATTCAGCGTTTGCGGCATAGGGGGCATCGCGACCCGACGGGTCACGTCATCAGCACGCCGCCATTGATATCGATCGTGTTGCCGGTCATGAACCCGTTTGTTTCTGTCGCAAGAAATGCGACTACCCGCGCGACGTCCGATGGTTCACCGGCTTTGCGTGTCGGACAGGTTTCGGCGACTTGTTGGCCGAAATCCGGGGCGGTGTGGCGTTTATGAAAGTCGGTGTCAATGAATCCAGGAGCAACGGAAAAGACCCGAATCCCTTTATCTGCGAACTCTACAGCCCAGGCCCGCGTGAGAGAAATAACCGCGGCTTTGCTAGCTCCATAAAGGGATGCTCCGGGACCGCCGCCATTTCGAGCCGCAAGTGAAGCCATATTGACCACCACGCCACCAGGTTTCATCAGGGCAAGCACCGTCTTTGTGACAAGCCAGGTTGACATGATGTTGAGGTCCATCACCTGGTGGTAGAGTTCTAGCGATTGCTCTTCAATCGTGGCTCGTCGTACCAAGTCGCCAGCATTATTGAACAGAATGTCAACGCGCCCTCGGCTCTTTTGGGCAAAGTTGGCCAACTCCTCGATCTGTTGTGGAATGGTCACATCGGTCTGTGTGCACTGGGCGCTACCGCCGGCCTCAGCGATCTTTTGGACGATCGATTCTGCTTCTTCGCGATGGTTGCGATAGGTCAAGATGACATGGGCTCCCTGGCCAGCTAGTTCAGCGGCGGTTGCCGCGCCAATTCCAATTGAACCGCCGGTGATCAGGGCGGTCTTGCCGTCAAGTTGGGGCATGTCAAGGGCTCCTTGGTTTACGTATTTAGGGGTGTGGATTGGATTGTAGCGAACTTTTACCCATCAGCCCGGCGAAAGTCCGTGATTGGATAGGAAACATGTGACCAGTTGGTTCAGTTGAGTTCCGTGCAGAACCATGTTTGGTGGGAGCCAACATGCACCTGGCGAAGCAAGTGGAACTGGATGGCGTCGTGTCGACCAAATCTGGCTGCAGCCTTGGCGTCGGGAGTAAACATGTGGGTTCGAGGACTGGTGCTTGGGTCAATCCGACATTGCCGCTGGGTTAGTTGAATGAGTTCAAGATGTTCGCATACCCACGCTGTGGCGGCCATGAGTTCGACCATGGTCTGGTTCAGTAGTTCCTGTACACGGGCATCTGGATCACGGCTAGCTGGTTCAGATTCGGGGGTGTCGCCTGGATATCCGCTGCATCGGGCCAACACATGCAGCCGTCCAGACTCATCAACCACCAACTGTGCATCAGGGAATTGAGGGCAGCGTGCTTCGAGAGGTATTGTTCCTGGCAGGTAAGATGCCAATTCCGGTAGGACGGTCTCGAGGGGCTCGGTTTGCGTATGGGGGGGGAGCGAAGACCGTGTGTGTGCGTTGGCTTGTATGCCCCCCGGGGTTGCTGCGAGGTGATGTTTGGCTCGAGTTTGGTCCTCAGCGTAAGTGGTTGGTTTTGTGATGACTGGACTGCTGGCGGTAGCAACGTCCTCATGTTCAAATTCAGCTTGGTGCGGAGTGCCTGGCAAGGATTTCAGAAAGGAGCTAAGGGCGGGCCACTGCTCTTTGCCGGTATTGAAGCTTCCGGCGACACGGTGACTTACAGGCACCATCTTCTTTTGGTGTCCGATTAATTCAACAGGCGAGTTCAGGAAGTTGGCCGCGGTGGTGTTGAGTTTTTCGGCGGCCATGTGGCTTTCCTGTGCGTTACTGCCCATCACCATGAGTCCCACGTGGTGTTCTGTTTGAGAGGGTTGGTGGATCAGTTGCTTAAGCAACTGATAGGAACTGACAACAGCTGGTTCATCAGCACCGCTGACAATGGTCCATTTCGAAAATTCTCCGACATGTTGCAGGCTGGTCTTGGAGGTTGGGTCAGCGAATCGAACCAGCCAACCTTGTATGGGGGTTGGGCTGAGTTGTGCAAGGTTTTTTAAGCATACTGGCAAGGTTACCGTAGATGGGTTTGATCCAGTGTGGGTGGGTAGTAGATTGTCGTCAGCAGTACTGACTACTTCCACGTCGAATGCGTCCTCGTCAATCTGGACAATGGCTATAGGTCCGTACTGGAGAGCTAGATAATGGGCATACTGGATGATCCATGGGCCGCCAAATCCGGGTAGGTTGCCAGCGAATACGGCTTCAACAAGTGGTTTGCCGCTGGTTGAAGATGGTGCTCTTGTGGTTCCCGTGTGGGGTCGAATTACGCCGGCGATTGGCCCTGATGGGTTGGTGTTGTCGGGGTTGTGGTCTTGATGGACAAACGGAGCTTGTCCGGTCGGGTTTGATGGTGAGGTCGTTGATGGTTTTGGTCGCAGGCGAATGGAAGGTGGCCCATCCAGTTCTGCGGCCGATGGGTGGACGGGTGTTGAGGGAGCTTCGTGGTGGTGCGAAGGCTTTGTGTCACCTGGGTTGGTGAGGAATAAATCGGCCAGTGTCTCAAGGGTTTTGTCAGTCCGATGCTCGTCCATGGGTGAGTAGAACCGGTTAAGTTGTTTTGGGGCTTCCTGGTTGGGTTTGGTGCCAAGAACCTGTACGCGAAGATGCGGCGGCTGTTTAGCGTGATGTCTATAGGTCTTCTGGTAGTTGGTAAAACTGGTCTACGGTGGCAACACTATTCAGTTCTCCGAATGGATTGGTTTCGACGGTTTCGTTGTATGGATCTTGAATCCATTGTCCGTCGATCACCAGTCGGTAACGGTATCGGCCCGGTGGCAATGGCAGGCAGGTTTGGAAGACGCCAGTTCGTGGGTCTCGGGTCATTGGGGTTGCAGTTGGCGACCATCTATTGAAGTCGCCGGCAATGCTGACTTTTTGCGTGCGGTTATTGGCGGGCTGGATGAACAGCAGCCCGTGGTTTGTTTCGCGAACGCCGTAAAGTTTATTCAGTTTTTGTGACAATGAATTGTTGGCAGGCGTGTCCCCGGTCGGAACCAAGGTTGCGTGGGGGGGGGCTTGTGGCTCAATTGTGGGGCCAACATCCGGGTCGGCGGACAGTTTGTTGGTCAGTTCGGCGGTTCGGGTGCTCAGTGCGCGTGCACGTTCGACTAATTCGGCGGCGCGGTTCGTTGTGGAGGTGCCGGTTGGGGGTGGGGCGTCATTGGTTGGAACTGGCGTGGGGGGGTTGGCGATCAGCCAAGCGGCGAGTTTTTCGAAATCCTGCATTCCACGGCTGGCCGGGTCGTATTCCGTGATGGGCTGTCCAAAGCTCGCTGCCTCCTTTAATTTGCTGTTGAAGTGGACGACGACAGGCAGGAGTTTTTCGCCGAAATGTCGGCGTAGTTCTGCGAGTATTTCACGGGCAAGTTTTGTTCGCACGTCGTACATTGTGGCCAGTACCTTAAAGCGAGCGGTATGACCAACGCGGCGGGCCAGCATCTCAATGGTTGCTTCTTGTTTGGTTGAACCTTGGAGGGCGAAGTAACCCGTTTCTACTGGAATGATCACTTCGTCTGCTGTCCGCAGTGCATTGAAGGTGAGCAAGCCAATGGATGGCGGACAATCAATGATGCAGAATTCGTATTCGTCTTCGATGGTGCTGAGTATTTGTAGTAGGCGGCGGTCTTTGTCGCTGGATGATGCGAGTTCCTGTTCGAGAGCCGCCAGCTCCATGGTGCTGGGTGCTAAGTCAAGTTGCTTGGTGATTTGCCATGCGATGTCAGCAAAGGCCAAAGACCCGTCAAGGCCGGCGCGAAGTATGTCGCTCATGGACCTGTTCAGCTGATTTTCCGGAACGGCAAGCCCCAACGCGCAATGGGCTTGTGGGTCCATGTCAACGAGCAATGTTTTGCGACCCTGGCCAGCTAAAACGGCGGCCAGATTGATAGACACGGTGGTTTTGCCGCAACCGCCTTTTTGGTTGATCACCGCGATTGTTCGCAATGGGCTGGCCTTTCGTCCTTGAAAGGGTTATCCGGAATGGCCGCGTTCTATCTAGGCAGCTAGGCTGCCATGGATTTATTCTTTGTGTGCTTCTGGTCCAGTTTGATGCCGTGACTGTGACTAAAGATGGTTAAGTCCATTCGCCGGAGAATTTTATCGGGGCTTGGAGTGTGGAATCTTGAATATCAGTGCTGGTAATGGGGGTTTGCTTTTTGTGGGCAACGATGGTGGAAGTGACTGGGGGGAGAAAAAGATCCCGGGTTTGGGCCTTGGGCGTTGGTTGGAGGTGGACTGGATGCTTGCATGAGAAAGCGGCCTGGCAATCTACGGGTCGCCGGAAGAATGAAATATTTTTATTTATAATGTTATAAACTTAGTTTGTTGCTGTTTTTGGCGTTTTAATCATGACAGGTCACGAGCTGGTTCTTAAGGCAATGGGGGCGGAGCGGACGTTCTCCTCGGTTGTATTGCGCGGAGGTCTCGGCTTGGTTGAACCCCTGTATCGTGGGGCTGTTGCGGTTCGTAACGCGGCCTTCACACTGGGGTTGCGGCGACAAAAAAAATTAGGTAGACCGACGATCAGTGTTGGTAACATTATTGCCGGCGGTAGTGGCAAGACGCCAATGGTTCTGGAGCTTGCAGGGCGGTTGCTTGCTGCTGGATATCAGCCAGCAATCCTGTTGCGTGGTTATAAATCAGGGTTGATCGGAAGTGATGAAGCAAAACTATTGGCCAAGGCGCTTCGGGGCGAGGTTCAAGTCGAAGCAAACCGGGATCGAGTCCGTGGAGCCAAACGCGTCTTGGCTCGGCAAAGCGGCGTGGACCTGTTTTTATTGGATGATGCATTCCAACACCGTCAGGTTTGCCGGGATCTTGATCTGGTGCTTCTTAAGGCAGACGATCCGTTCGGCGGCGATCATCTGTTACCGCGTGGTTTTTTACGCGAGCCCAAGTGTTGTCTGTTGCGAGCCAATGCGGTGATTGTTACGCATAGCGATCGGGTGACGCCGATGGAATTGGAGAATTTGGATCGGCAGATCAAGCGATTGAGTGGTCGTCGGCCGATTGCGCATACGGTGCATCGGTGGGTGGGACTTCGTGGGGGAGATGGGGGTAATCACGGTGAAGTGGGTGTGCTTGCGGGTCAGCGTGTGCTTGGTGTTTGCGGCATCGGTAGTCCCGGCGCTTTTCTGGCCACCTTGAGAAATCAGACCGCCCGTGATTTGGAGTCGATGACCTTTGGTGACCACCACGAATACGGTATGAGCGATTTGCAGGAGGTGTTCAGGAAGGCTATGGGCAATCAGTGTACGGCCGTTGTTACAACCGAGAAGGACTGGGTGAAATGGGAAAAACTGTTGGTGGGCAAAGATTCTCCGCCAATTCCGGTTTACCGCCCGGTTTTGGAGATTGGATTTCTTGATGGAAGTGCCGAAGTGGATGGGCTTATTCAATCAGTTCGGTGACCAGAGATTCCTAGGCGGATAGTAGTTTGGGTTCCTCGAGGGGCACTGGGCAGATGTTGCGGCGGCCACAGCCCTCACAGTGCAGGCCTTCCCATATCGTATTGAAATACGACATGACCTGGTCGATCATGTGCGGTGACTGGGTACGGATACCCAGTTCGAAATTACGGCGGTGAACGGCCTTGGCCCCCAATCCGGCTCCAGTCAGGTTGGCGGAGCCAAGGTACAGCATGGTTGCATCAACGATAACTGCTTTGGCGTGTACTCGCGGGCAGCGCCGGATCATGAGGCGGGGCGGTAATGCCTGGCGGAGTTGGTGGATTGCAGGTCCCGTGGGGACGCCGGAATGAAGTACACGGATTTCAGTGCCAGTTTTGGCCAGGTTGATTAAATGGTTGATGACGGAACGTGCTTGATGGCATGTGGATGTGGGTATGAACATCGCCTTGAGGTCCGCGGTGGTAATATCGAGGGACACGCGAGCCTTGAGAATCCCATCGAGGACAATCTGCTGGAAGTGTTCTTCGTCAGCAATAAGTTCCAGTTGGACGTTTTGATTCGTTTTGCCATAGGGCAGTGGGTGTTTGATGACCGGCTTGACCATTTCAGTAATATCGGTCTGTTGGCCCTGATGTGCCGCCATTTTGTGGCGGTATTGGTGTTTAAAGTGCATGGTGCCCCATCTCGAGCTAAATGGTAGCGGGTTTGGTTGGCCCACTCGTAGCGAAATTAATGGTTGATATAGAGGTGTATGAATGCGTTAAAGTCTGCTGTGGCGTAGTCCTTTTGGGTGGTTGGAGTCTGGTTTGGCAACGATCCTAGATCGAATTTGCCAGCCTGCGGCTGGCGCCCGGGTCTCCACCACCCTTGATGGATGGTCATCTGCTACGATGCTCCAATGTCCATTCGAAAACTAGACAGACACTTGGTCAACCAGATTGCGGCCGGCGAGGTCGTTGAGCGGCCGGCGAGTGTTGTTAAAGAACTGGTTGAGAATTCACTTGATGCTGGTGCTACACAAATCGACGTCGCCATTGAGGATCGGGACGGTTCGAATCTGGTTCGTATTAGCGACAACGGTGAGGGTATCAACGTTGTAGATTTACCGTTGGCTATTGCGCCCCATGCAACCAGCAAGATTGCCGGTTCCGATGACTTGGTATCGATTAGCACGCTTGGTTTCCGCGGGGAAGCGTTGGCGTCAATTGCAAGCGTGAGTCAACTCCGCTTGACCAGTCGGGCTGCCAGCGATCAGGTGGTCGGGGATGCCGGTTATGTGATCGAGGTGCAGGACGGTGAGGTGAGTGCCCCGGTGCCGGTTGCCTGTTCACCTGGCACGATCATAGAGGTGCGTAATCTGTTTTTTAATACCCCCGCGCGGCGAAAGTTCTTGCGGACGCCAGCAACGGAATATGGACATATAGCTGACGTGATGACACGTATCGCGTTGGCTTGGACGGATGTCGGTTTGACGTTGGCCCGTAACGGCCGCAGGCACCTTGAATTTGAAGCAGGGCAAGGCCGCCGTCAGCGTTGTGTTGATGTGCTGGGTGGCGAACTTGATGAAGCGCTTTTGGAAGTGGATGACCATGTGAAGATGGAAGCTGGAGTCGCAGTTCCCAAAGTTGCGTCCGTTGAGATAACGCCTGTTTTGTGGGGGCTGGCGGGTTCGCCTTCAATTGCAAGAGCGTCGGCTAAATTCCAGCATTTCTTTTTGAATGGTCGGCCAATTCGTGATCGCAATATTGCGCATGCGGTCAAGGAAGCCTACCGCGGTCTTATGCCGCACGATCGTCATCCCGTGGTTATCGTGATGCTGGAGGTAGATCCCGCATCCGTTGATGTCAATGTCCACCCCACAAAGGCGGAGGTTCGGTTTCGTGAGCCGTCACGTATTCATCATTTGGTGCTTACGGCTTTTAGGCAATGTCTCTTGAGGGCCGATCTTACGCCAGCAGTGTCCATTCAAGGTCAAGCAAATGTGTCTCGTGTCACCAACTCGGGGTTAACGCCGGTTACGTCAGGTCCGACCTCGTCCGGCGGTGGTAGTTCATCGTTGACGCCAGTGGTTGGTGGTTCCACGACTCTTGCCGGGGTTGCTGGGTGCCGAGGGAAATCTCACAAGGGCTTTGAGTTCGAACAGGTCAAGCAGCAACTGGCTTCTGGCGGATATCGCGTGGATGACGTGGGTCAGGCTGTAGGGGGCTCTCGATCAGCGGACCTGTCGGTTTTGCAGTCAGGACAGGATGCCACGGTTGCCGCATCACGGCCTTGGTTTGTCAGGGGGGTGCTGCAGGTACACAACAGCTTTTTGGTGACCGAGGATGAACATGGGTTGGTCATTATTGATCAGCACGCATTACACGAGCGATTCATGTTTGAGCAGCTCAAGCACCGTGTACTCAAGCAGAATCTTGAAAGCCAGCGGCTTCTTGTCCCCGCAACATTATCGGCAAATGCCAAGCAGTTGGCCATGTTAGAACAACTTCAGCCGCTATTGCAGCGTGTTGGGATAGAGGCTCATCCTCTTGGTCCGTCAGCGATTGGTATTGCGGGTTTTAGTTCCTTTTTGTTTGATCGCAAGGTTGATCCTGTAGAGTTTGTCGAGCAACTGTTGGATCGGGGGGAGCAGGGTGATTTTGATACGGAGGCTTCCCATGCTGAGGAAGCAGCCTTGCATCATGTTTTGGACATGATGGCATGTAAGGCGGCCGTCAAGGCGGGCGATAAAATGAGTGAAGAGGAGTTGTCTGACCTGCTTGATCAGCGGGATCAGATCGAGCGGTCAAGCAGTTGTCCTCATGGCCGTCCCACCTCTGTTCGTCTGACATTGAGTGACTTATGCAAGTATTTTAAGCGGACATGACTTGCGGTTTGCCAACTCGCTAGGGCAGGCGTTATCGTATCGCCCTAATATGTTACACAAACCAAAGTACTGGAATCCTTTTCGTTGCTACCGCCATGTTTTGGCGGTAGCAACCTTATTGTGTTTGGGCTTGATGATTGGGTGTGATCGCCCGCCACATGGGGGTAAGCAGTCCAGTGGCCAAACAAACCCAGCTAAATCTAGTGCAAGTAAAAAAAGAGCCAAGCCGAAGTTATTGCATCGTTCTGCTCGTGACACAGATTTAAAGGTTCTCAAGGAGATTTTGGCTGAGGGTGTGAGCCCGAATGCCAAAGAGGCGGTTGATGGGTTTGACAATACTGCACTGCACATGGCGTGTGCCCAGTTCAATGATGAGGTCGGGATCAATGCGATTTTTGGTGCTTTTAAAGATCTTCCCGTTGAACAGAAGGTTGAAGTGGTGGAGCTGTTGCTCAGCCATGGTGCAAATGTTCATGCACTTAATGTGTCGAATCAAACACCTTTTCACGTTGCCGTGGGAGTTGGTGCGGCACCGGGCAATGTCATCCAGATGCTGATTGACCATGGGGTGGATGTTAATCAGCAGGATGGTTTGGGTATATCACCGCTGCACAGCGCCTCTTATGGTGGACGAATTGATATTGTCAAGCAGTTGCTTTCTCATGGAGCGGATCTTCATGTGGTTGCCGGATCCAGCGGGTGGACGCCTTTGGGTTCGATTATAGGAAATGGCGATTTTAGGTCGGGACAATTAGCTGTTGCAACATTTCTGCTGGATCAAGGTGCCAGTGCAAAGGAAACTGATCGTAATGGCCTTTCAATGCTTCATTGGGTGGCGGATGCCGGCAATCTGGATTTTTTGAATCTGTTGCTCACGCGTGGTGCACAAGTCAATGTGACCGGAGCATGGGAATATGCAGATCCCCATATACATTCGAACCATGGCTCGACGGTCATATCCGGTGACGGGTATACGCCGCTTCACATCAGTGCGTGGCGAAATGATGTAGAGGCGGCGCAGCTCCTTATTGACCATGGCGCCCTTGTGGATGTTAAGGCCGGTGATGGGGCAACAGCTTTGCATCTAACCGCCTCGCTTTACAAAATCAAGACCACGGTTCGGCGATATCGAATGGCTTTGTTGCGCAAGAGACGATCTGAGGGCCGCGGCGGTGATAGCAGCGGCTTAGAAGAGGCCTTGGCAGCCAAGGAACAGGAGCAACAGCAACTTGGTGCGGCGATGGTTGACCTGCTGGTTGCCCACGGCGCTGATGTGAACGCCAAAGATAATGCGGGTTATCCCGTCCTTCATTGGGCTCTTGGCTATAGGCGGCTGCCGGGTGGGCCGTTGGTTGCTGGGGAGTTGATGGCCGATGCGTCCGTAGCACGGGCCCTTGTAAGCCATGGGGCTGATCGTGCCGAGACTGATGCGGGCGGTAAATCCGCGGCGCAATTAGCCGGTGAAGGTGGTGGTTCCCTAGGTAAGTTATTTAAGTGATCGTCTGGTATTCTGGTGGTTGCTATGGTTCATTGGCGGAGAGATTGCACTGGTTTGAATTACTGGTTCTTGGATTCAGGGTTTTGTCTTTACGCCTCTGTACCCAAGATGATAGCTGTTGCGGTTGCGCTTGATTGGTGTGGGCTAAACATGCGGGTTTAAGTATCGCCCCCAGGGCGATGCACAGGCTTCGTATTTCAGATTTTATGGTTAGTGTCTGGGTTGGCTATTTGTTGATACATCGTCACTTCTGGAAAACCGTATACTTGTTTGAATGCAAGATCCACGAATCAATGCCTTGGCGCGGCAACTGGTCAGGTATTCCACGCGCTTGCGGCGTCATGACCGGGTTCTCATCGATCTATACGAAGTGCCCGCAGAAGTTGGCGTGGCTTTAATTCGTGAATCGCGTGCAGTGAATGCAATTCCCGTGATCCAGGAAACAAGCATGGCGATTCAGCGGGAAATGTGCCGGGGGGCGACAGATCCTCAGTTCAAATTGCTGGGTAAGCATCGATTGGCGCTGACAAAGGAGGTGGATGCTTATATTGCCATTCGAGGATCCCACAATATTGCCGAAACTTCCGATGTTGGGCCGGATCAAATGGGTGTTGTGGAGAAGCATTTCAAGCGGTCGCTTGATTGGCGTATCTCGAAAACGCGATGGTGCGTATTGCGTTGGCCGCATCCCGCAATGGCGCAACTTGCCGGCATGAGTACAGAAGCGTTTGAGGACTTTTATTTCAAGGTCTGCCTGCTTGATTACCGCCGTCTTAGGACGCCGATGCAGGCGCTCAAGCGGTTGATGGATCGTACAAAGGCAGTGCACATCAAAGGTCCCGGCACGGACTTGCGTTTTAGCCTTGAAGGGATGAAGGGAATTGTCTGTTGCGGTGAATACAATCTTCCGGATGGTGAGGTGTTTACGGCGCCACGCCGCGATTCAGTTGAAGGGAAGATTACTTATAACGTGCCTTCGATTTACAATGGCGTAAGTTTTGATCAGGTCTGCTTTGAGTTTGAAAAGGGGCATATCACACAAGCGGATGCAAGCAATCGCAAGGCTCTTAACGCCATTCTGGATCGAGACGAAGGGGCCCGTTTTATTGGTGAGTTTGCGATCGGCGTGAACCCACTTATCCGTGAGCCGATGCGGGATATCCTTTTCGACGAAAAAATTGCTGGTTCATTTCACCTTACTCCAGGTCAAGCATATGAAGAGGCAGATAATGGCAACCGCAGTAAAGTCCATTGGGACTTGGTCTGCATCCAGCGATCAGATTATGGTGGTGGCGAAATCTGGTTCGATGGTAAGCTTGTCAGAAAGAACGGCAGGTTTATGCCCCGAAGCTTGGAGTCGCTTAATAAGCGATGATATAGTGGCTTGAATCACGATGGACCGAACGGGGATAATCCCCGACGGTAGATTGGTGGGGTATTTGCCATCCCCAATAACCTGCACCGAATTGAGCCACGGACTTACCTCCCGGCGATGTCTAGGTTGGTTTTGCATCGATTGTGGTATCGGTGCAAAACCTGGCACACCGGGTGTAGGCTTCGGTCTGTTCTCTTGGGGGCTATGGGCCTGCGATTTCAAGTAGTTCAATTTCGAAGACAAGCGTGCTGTTTGGCGGAATGCCAGGCCGGCCAGCTTCGCCGTACGCCAAGTTGGGAGGGATGAAAATATTCCATGTGTCGCCAACCTTCATGAGTTGCAACGCTTCGGTCCAGCCGGGGATTACCTTGTTCAAGGTGAATGAGGCGGGGGTGCCGCGACGATGTGAACTGTCGAATTCACGGCCATCGATCAGGGTGCCTCGGTAGTGTACGCTAACGCGATCAGTTGCTTTGGGCGATGCTCCGTCGCCTTCTTTGACTATCGCGTACTGGAGTCCGCTGGCCAGTGTTACAACACCCTCTTTCTTGCCGTTGTTAGCCATGAACTTTGCGCCAGCTTCGTGATGCTTGATTGCTGCTTCACGTTGTCTGGTTGCTATTTCCTGGCGCATTTCATCCAGCGTCTGTTGCATTTGTTCGGCCGTCATCTGTAGTTGTTGGCCCAGAACGACGTCACTAAATCCTTTGATGATCAGTTGTGGGTTGATAGGGAATCCGGCGCCTTGAGCCTGTCTTCCAAGTGTTGCGCCGAGCGTATAGCTGATTCGGCTTCCCTTTTCCGTTATCGTGCCAGTGGCTGTTTCAGGCTGCCCACTGTCTTGTTGGGCATACACCAGGCCAACAATTAAAACCAGTCCGCATATGATCAAAGAGAGCCTTTTCATTTGGGATTCCTTCCAATCAGAGTTTGCTGTGACCGTGGTTACGGTTCATTTGGGCTGGATGTTTCTGCCCCTTGTGGCGCAGTTTAGTTGGTTTCTTGGGATGCTGCACTGCATCGTTCGTATCGGTCGCCGGCTTTGTTATCGATGCTGCTTGGGTCTGCTAGTCGGAATTTAGGTGCATCCTTAAAGATATTCGGCTGTTTCAGATGCCATCGCCACAAGCGATAAGTGGTGCTAGTGTGAATGACGCCAAGGCCATAGATGACGGAACGGCGGAAATTGATTGAACTGGCCTCGGGGAAATACTTGGTGGGGCATGATAATTCACCAATGGAGAATCTGAAGGCGGTGGCTTGGGTGAGCATTTGGTTATCAAAAACAAAGTCATCAGAATTTGATTTTAAAGGCAATGTTTCCAGCACTTGTCGGGAAAAGGCTCGATAGCCGGTGTGAAACTCGGAGATCTTGGTGCCCAGCATCAAGTTCTGGTAGGCCGTGAGAAGCCGGTTGGCCACGTGCTTGTATAAGGGCATTCCACCGCGTCGGGCTGTATTGCCCAAGATTCGCGAACCGAGGACAACATCATAAATACCTGACGCGACCATTCCTGCCATGGCAGTGATCAGGCGTGGATCATATTGGTAATCAGGGTGCAGCATGACCACGATATCAGCTCCCGCGCGAAGTGCTTCGGTGTAGCATGTTTTCTGGTTAGCGCCGTAGCCTAGATTCTCCCTGTGTACAAAGGTGGTAATGCCTAGTTCTTGAGCCGCCTCGACGGTTTGGTCGTCACTGGCATCGTCAACAAGGAGAACTTCATCCACGATATCCTGTGGGATCTCCTGGTAGGTTTTAGCAAGCGTCTTTGCGGCCCGATAAGCCGGCAAAACCACAACTAATTTCTTTCTGTGGAGCATAATGCCACCAAAGATACACTCGAATTAGGGCATCGACAATATTTTGCCCGATATGTCACTAACGTCAGTGCGATTACGCCAGCTCTGATTCCTCTACTTTGTGTTAGGCCGCGATGGGACGCCGATTCCTTATTTGTCTGATTTTGGTCGCGGTGACACTCGTTACCTATGGCCAGGTTATTGAGTTTGAATTCGTTGATTATGACGATAATGAGCGGATTGCCGCGAACCGCGCCGTTCATGACGGTCTCACCTGGCAGGCAGTGCGTTGGGCCTGGACGTATACAGACGCCTACTGGCAGCCACTGACAATGATCTCTTTGATATTGGACTGCCAGTTATATGGGTACAGTAACCCGGCAGGTCATCACCTGACCAACTTGATATTTCATGTCCTCAATGTACTGCTTTTGTTTTGCTTGATGGTTCGGATGACTGGACGGGATGTGCCCAGTGCGATCGTGGCCGCTCTATTCAGCCTTCATCCGCTTCATGTGGAGTCAGTTGCGTGGGTTTCTGCCCGAACCGATGTGTTGAGTACCGCGTTCGGGCTCATGTCACTATTGGCATATGTCTGCTATGTGCGGCGGATGAAGTTTGTTTGGTTTGCCGCTGCATGGTTGATGATGGCTTTGGGGCTACTGGCCAAACCGTTGCTTGTTACACTCCCGCTTCTCATGCTTTTGCTTGATTATTGGCCACTGGGCCGGTGTCAAGATCTAAGTCATCCAGTATCAGGGAGTTTCAAGTGGCTTGGCCGGTATCGAGGTCGTTGCCCAGTGGGTATAGCCCTGTTGATTGAAAAGATTCCCTTTCTTGTATTGTCACTGGTGATGGGGGTAACGACGATCGTAGTTGAACTCCATGGTGAGGCGATGATTTCGACTTACCGTGTAACACTCGTCGACAGGCTGGCCAATGCAATTGCCGGTTATGCTTGGTATATCTGTAAAACCGTTTGGCCGACCGGTCTGTCGGTGCTCTATCCGCATCCGAATCTACCCGGCGGTGTGCCTTGGACAAGTTTCCAGCTCTTGGGGGCTGGGGTTTTGCTGGTTGGCCTGACCGTTTTGAGCCTGCTGTATCGGCGTCATTCCTACCTGGTAATTGCTTGGTTGTGGTATCTGGTTGCATTGCTGCCCATGATCGGTTTGGTTCAGGCTGGTAAGCAGGCAGTGGCTGATCGTTATGCATACGTGCCCCAGATTGGCCTATTCATCATGATCGTTTGGGCTGGTGCCGATTTGATTCGGCGGTGGTCGATCAACCGATTTATTACAAGCTTAGTGGTTTTTATGGTTCTTATGGGTTGCATGGTTGTCAGCTGGCAGCAAATCGGTACATGGAAAAATTCGCAGACACTGTTCCGCCATGCGATTTCAATTCATCCCAACAACTCGGTCATCCTGAATAATCTGGGCAATGTCGTGGCAGGGCAGGATAGAGAGGAAGCTTTGCAACTTTATCGCCGGGCCTTAAGTGTTGATCCGGTTTCAGCAAAGTTGCACACGAGTTATGGCAATGCGCTTCTCGGTTTTGGAAAGGTCGATGAGGCCATTTACCACTATCGCGAAGCACTGCATCGTGATGAGAAGCTTCAAGAGGCGCACTACAACCTCGGTACGGCACTCAGTCAGCGTGGTGAAGTCCAAACGGCAATCCAACACCTCCGGGAAGCTGTTCGCCTAGGGCCTAATCATGCTCTTTCGCATTACAACCTTGGTGCATTACTGGCTGCGACAGGTGATCTAAGTGAAGCGGCCTCTTTTCTCAAACGGGCAATGCAACTAGACCCTGACTGGGTACCTCCCATGACGGCATTGGCGTGGCTTTATGCTGTATATCCAGCACCAGAGCTGCATAACCCCATTGCCGCGCTCGAACTTGCTGTTCGAGCGGCTGAAATATCCTCCTACCAGGATGCAGGGGTACTTGAT
Source organism: Phycisphaeraceae bacterium (assembly GCA_002716625.1). Taxonomy (GTDB): domain Bacteria; phylum Planctomycetota; class Phycisphaerae; order Phycisphaerales; family Phycisphaeraceae; genus UBA6626. The sequence continues at coordinate 8,536 of PBAS01000060.1, read as the reverse complement.
GCGTTGGCGGCAGCTTATGCCTCGGCCTCGGATTTTAAAAAGGCTGTTGCGACTGCCCGGGATGCTCTTCGGGTGGCGAGGGCTGCTGGCAATGAGAATCTGGTTCGCTCAATTACCGAAAAGGTTGGTTTGTACCGCCAGCAAAAACCTCATGTGCCGGTGGATTTAACGCCATAACCGGGAGCTTTAGGGGCAAGCTTTATCAACAGGCGAACATGGTGCGGTCGCAGGGTTGAAGGGTTGGAACCGGATTTGCCCGTGATATCACCGGCTGGGGGTAGGGGTGTGGCCTAAGCAGATAATCGGAGCCATGCAGGTTTATTGGCCCGGCTGCGAGATTGTGATCGCGTTTGTCTGGGGGGCGATAGTCTGCGTACTGGTCGCCCCATCTGGCCATGTGACGGTGACTTGATACGGGCTATTATTTTTCCCACGGCCAAATGTTAAGGTGCTACTTGATTGGCTCAGGTAGCCACCGCCGGCATAGACCTCAGCCGTTTGGTTGCTCATGCCATGGCTTTCAACGGTGACCCGTGATCCTGTGGCCATTAAATTGCCCGGTCGGCCAGCCAGGCTTATCGTCAAAAATCGGGCTGATCCGTGGTGATCAAAGCCAAGTAATGGCCCATTGTTTGTTGCGATGACGAAGTCAGGCTTGGTGTCATCATTGAGGTCGAGCGTGACCAAGCCTTTTGCGTCCCTAGGGACGATCAAGCCGGTTTGGTCGGGCCACATGGGTGAGAACATTCCATGGCCATCACCACGCAATAGGAGGCTGAGGCCGCCATCAAGATGGCCGGTTTCAGGTTGGGGACTAAAGAAATTTTGAACCATATAAAGGTCACTATGGGAATCACCGGTGACCTCGGTTAACACAAGTCCAAATCCTGGGGACGCTTGTGCTAGGCGTGGCAGTGGATGAGAAGTGAACCGGCCACTGCCATCATTGATTAGAACAACGGATTCGAGGGTATTGACAGCCAGTTGGAGTGCATCGTGTAGATGAGCCGGGCTATAAATTTCTGGTAGAGTTGCAGCGGCAAAGGCGTCGAAGGTTTTGAACTGCGGAGCGAGGAAGGGCATGGCATTGGTTGAGCAGCTTTTGCCACGCCACGGGTACAACTTGTCATGTTCGTAAATTGCCTCAAGGATCCTTGGCTGGCCTTGTTGGTTAGGATCGAAGTTGCCGTAGTACAGTAATACCGGACTGTCCTTGCTTGCTCGATATGGTGTGTTAAGACCAAAATTGGATGCGACATAATCAATGTCTCCGTCACCATCGAGGTCACGTCCGCTGATTCCAGTCCACCATCCAAGCAGTTGGGCGAGTCCTGATTGTGGCGTTTGGTCAACCAGGGTGCCCTGGTGGTTTAGATATACCCTGATCGGGCCCCATTCGTGTGTCACAAGCAGATCAAGCCAGCCATTGCCATCGATATCTGTCCAAAGCGCACTGGTCACGATTCCCGATTGCCGTAAGCCGCTGGCAATCAGTTTCGTTTGGTCAGTGAAGATGCCGCCATCATTAATAAGTAGTTGGTTGTTGGCTGCTAGTGGATACTTGCCGGGGACTGACCGTCCGCCGACAAACAAATCCAAATCGCCATCGTGATCAACATCCCCTGCTACTGCGGCGCTGCCCGATTCCCGGGCTGTGGGTAGGTGGTGTTGGGCCGCCTGTATGAATTGGCCATTGCCGTTGTTCAGATACAGGCGATCTTGCAATGATTCTGCATCGGCGTCACATTCAATGCCTCCACTGACGACGAACAAATCCAAGTCACCATCGCTGTCCGCATCAAGAAACAGAGGCGCCATGTCCTCATGATCCTGGTCATGAATGAAGGGATCTTCCTGCTTTCGATGTGCAGGGCGGTATGTTCCATCGTTATTAAGCTGTATCATGCCAATATCGCCGGCTGCTGCACCTAAATATATGTCGTCATCCCCATCACGATCGACATCCCCAACGGCAATGCCTGGGCCAAGGCGTGATAGCTTGAATGGAAGTAGCGGCTGGCGTTTGAAATCATTGTAGGGTAGTTCCTTGTGCTGTATGGCGAATCGATGAGGTGCTGATTTGTAGAGTGGGGGATCGGGGCGTTCTGGGTGTTTGTCTTCCTTGTTGTTTAAAGGCGTCGTGTTGGGCTCCGTGATCGTGTATAGCTGGTTGGCGGCAAGGTTGTTGAATGCTTGGCGATGTCCGCTGGGCCAGTCAATGATGAGTTGGGTGATGTGCAGTTGCTGGCCTAATCCAAAATGAATGACGGGTTGGTCGGCTGACATGTATCCCCGGGACAACGTGAGGTACCGTACCTGGCGACCTTGGGGTGTTTGGATTTCAACTCGTGTGCCAATGCCGTACGAATTGCTGGTCGTTCCTTTTAGGCGAATTACGATGCTGTTGCCACCCGTGGTCTGGTTTTGATAGACGCTGGTCGGTTCGTCGAAATTATTGACGATCAGGTCAAGATCCCCGTCTTGGTCCAGATCACCGAAAGCTGCGCCGTGGCTGACGCCGTGGTGGTCGAGGCCCCATTGTTTGGAGGCTATTTCAAATCGTAGTTCGCCCAGATTCTTGTATGCCTGGTTCGTGTCACGACGCAACGGTGCATCTAGCCAGACATCCTTGTGCTTGGCGCGATCAGTACGCCGAATTCGATTGCGCCAATCACTGTTGAAATAATCTCGTTGCATTCCATTCGTGAGGTAGACGTCAACCCATCCGTCGTTGTCCATGTCATTGAGTTTCACTGACCATGTCCAGTCAGAGTTGGCCAAGCCGAGCAGGTTGGCGACTTCCATGAACCGGTTGGTACGGGTGTTTAGGTAAAGCGTGTTACGCATGTACTGGCGCGGTTCAGCGCCGAGCAGAAACCACCTGTTTTGTTCCATGTCGCCCATGGATACCTTTTGCCGGTAGTGGGAGGTGCCGGCCATGTCGCTGGCCATCAGATCAATCCGCCCATCGTTGTTGAGGTCCCCGATATCCGTCCCCATGGAAAACCATGGTGTGTGGGGGATGGTTGAATTGATCACATCAGTGAATGTGCCATCCCCGTTGTTTTGATACAGGCGGTCGGCACCAAAAAAGTCATTGGCTACATATAGATCGGGCCACCCATCTTCATTGTGGTCCCACCATGTTGCGGATAAACCAAAGTCATAGTCTTTCATGCCGCATTGGTCGGTTACATCAATGAAGCTTCCATCCCCATTGTTGCGGTAGAGTCGATCACGTTCGGCGCGAGGAAGAATGAGATATTCACGGCCAACCCGCATCACCTGCACGATATTTTGCAATTCGGGCACAACATCAACGACCTGACCGTTTTCATCTCGAATAAATGGGGTTTTGATTTGCCCGGAGGCCACCTTTGCATGCAGGCCCTTGACCTGCATCGCGGTATCACCGTGTTCGCCATGATTGTTTACAAGGTAGGCGTCCAAGTCGCCGTCACGGTCATAGTCACTGAACGCCATCATTACGCTTGCGCCGTGATAGGCTAGTCCACGCGCCTCAGCTTCTTCGGAGAATGTTCCATCGCCCTGGTTAATGTAAAGGAGGTTCCCATCATCATGAGTACAGACATACAGATCGAGGTCGCCATCGTTGTCAATATCAGCAAATGTTGCGCCGGTACTCCACCTGCCCTCACCGCCAACACCGGCCTGATCAGTGACATCTTCAAATCGCCACTGGCCTAAGTTACGATAGAGGCGGTTCTTCTGTGATTGATCGGCCAGAAGGATATCTGGTGCGCCATCTGCGTTATAGTCACCAATGCATACGCCGTTACCTGCCAACCCAGTTGGGAGTAATGCCTTGCCTCGTGCTGATTGCGTGGGGTAGTCATTGATGAAATCCAGCCCGGTATCGGAACTGTTCATGAGCATGAACAATAGCCCGTTTTTTGCCGTTGTACTCGGTGGTGTTGAAAAATTGACCGAACGGATCATTGAGTGACCGTCTGGTCTGGATTGACTATTGGTGGCTGATAAGGTGTGGTTGGTTGCTGGCCAGCCGACAATGAGCAGTGCCATGAGTAGGGTGGGGTAATTGCCAAGCAAGATGAAACACCGGTGCGACAAGAGGCTTTTCCTAGAATGAGATCTATCAACAATATACTCAGTACAGCTCCATGGGTGCCAATGAGTTTGATTTTAGGCTTATCACGGTATCGTTGGCATCTTGATTCATGGCGGTGGTTTTGGATAATAGGCGAGCAAGCCAATCTACCTGCCCAAAGCTGGTGCTTGATAATAGAACAGGGCGTTGCGGATTAAATCACTAAGACATGGGGTATTGAAGGGCGGGATCAGCTCTAAGGCGGTGTGGGTGGTTGTTTGAGGGGATATACATGAGAGTGGCATCCCAATGGGTCTTTTCTGGGTGGTCCAATAGGGGCCGGGGCGAAACCGCGACTGGTTTTTTATCAGGTCAACAAGCAGAGAAGTTGCGAGTGAAATGTTGTTTTATTGTCAATGTCATCGAAAACTATCGGTAGCACGATCCGGCTAAAAGAAAACCTCCGCCACAGTGCTCCGAGATCTGTGGGCGGAGGCCGCCATGGCATTTCAATTTTACGGTCGCAGGTGAGCTGCGACTGTTTTATTTTACCGGGATCTTCAGTTTCTTGTCAACGGGCAGTAAGCCGAGGGGGTGTGGTTTTAAATTGTTTTTTTATAGTATTTTATAAAAACAAAGCTTGTGTTTTGCGGTTGAAAATAAACTCTATACCCTGGTTTTTTCCGCGGCGATTTTGTGTGTTTATAACACTTGGTCAATCCTGAAGTAACGAAGGATAGGTGTTTGATTGTGGGGGCATAATCGGGCAAATGACCGACCTGTGTCATAGTTGGGTAGGGTTCAAACGGCCGTCTAAAAGGAGGGGAATCGGGTGGTCCTCTGGCTGCTGGTCCGAAGCTATTTTACACGGTAAACCCCACCCGGCCACGGTTTCTGGGAGCTAGCCTAGGTTGTTTAAATGAGGATCAGGTCAGGCGGATACTAGCTCGGTTTTGTCTGCGGCGTCCATGATCCATGAAATCACCAAGACGAAAGAATAACTAGCCAAGCCCATTCGTCGTCGTGTTCTTCTCGACCGGTTTCACGGTATTACGCACCTTGATTTGAAAAATAAAAGTCTGCAGTCGTTGGTCCTGGGGCATATTTGAGGCACTCATCGGATAGGTAAGAGGTATCGTGATTCCCACTGTCACAGCCGCGGAGGTCCATGGTCCAGGATATGACGTGCCCAACGGCATCAATGCGGTTTCCAATTGGTGCAGCAGGCATGGTGTGGGCATGGTATTCCATGCGTACCCAGATTTCATCAGTCCGGATCAGGATGGGTATTGCCATGACATCAGATTATGGCTTGGGCCATAACCATGGGTGTCGCTTCATCACGGGTAAAAGTTGTTTTGACTTCGCTTTTGAAAAAACATCTCGTCATGATCTGGACGTGGTGGGATAAGATTCGGGTTATACCAACAGGATCTGTTTCGATGTGAGGCGGCTATAAGGAGCGATCATTTGCTGAAATTCCGGATGTTGCTACAGTCGCACTGCGTCTTGATCGTCAGGAAAAACGAGGAGTGTTAATGGTTGTGTCCCAGAATCAGGTTCAACTTGTCCGTCACGGCGAGGTGTGTTTTTCGGTTCATCGTTTGCCTTGGCAGACAGCTGAATGTCTGTTAGGTCCGGCTGATGAATTGATTGGATATATGCGGCGTAGTTTCGGTCAGCCCATACCGCAGCCGGACGTGATGTCGAAAAAAAAGTTGGATTTGCCCGTAGAAATTGTGCTCAATCTGGATTTTACCGCAGAGTTGGAACGTGAGGAATTTGAAATTCATGTAGATCCCCAAAGAGTCCTGTTGCGGGGTAGAACGGAAGCTGCTGTATTTCATGCGGTTTATTGGTTTCTTGAGGAGGCTTTGGGGGTGCGGTGGTTATGGCCGGGCGCAAGTGGAGAAGTTGTTCCCAAGCATCAGGACCTCTGCTTTAAGTGCGGGACGTGGCGCAAGAAGCCGGATTATGCATGGCGGAATATCGGGCTGGGCGGATCCATGTACGCAGCCAGTGATCGGGACACAATGTTGCATGGTGTGCTTGGTTTGCCCCTTGAATACCTGCAGGAGTGCGACCGGTGGTGCCGGAGAAACCGGTTCGGTGGCTTGAAAATTGCCGATGGCCATCGGTGGAGCGAGATTGCACCTGCCGAGCGTTTTGGCCAATCAGACCCCGACCTTTATGCCTTGATTGATGGTAAACGTGATAACGTTCCGATGGACGGCAAGCATTACAACCAGCCGTGCCTCTCGAATCCCAAGGTTATCAATCGCATGGCAGACTATGCTTGTAGTCGTTTCGATGCGCAGGGTGATCTCGACGGATTTAGCATTGCATTAAACGATGGCGGCGGTCAATGTCAATGTGATAATTGCCTTGAACTAGATCGTCAGTTTGGCGCCGAAGATATTCAGACAATTGAGCACGTTGATAAGGTGACTGATGAAGCGGGTGATGCGAATTCAGATCAAAAGTCGGTGACCGACCGTGTTATCTGGCAGGCCAATCAGGTTGCCAAAAAGGTGGCGGAACGGTTTAGCAATCGAAAAATCCTGATGATTCTTTATTCGTTTTTTCGGCGTCCGCCAGTCAGTCAAAAACTGGGTGAGGACGTGATTGGGCAATATTGCGTGATGGGCCATTCATTCTGGAATGAAGAGGCCAGGGATACGGAGCTCGCCCGTATTAAGGAAATGTCAAAATCTGTCCCCAGTTTTGCTGTCTATGAATATTATTCAAATGGTGCATGGCCCGAAATGCATCGCTTGTTCCCTCGGCTTGTGGAGCAGTCTGTTCGTGACTATTACAAGGCTGGCGTGCGATACTATTCGACCCAGCCCACCATGGGTTTTGCAACCAATGGTCTAAATCTCTTTCTGCTGGGTCGATGTCTTTGGGATACGACAACATCTTACGATAGCGTTTTGGAGGACTACTGTAGGAGCGGGTTTGGGCCTGCAAAGGTCAGCATGCAGCGGTTCTTTGAGGCCTTTTCGGATCGGTGGAAGCAGACGGTTAGTGGTACCGAATTGCCGCAGTCTCCTGTTGCAGTTAGTGGCACGCCCTGGCTGCCCAGTACCCATCTGTACACGGGAGAGTTTCTGGCCCAACGCAGGAGTGATTTGGCCGAAGCAAGTCGTTTGGCTGCAGGGGACCAGGAAGTGCTCGGCCGAATTGAGTTCATGGAGATCGGGCTTACCTATACGGAAAAATATTGTCATGCTTCTAAACTGACCCTGGACTGTCTTGAGAAGGCGGATTCTTTTGATGATCAGGGTTTGCCGATTGCTGCTTCCATTAGGTCGGAGGCACGAAAGGCCGCCAAGTTGGCCTTTGGCGCCTGGGGTGATTATTGGCAGTTTGTTCGCGGACAAATGGGCCGCTATATCTTTGGCGAATTATGGGTGCATTACCGGCCTGGACCATTTGGTGAGCGTGATGCCTTGCTCCGACGGCTGGGCGAGATTGCCAATGGGTCGGCAAATTAATGGTTTAATGGTCTTGTCTGGTTTTCATGCCTGGGGTTTTGCATGTCTTATCTGCTTGGCCTTGACATTGGTACGTCGGGGACCAAGGCGCTTGTCTGTAATGACAAAGGCTGCATCAAGGCATCTTCAACTGCATCGCATTCACTTTCTTCGCCGAAGCTTGGTTGGTCGCAGCAGGATCCCCGGATGTGGTGGTCGGCTGCAGGCAGGGCAATCAAGTCGGTTATTCGAAAAGCAAGAATTGGTTCGTCCCAGATATCTGCAATCGGGCTTTCCGGGCAGATGCATGGTTCGGTATTTCTAGGCCGTGGTTCCCGCCCACTTCGTCCAGCAATCCTCTGGAATGACCAGCGGACAATTGGACAGTGTGACCAGATTGAGAAAGTGGCTGGCGGTCGACGCAAGCTGATCAATATGGTCGGCAACCCGGCACTGACTGGTTTTACTGCACCTAAGATTCTTTGGGTTGCTCAGCATGAACCACGTGTATATGAAAAGACGCAGCATCTGTTGTTGCCGAAAGATTACATCCGCTACTGTATGACAGGGGAGTATGCGACGGATGTGGGTGATGCCTCAGGGACGTTGCTGTTTGATGTCAAAAAGCGTCGCTGGAATAAGAAACTGATCTCCAGGCTTCAGATTGACTCATCATGGCTGCCGGCATGTTACGAGTCGCAAGATGTTACCGGTTATTTGCATCAGCGTGCGGCGTCGGCCCTTGGTTTGGTGAAAGGAATCCCCGTGGTGGGGGGTAGTGGGGATCAGCCTGCTGGTGCAATTGGCAATGGTATTGTTAGTTCAGGCATCGCCAGTGCTACCTTGGGGACCAGCGGCGTTGTGTATGCGCACGCAAGTAAGCCAGTTTATGATTCCCAAGGGCGGGTTCACACGATGTGTGCTGCGGTTAAGGATAAATGGTGTGTGTTCGGCTGCATGCTATCGGCGGGCGGATCATTTCAATGGCTTC
>PBAS01000059.1 GCA_002716625.1 Phycisphaeraceae bacterium | reverse complement strand
GTGGAGAACCAGGTTGCCGATACTGTTCATCGATTCAGCCGGCCGCCACCACAACTGTTCATCGGACAGCTGATCAACACAGTGCCGGATCTTCCCGACACTGGCCTCAAGCCGCCTGTCGGTTTCGGTGGCAATGGCTGTAACAAGTTCGTTGGCGTTCATGAGCTGTCGCCATAGGACAAGTCGAAAGCAACTACCCACTCGACGTGGAATAAACCGCCTATGACTAATTTGGATAACAGTAGGTATGCTTCTTGCCCTGATCCTTACATTTATCACGTGCTGCCTTCTTCGTCAGAAGGTATTCCTTCATATCACCAGACTTTTCAAACCATTCCTCAAGGTTATCCGGCGTCGCAAGTAGTTCATGTGCTGTCGGATCGATCGGATTGATCCAACCCGGCGTACCTTCAGGCACATCAGACAAACCCTGTGAACGCATTGTTTCCAAGGCCTTCTTGACCTCCGGGGGATAGGTCGTCAACCAAGCAACAAACCTCTCATCCTCGTTACATTCACCACAAGAAAACACCATGGCGTGCACACCTGCCGGTTCACCATTGAAATCACCAGACTCTGTTTCCACGGGTGGAAATACATTGGGCGCTTGGGGGAAGAGCGATCCCGTATTCAAATCATAAAACCATCGCTGTTCCGGTCCTCTCGTTTCTGTTTCACCGCCACCAAAGATTAAAAATGCCAGCGCTCCAACCAATACAACAATAGAGATGCCCGTGACCAATGCCGAGTTCTTGTTGGCCCATTCACGTATGTTCATATTCTAAACCCTTTTCATTGTAGTTCGTATGGTTTGCAACATTGGTATTACCCCTAAGCCACCCTCCACCAGCACGATGTAAACCCTACCCGCTCAGACGTTAACAATCAACACGTAACCAGGGTATCTCCCCCTCACAAACCAACTGGTTATCCGCTCAATTATCACTGTTAATCAGGATGGCATATTGTCGGTGGCTCATCCTCCCCGCAGAATGACATGAGTTCACTCCTGATCTCCAAACCCGCCCTGCTGGTGTGACCAAACCACTCGATTGGATCATCGAAACTAACTTGCAATCCACCACCTTGCTCCAACATTTTACCTCGACTATATGCAACGTACGGCTCATGGCCCCGTTCAATCACCTCAGCCATAATTCTTTCCATCTCTGGCTTGGCGGTCTCCGTGTACCGTTCAAGCCAAGCGACCTGTCGCTCGGATTCATCCTCACAGGATCCACATGATACGACAACCGCTTTTACAGCCTCCGCCCCTGATGAATGCTTGTAAGGTGGCACAATCTTGAAGTCATCTGTGAATACTTCCCCACTATCCAGGTCATAGAAATAATCCACCTTTGGCGATTCTATGGATGAACTACCCCCACTAAACAAAATGAAGTACAGGGCAATCAGGATAATCACCGCTGCTACAGAACCGATGATTACTGGATTCTCAGCAAGCCAAAGTCTCAATCGTGACATATTGGCACCTCATAAGTTGATATATAAATGGTAAAATACTTGCATGAACCCTTTAATCAATAGATGTATGCAAGTCTTGACGAATTCAATTCCAGTAGTGTGCGGCGCATTTGCTCGCTACTCCAAATGCCAGATTCTGACCTCTGTGCACCCAAGATATTCATCACGCCCAACTGAACCGTCGGACGGATGGTGGTCACCCTTGGCTGCTCCGATTCAGGTATCTGCGCTAATTCCTTTGCTTTATTGATTGCATCATGCAAATAACCCTGCCCGTCAACCAGTTTCAATTCAATCGCCTGTTGAGCTGTATAAACCCTGCCTTTTGCAAGTTCCATCGCATTTTCTATCGACTGAAGATGTTCCTTACGGCCTTCATAAACGACCTGAACAAAACGGTCGTGAGCGTTATCTAACGAAAACTGCAGAGTTTGGCGGTCCCGGTTTTCCCATGCTCGAAAATGACTATTAGCGACATCCTTTTCGGGCGATCCTGTTGCAGTCAAAAACTCCGGCGTAACCCCAACTTTTCTCAAAAGCCGCTCGATCGTAAAGGTCCCGCCAATCACACCGATGCTACCCGTCGTACAAGTTGGCTCGGCAAGAATCCAGCGGCTACCGGCTGCAACATAATAGCCCCCACTGGTAGCCATCGTACCGAAACTAGCAATGACCGGCACATCCGTCTGTTGGCTAAACTGCTTGATCATCTGATGAATTCGATCACACGGGCCGACAAAACCACCGCCGGAATCCACCCGCAATACAACCGCAGCTGGCAGTTGAGACTGTAGTGCATACAACGCTTCATGGATGAACTGTGATGAACCATCATCGATAATGCCATTGATCGGGATAATCACAATGCGATTCTGCTCACTGCCTTCACGATATGTCTGTTCGTACGGGCCGCTGGTTACGGACACATAGAAACCGCCAAGCCAAAAGTTAATCGCTAAGGAAACCATCAACAAGGAAATGATGATGCCAGTCAAACTCCAACCGACAAAACGTCCTAGCCCACCACCCCCTTGCGACTTGGATTGGGGCGGTTGAATTGGCCCACACCATGGCGGCGGAACTGGTGGTGGGGGCACCGCACCTCGCGGATCAATCGGCGGCCTGACCGACCCAAAAGGCGGCTCAGGCGACGGTGTACCCTCATGTAGCTTTTGATTCTGTTCCATTACCGACAACTCGTGTACTGCCACCTAGACAGCCAAGCCGTTTCTTGCTTGTAAAGCCAAACAAATAGATGTATTTAAGAGGTGGAGCTTAGCAGCAGAACTGTATAACCTCAACACCATGATCATGTGCAGTTATCCAAAGCAGCCCCTTGACCAAGACGACGAAATACAACAGATCCCCTTAAATCATTGATATGCCCGTGATGACTGTGGACAGCAGGACTTTATACCAACCACAAGCTATTCATCGGACTTGAAGCGGGTAACCATCCGCCCACTCAGCGTGTTGTGGATTGGATGTCCCCATTCTGTCTGTCACCTGCTAAAATCGATGCATGCTCACAAGCCCATTGACTGAACCAGGGCAAGTTCGCGCTGCCTTAACCGGTATGAGCATGTTGATTCTGCTGATCGCATCGCTTGGGATCGCCCAAGTATTTGTTAATTCAACCGCAGAGGTTAACGAAGAAGTTAAAAACTTTGTGGACAATGAGGTCCGCCAACAATCCCAAAATTGGATCGAAACCAATAATGTGATCCAGATCAATGGAATGGCCATTATTGGCGACTACAGGAGATCGGACACTGCCCAGCGGCTTACAATTGCAGAACTCCTAAACCGGTCCCAGCGTCAGCCTGAACTCGCCTTAGAGATGGCTCTACAGAATTGGAAGTCAGCACCGGGGGGCCCCCAACTGACGCCCGGCCCCTATTTAAAACAGCTACACTACGGAAACATGGTGGGCCTTCGCAGTACCGGCATAATGGTGATTGATCGAATACAGCACATGTACTGCATTGCAGTCCTCACTGCTGATTCCAAGCGGTATTGGGTTGTTGCTGCCTGGACGCCTTTAAACCAACGAATTCAGGGTAAACCCGTGCAAGATGTTGGCGGTTCACTTCGTGCCCTGCACGATGATATCTGTAATAGGCTGACCCAGCGTTAAAATTGATTGGCAATCGCCAAGCTGCCCCTGATCATGGAACCCATGCTTTGGCAAAATTCAAATTTCAAGTTTGTGATCTCGTCCACCAATTTATTCGCAGTGGCAGTACCGTGACGTGGATTACCATCGCCCTATCCACCGCCCTGCATGGCGTGGTAGCAGCCAACTCCTCGATCGAACTGGGTGAACGGTGGAAGGAACATGCCTACGGCGTTTCACTACAGCCACCAGCTGATGCTTCGGTCTTTGGGCCAATATCGGATAATACACTTCCATGGACCATGGGAGCTGGAACGGGTGTGGCCCAACAGCCTAAACATTGGGCGCTGCGATCCAACCTCCAATTGACTCGAATCCGCTCGGAATTGCAGAAAAGATTAAACCAAACCACCCGATGGCCATTGAGTCTACAAGCACAATCCCCCGCCGAATCACAAAATCCGTGGGCGGATCAGACCAACTCACAACTACTGCAGGAACTCGGTAACAGACAGTCAATTACACCCACCGCCACAGCTCACCTGCTGGCCCACAGTAGTAGCAATGCCCTGCTTCGGATCGAAGGGAAACCGGACTATAGCATCAGCCTACATATACGTCGTAATGACCGTCTACATACGATGGAAAAGCTGGCCCAGCTCACGAACGAACAAATTGGCATGAGGTGGCCATCTGCACGCGTGTTATCAGAAGATCGCATGAAACTTAACAATAAACCCACCGCAATTAATTGCTATCTCATACCTGATAATCGTAGTGGTGACCGAATCATTGGCCATGCTTTGGTGCAAATCAATGATGAACGATACATCCTGATGCTCCTTCAGGCCCCATACATAAACTTTGATCTATGCAAACCAGTTTTTGACGCCGTACTCAACAGCCTAGACATAGAACCGACAGATCAAATTGCCATGCGGCGCCGTGCAAGCGTTGAGCGGGCCGAAACCTGGAGCCGAAGTCTTTCTGCAGATTCGTGGCGTAGCGTCAAGCAACCAACACAACTGCTCCACATCATGCAAGGAGCATATGACATCGGCTATATGCGAATTGACATGACCGAAGCAACCGAAATGAAGATGGATGGTTTGTTAATCACTGTTCGGGGCCGGATCTATCAAGGTAAAGACCTCCATGACACGCACAGCCGGTTTTTCTTATCCCATGAACAGAACAGCGAAATTTGGGCGATTAACACGACCACTCGATTTAATGGTCTCATGGCCAAACAAAAACCACAGATTTCAGCACCCAACGTTCAATGGGCGGAAACCGGGATCCGCTCAAGAAGCATCATCGAAGTAAGTCGGGCACGCCCCACCGGCACAACTCAACGCCAGTGGCAAATTCCCCCCAAAGGATATCTTTCATTGGCCCAACTACACTTGATCGGCTCCTTACTTCCACGTGATACCGGTAAGCCGCTAGGCTTTTACACATATCTACCTTCCGCAAACAAGATCGTTTATCGAACCGTTCGCACTCTGAAGATGGATGATGGACGCTACCGTGTCCTAACCCGGGTCAACCCAGCCCATGGCGAATCCACTGGTGAATACGATGCCCAAGGTCGCTTGCAATGGCTTGCTCTACCAGGTGGTCGAGTCATGGTTGTGACCACACCACAACAATTTAAAGAAATCTGGAGGAACCATATCAACCAAACGTCAGGGTAATTCGAAAAGATCGTTACGCTGGACTTTGGGCTTGCCTGCAAGCCGCCTGGCAAGCAAATGAATAAAACGGTGCTGCCAAATATGATCACCAAAGAATCCCACATGCACCGCAACACAGACTTCATCTACACCAGACTGCCAACCGATCACCGATACCGAACGGCCATCGGGCAACATGCCACGGACTCGAATCACTGGTGATTTCGTATTCTCATGAGTTGTCACACCATTGGGTATCGGGGGGTGCTCATGCTGGGCCTGTAATTTGGCCCAATGTAAGTCACTTATCGCCCGCTCGATATCGGCCTCCAGCCGTGTTGCATCAGCTGGCCACCGAGCAATTGAGGTCCCAACTGCCGGTTCCATAAAACCCGGGCCAAGCACCTTGTCTACCGTCTGAATTGAAGGTGCCGGACTGCAGCCAGCAAATTGAAAGGCCAAGAGTGCGAGGATAATCACAAAGGCACAAAGAATGCCATTTTTTCTGTACGTCATCGTCTTGGTCCCTACAATACTGTTCCTGCCGTATTCGACAAAACCACAGGAGGTCAAGCGGAATTGGAACTGACGTTTAGTCTACCCCACGGTGTCCAGCAGGTGGCAATCACGGGCACCAGTGAACAGCATCTCAAGATCATTCGTGAAAGCCTTGGGGTTCAAATTGTCGCTCGTAACAGCCACCTGAAAATCAGCGGTGATGATTTTTTGGTTGCCAGAGCAGCCCGTGTGATTGAACAGCTATCTGCTGCTGCCCGAGGGCATACCCCCATGACCCGCCAGGAACTCCTTGAAACAATCACCAACTCCTCTCACGCCATCACGGATCAACCCGGGCTTCCTCCAACCACCATATCCAATGAACAACCGATCACTGCCAACAGCCTAGATGTTTACCTACCCGGAAGAAGAATCAAAGCCCTGACCTTTGGGCAGCAACATTACCTAGAAACAATCTTGGATCATGATCTGACGTTATGCACGGGGCCAGCGGGAACTGGCAAAACATACATGGCTGTCGCAGTCGCCGTCGCCATGCTCAAAGCCGGCCAAGTCCGCCGCATCGCATTGGTCCGGCCGGCAGTTGAAGCCGGCGAAAAGCTGGGATTCCTACCCGGCGATATGCAACAGAAGGTCAATCCCTATCTACGGCCACTTCTAGATGCATTACATGACATGATGGATTTGGATCAAGTCCAACGTTTTATTGCTAACGATGTGATTGAAATTATCCCACTGGCGTTCATGCGGGGACGAACACTGAATGACACCATGATCATCCTCGATGAAGCACAAAACACCACCCGTGGACAAATGCTCATGTTTCTAACACGACTCGGGCATGCGAGTAAAATGGTTGTCACTGGAGATACAACCCAGATCGATCTTGAGGATCCTAATCAATGTGGCCTCATCGATGCACTTCGCCGTCTTCGCCATGTCAGTGGCGTCACCATGGTCAGCCTTGTTCAAGCTGATATTGTCCGCCATGACCTGGTCCAGCGCATTGTGCAGGCCTATGGAGATGGAGCTAAACTCACCTCAGGCCAGGAGTAAAACATGCCCGACACACCCTGCTTCCCTTCGCTCCCATCGCCCACCCCAGCTTTGAAAGTCACCGCCTCATCAAAAACGGTCGATAAAGGGTCTAAAACCAAGGCAGCCAACCCCTACTCTCTTTCTCTTTCTGGATCGTAAATATTTTTCATGGTAATTCTTAAACCAAAAACACCAAGACGGCGTGAGGTACGGCGTCACATGGGTCGGCCCGGCCAATGGTGGATCCAGCAATCACGAAATCGTCAGGTGGCCTATACGCTACTGTTCGTGTTGGCCTTCACGCTGATTGGCAGTGCTATTGCCTTCATGGGCCGTAGCCAGTTGCCCTACCGCACCGGACAGACCGTGACCGACCCCATCCTATCACGCGTTAGGTTTGAATCCATCGACACGAAAAGCACACAAGAGAACCGTAAAAGCGCGTTTGAGCGTGAGCCGGCTGTCTATAGAACGAACGTTCCCTATTTCATGACCCTCCGACAGAAATTGGTCGAGTTGGTGGTTGAACTGGCTTCTACCGATATCGAACACCTAGCACTGGACGTACGGCAGAAGCTGAAAATTGACGCAGCAGCACTTACTGCATTGCAGCAGTATATCGAAGGCGACAGACCATCTACTCAGTGGCAGCAGATAGTTGATAGCTTTGTCGCCGACATCATGACCGTTGCGGTCCTCGATCGCGAACGCGCAGAGGCTGAGGGGAAAAACCAAGCTGATCGTGCATGGCGCATCCGAATCGTTTTGCCTGTAGACCATCCAGACGCCCAACATGAACTGCTTCGTACTGACAAGCTGTTGCTTAACGTCGCCGAAGACCCACTTCCGATACAGGCCAAACTGAAATACTGGGCAAAACATCGCAAGATCCCTCGACCCATTCAGGCAACAATTGTGGCAACCGTCATGGAAGACCTCCAGCCATTTCATTTATTTGATGAAGAAGAAACACAACGCAGACGTTTGGCCGCATCGGAACAGGAGCCGATCGTCAAGAGAGTTTTCGAACCGA
The DNA here is from genome assembly GCA_002716625.1 of Phycisphaeraceae bacterium. Classification (GTDB taxonomy): domain Bacteria; phylum Planctomycetota; class Phycisphaerae; order Phycisphaerales; family Phycisphaeraceae; genus UBA6626. The sequence continues at coordinate 40,551 of PBAS01000059.1, read as the reverse complement.
ACACGGTTCTTGTCAATGTAGGCACAGGCAAAGCAGAAAAATTCAGTGACCTTGATATCAAATTGATTGAGCAAGAAAGAAATCAGTATTGGAAAGACCTAACTACCCTCAACCAACTTCTATTAAACGTAGCAACAGTTGGGCTCGTGATGCTGATCGCTGTGGGCTGTTGGCTGTATTTCTGGGCGTACTACCCACGCATCATGGCAAATGCCATGCGCGGCACAGCAATCCAGGGGCTCCTACTGGGCTGCCAGGCTGCAGCCGTGGGTCTAAACCACCTCCCATTTGAGTTCGCCTACGCTGGCGCCGTTTTCCCGACACTAACTGCTTCCATCATCTTGGCCATCGCCTATGACCAACGCCTGGCCTTAACGGTAGGCAGCCTTCACGCATTACTGGTGACCTTCACCTTGAATCTTCCACTGGGGTTTGGACTGGTTTTACTGGTCGGCGTAGTATCTTCAGTCAGTCAGCTTCGCCAGGTACGGCACCGATCTACGCTGGTTCAGGTTGGCCTATGGACTGGCATCGCCATGGCAATCATGGTCGTCTTGGCCGGTGCCAGTTCACGCCCCATGCATATTAACGGTGAAATCACGCGTATGTTACGCGATGCATTGCTGGCCATGGCCACCTGCTTTGTCGCCGGATTATTCGCGCAAGGTATCCTGCCCGCTATTGAAAGTATCTTCAAGGTCTCAACGGCCATGACACTTAAGGATCTCAATGATTCCTCATTACCCTTGCTACGCCGCCTTGCCGAGCTTGCACCGGGGACTTACCAACATTCACTGCAACTCGCTGACCTTGGTGAAAGTGCCGCCGATGCAATCGGCACCGATGGTCTGCTTTGTCGTGTTGGTGCGATGTACCACGATATCGGGAAAGTCAATAAACCCATGTACTTCGTTGAAAACCAGGGTGCCGGGCCTAATCGCCACGATAAGTTATCGCCCGCAATGAGTGTCCTCGTCATCGTTGGACACGTGAAGGATGGTATCGAAATGGCACGGGAGTATCGCCTGCCATCAGCAATCCGACATTTTATCGAAAGCCATCACGGAACAACGCTGGTGGAATACTTTTACCACGAGGCACGAAAACAAAAGGAAAAGAATCCGGACACCGATCAACCGGTTCCCAGCGAATTCGAATTTCGTTACCCGGGCCCCAAACCACAAACAAAAGAAGCAGCGATCATTATGCTCTGCGACGGGATTGAAAGTGCAGCTAGAACCATTGCCGACCCGACACCCGTTCGCCTTGAGCAACTGGTCCACCAGATGGCCACAAAACGCCTTATGGACGGCCAGTTCGATGAGTGCCACCTGACCCTTAAAGAACTACAGCAGATCGAAACCGCTGTGACAAAAACACTATGCGCGATCTACCACAGTCGGGTTGCCTATCCAAAAACCAAATCCAGAGAATCGCAGGAAGACGCTTCCGACAACCACCAGCTGGAAACAAAGGCAGTCTCTTAGCAATCACTCCAGGTGTGTCGGGGGAAGATTCGAATCAGGAGCGATTGGAGTTTCAGTCAACGAAAGCGAGTTATGCTGTGGGCTCAGACAAGAAATGAACTGAAAAGATCTGCCAGTGCATCAATCCTCTTGAGAGGCTGACTCCTCGGCCCTGGAACCTGCCATATCATCATCCGATCCCTCATTGGCTGCGGTCTCTGATTCAAGTGCTTCAGTAGGCTTATCGGATACAACCCAGACTTTAATTTCGGTCTTTAGATTGTCGCTGAGAATGACTGGAATATCGTAGGTATCAAGCCGCTTGATTGTATCACCAATGCGTACAGCACGATCATCGATATCAAATCCATCCGCCCGAAGAAGTTCGGCGATATCATGCTGAGTCACACCACCAAAAAGAGCGCCTTGCTCATTAGCAGTTCGCTGTAATGTGATCTCATAGCCCTCAAGCTTTTCTAGAATCTGTTCCTGAACGACCCGCTTCTCAGCCAACTCCTGCTCTACACGCTGCCGCTCTGCAGCCAGCCGTGCGATATTGCCATCCGTGGGATCTGTTGCCATCCCGCGTGGAAACAGATAATTCCGGGCAAAACCTGGCTTGACGGATACAACATCACCGACGATGCCAAGGTTGTCTACATTGGTTGTCAGCAAAAGTTTGGTTTGTTTCACAACATCCTCGCTACAGATCAGCCACCTTGAGGTCGCTTAAAATGGGATATCTGCCTCACCTAGAGCCTCATGCGGTGTCGTTTGAGCTTCAGCAGCACCAACTGAAGCACCTGATTTCGCATACGACTGGCTTCCACCACTGGTACCAGCCCCCACATCAGAACCACTAGCTGCATCTCCACCCCGTGAATCCAAGAACTGAAAGGACTCGACCATAATCGAGAGCTTCGAACGGTTGGCACCACTCTCCTTGTCCTGCCAACGCTCCTGCCGCAAACGCCCTTCAATAAATATCGGACGCCCTTTTTTCAAGTACTGATTGATCACCTCGGCGGTTCGCGCGAATGCACTACAGTCAACAAAAGTAGTTTCGTCGCGTTGTTCCCCCTCCTGACTACGCCACCGGCGGTTCATTGCAATTGCAAAGTTTACGACCGCCGTATTATTGGGCAGATACCGCAGCTCTGGATCTCGGGTTAAATTCCCCATCAACATCACGCGATTGAGATTTGGCATAGATAAGACCTCCGCTACTTTTGCAACTGAACTACAGCCATGGGTTGTCAACTCAATCTGATTTTTCTGTTTCAGGCTCTTTTCCAGAAGTCGCCGGAGCGTCTACAGGATCCGCTTCAGCAACTGCTGCAACTTTGACTTCCGCTTCACCCTCATTATCACCGGCTTCCCGCAATTGTGTTTCCAACGACAAATCCGCATCTTTGGCAGCCAGATCTAATTCTGTCTGGCCCATGTGATCTGCTCGCAGAATCATGCATCGCAAGACCTGTTCAGACAGGTTGCAATCACGCTCGATGCCAACGATCGCATCGCCCTGTGCCCGAAAATACGCCAATATGTAAAATCCGCGCTTTTGACCGGCAATCGGATAAGCAAGCTTACGCTCGTCCCACTTGCGCATCACAACCAATTCAGCCTCGGCTCGCTCAAAAATTTCCTTCATGAAACTCAGACAATCGGCAAAGTCCGACGCCACCGCTTGCTGATTGAGAAGAAACATCCCTTCGTAGAGGGTGGGGGGCACCTCTGACATCTTATTTCGATCTCCTGGTCGCCTTTTAAGGCCATGCGCGAGTCAATGAGGTACAACCACCATCCACACCTAGCCATAGCATTAGAAGACATAATACCGTGGGTTTAGATGGGTAGCAAAACCTTCAGAACGATCTCCGCTCCAAATCAGTAATGGGCCATGGACCACATCCATCGGACAATGGGCAGGCGATGAAAGACAGAACCATCATTCTCGTCATAACAACTAAGGTTTCAAATCATTCGTGTATGATTAAGGTTTCAAAAAGATTGTTTTTTCGTGTTGAAATGCATGGACCGTACATAACCATATAAGCCAAAAAAACCTATTGTGAAACTGGCCTCTCTACTTATCGCCATCATCGGACTCTGTGGCCTCGTGATTCCCGCTGAAGCGGGAAGTACACCAGGAAATAGCCACTCCACACCACGTCCGAACATCATTCTGATCATGACCGATGACCAAGGATGGGGTGACATTAGCCTCCACGGAAACGCGATGATCGACACGCCCGTACTCGACCAACTCGCCCTTTCGGGTGCTCGTTTCGCACGGTTTTACGTCAGTCCGGTATGCGCGACCACCCGGGCAAGCCTATTGACCGGCCGGTACCATCCACGTACTGGCATCATCGGCCTGCGACCAGGACTCGATACGATTCGAAGTGAAGAGATCACAATCGCCGAAATGCTTAAGTCATCCGGTTATGTGACTGGCTGTTTCGGCAAATGGCACAACGGAACACACTTCCCTTATACCCCTCCCGGACAGGGGTTTGATGAGTTTCTAGGTTTTAGCGCCGGGCATTGGAGCAATTACTTCGATACCAATCTTGCCCACAATAACCAAACCATTAAAACAAAAGGTTACATAACCGATGTGCTGACTAACAGCGCCCTTGAATTTATCAAGCAAAATCAAGACCAACCATTCTTCTGCTATATACCTTACAACGCCCCCCATGTCCCCATTCAGGTTCCAGACCGCTACTTTCAAAAATATAAACAGCGTGGTCTGGATGACATGCACGCTGGCATCTATGGAATGTGCGAAAACATTGATGACAATGTGGGGCGCATCCTCGACCTGCTCGACCAGCTGTCCATTAAAAACAACACCGTGATCATGTTCCTGACGGACAATGGTCCATTCAGTTCACGATTTAATGCCGGCCTTCGCGGCAAAAAAAAACAACTAGCCGAAGGTGGTGTACGCTCGCCCCTCTTTGTCCGGTGGCCAGGCAAGATCCGTCCAGGAATCCGGGTTCGAGCATTGGCGGCAGATATTGATATTCTGCCGACCATTGCCGAGCTATGCGGTATTTCCAAACCGAATACGCTACCGCTCGATGGAATAAGTCTAGTACCGTTACTAAATGGGAAGACTGATTCATGGCCGAAAAGAATGATCTTTTCTTTCTACGCACGAGAAGGGATCCGGGGCATGACGCCTTATTCCGTGCGCACAGAAAGGTATCGACTGATCAATTCCGGACATGGCAATCAACTCTTTGACATGATTAGAGATCCTGGCCAGTCTAAAAACATAGCGGACATTGAACCGGCAAGAACCACAGAGTTGATCATGGCTTACCAGGCTTGGTTTAAAGATGTGACCCAAAACCTCACTGGCAGAACACCTATCCCAATCGGCTATACCGAAGCACCGACCGTCGATCTTCCCTCCACACAGGGACAGCGATCTAAAGGCCTGAAATTCAGCGGACGCGCGCCAGGCTGGAACCACGATTGGATCACAAAATGGCCTTCTAACGCCGAATCCATCTCATGGACAATTGATGTAGTCAAGCCAGGAACTTATGAGGTTGGCTTACTTTACACATGTAAAATCGATGATGTGGGGGCCACCCTTCAAATTGATATCGATCGTCATCAGCTGACAACCACTCTGCGTGAAGCATATGATCCACGGCCTATTCCCAGCCCCGATCGTATACTCCGTCAGGTGGCGTACGAAAAACGATGGGCAGCATTAACATTCGGGCGGGTCAAACTCCAATCCGGGCCAACTCAAGTATGGTTGCGAGTAGTTAATATTCCCAACCAACAAGCGATGCAATTTAAGTCCGTGCGAATTAAAAAGGTTGACTGACAACGAATCAGCATTGGAGAGGGTCGTGCTAGACCACTTCAAAACTTTACCCGCCAAGAACCAATCTATTGAGGCGTATAGCGAGTGACGACCTCTAGACAAGGCATTATTCTCATCCTTTGCGGAACCTTGCTGTTTTCACTGGGTGGTGTGGGAATCAAAACATGCCAACTGGATGGCTGGACGATTGCCGGTTTTCGAAGCGCTTTTGCCGCCATTTTCTTTCTCTGCCTGATCCCTAATGCCCGCCGCCATTGGTCCTGGCACAGCTTCCTGGTTGGTATCGCACTGGGTACAACCGTTATCTGTTTTGTTCTGGCGAACAAAACCACGACCGCGGCCCATTCCATCTTTATCCAGTCAAGTGCCCCCCTATGGGTCCTGATGATCTCGCCCATTTTTCTGCGAGAGAAGCTGGCACGCCATGATTGGGTTACACTGCCGGTGTTTATCGCTGGACTTGCCATGCTCTTCGTGGTGCCCTCTAAAGCGACGCCCTTGTCACCATCTATCACAACCGGAAACTGGCTGGCGCTTCTTTCAGGTATCAGCTATGGCCTGCTAATTGTTGGACTACGCTGGCTTGCTGATCGCGGTGCCGAATCAGCGGTGGTTTGCGGGAATGGTCTTGCCTTTGCAGCATGCCTGGTGGTTATATCCGTTACGGACAATGACTTTCAAATGATCAATGACTACACCCAGTTGAAGGATTGGGGACTCGTTGCGTTGATGGGATGTTTTCAGATTGGTCTTGCCTACGTCTTGTATACCCGGGGGCTTAGACATGTCACAGCCATTCGTGGATCACTGATTGGATTGGTCGAACCTGTCCTAAATCCAATATGGGTATTCCTCGTATTTCGCGAAGAAAAACCAACTGTTTATACGCTTCTTGGTGGAGCCGCGATCCTGGCTGCAACGACCTATCATGTCTGGTCTTCCAGAGATCAACTGAAATGAAGTCATGGCCCCAATGACCGGCCCCGCAAGTTGGAACACCAACATTTATTTGGTGGTCACGATTTGGCTCGGCCGATACAAGATCGCATGAAATCAGCCTCACCCATCTTGTATTCGATAACTGCGGTATTACTTGGAGGACTATGCGGAATCAGCAGTTGTACTTCATCGGGTATGCAAAACCCGCTCAAGCAGACCTTTGGCAACCTTATCCAACCTGTTTTCCCCCAGAACCCCGGCGAACTGGCCCGCCAAGCGACTGACCCCACGGTGGATCCCGATAAACGCCGTGACGCGATCTCCCAACTCTCAAGTGCCAAATGGGGTGGCGGCAAGCCCTATTTACATCTGTACCGTGCTTTCAGCACCGATCCTGATGATACCGTTCGCGCCACCTGTCTCCGCGCACTGGGACGGCATGGAACGACTGAAGATGTACCTTTGATCACGAAACACTTGCAGCGTCAGGCTGCTTTCGAACGATGGGAAGCCGCCGTCGCGTTGCAGCGAATCCATAATACGACGGCTATCCAGCCGCTTATCACCACAGCAAGACATGACCGTGATATCGATGTACGCATTGCTGCTATTAAAGCTTTGGGCCAATATGCACAGTCGAGTGTATTCGATGCCCTCATTGGCACACTCAATGATCGAGACTTCGGCGCCGCCCACCACGCCCGCCAATCGCTTGAAACCATCACCGGCCAGAAATTCGGACTTGATGCTCGCGCCTGGCTTGCCTGGTCGAAACAAAATCAGGACACATTGTTTGCTGACCGCCAGCCATATGTTTGGCAGCCCTACAACAAGCCACCCGGATTCTGGGATAAAGCTCAATTCTGGAAAAAAAAGGATAAATTGATTGGTCCCCAATCCCCAACAGGATTAGATTAGGAACCTCAAAGCAAACAGATCACGCTCCCACCCGCTCCTAAATCACCCTGAAACCTGTTGCGGACCAGATCACTTGGTGGCACCAAGTACCGCCTTAGCAACACCCCCTGGCACAGGACGATAACTCAACGGTTCCATAGTGTACGAAGCACGGCCCTGACTCATCCCGCGCAGGGTGGTGGCATAACCAAACATTTCGCCAAGGGGGGCTTCAGCTGTCACAACCCGTGTCGTTCCCCGTAACTGGGTATCAGCAATAATTCCGCGTCGACGATTGAGATCGCCGGTCACATTACCCAGAAATTCATCCGGCGTAGTCACGCTAACCTTCATCACAGGCTCAAGCAGTTGTAGTTGAGCCCGCCGACAAGCTTCACGGAAAGCCAGTATCCCAGCCTGCTCAAACGCGATCTGTGACGAATCAACTTCGTGATGGGATCCATCTATCAATGAAACCTTGACATCCACTAGCGGGTAGCCGGCGAGAATACCGCTGCGTGCGGCTTCACGACAGCCTAGTTCAACTGACGGAATATATTCCCTAGGAATTGAACCACCAATAATCTTATTCACGAACGCCAAACCATCCTTGAAATCCAATTCCTCTTCCAGAGCCTGATCCGACGTAAGCGGTTCAACTGTCAGTTCAACATCACCAAACTGACCGCGCCCACCCGTTTGCTTCTTGTGGGTACCACGAGCTTCAGCAGAAACAGAAATTGTTTCCTTGTAAGCCACGCGTGGTGTGCCGACCTGCACCCCGACCTTCATGTCACGGGTGAGCTTATGCGTGATGACCTCAAGGTGCAGTTCACCCATCCCTTCGATGATGGTCTGGCCCGTTTCCTCATCAAAATGACTGCGAAATGATGGATCCTCGCGACGAATAGTCACCAGTGCCTCGCCCAGTTTGTCCTTATCGGCATTGGTCGCCGGTTCAATGCTCATAGAAATAACCGGATCTGGCAGATCCAGTCGCTCGAGAAGAATGGGATCATCCGCAGCACAAAGTGTTTCGCCTGTTATTGAATGTTTCAAGCCGACCAACGCCACAATCTCACCCGCCCTTGCATCCTCACGTGCGATTCGCTGCTTGGCATGCATTTCAAAGATCCGGCTGATGGTCTCACGTTTACCATTATTCGCATTGAGGACACGGGACCCCTTGGGCAATGTACCTGAATAAATCCGCGCATAGGTCAGATCACCGTGCTGATCGGAGACAACCTTGAATACCAGGGCAGAAAATGGTGCTGACTCATCGTGCGGACGTGACAATACTTTCTCGCTGTCCTTTGGATCACTACCCTCAACTTCAGGCACCTCCATCGGATTTGGTAGATAATCAATCACACCATCAATCAGCCGCTGCACACCGATGTACCGCAGTGCAGATCCACAGAACACGGGATAAGCTTGTTGACTAACCGTACCGATTCGTAATGCGGAGCGGATTTCCTCTGGTGAAATCTTCTCATCATTCAAATATTTGTCCGTCAAACGATCATCAAGTTCGGCGGCCGCTTCAACCAAACGATGTCGCCATGACGCAGCTTCATCAATCAGTTGGTCAGGGATCTCGCGTTCCTCAACTTTGGCGCCTAACTCTTCAGCTGAAAAGTAATACGCCTTCATCCCCAATAGATCGATAATGCCCTCAAACGTGTCGCCCTGGCCAATGGGGATCTGGACGGCCACCGCGTTTGCGCCAAGACGATCCTGCAGAGAACTGAAACTGAAGTCAAAATCTGCTCCAAGCTTGTCCATCTTGTTGATAAAGCAAAGTCGTGGAACGCCATAACGATCTGCCTGGCGCCACACCGTCTCAGATTGCGCCTCGACTCCTTCTTTTGCGTCAAATACTGCAACCGCACCATCCAACACGCGTAAGGATCTCTCCACCTCGACGGTAAAGTCAACATGACCTGGTGTATCGATCAGGTTAAGACGATAGTCCACACCATTACGTGTCCAAGGGCAGGTGGTTGCAGCCGCTTGAATCGTGATGCCCCGATCCTGCTCTTCCTGAAGGAAGTCCATGGTCGCAGTGCCATGATGAACCTCACCCATTTTGTAGGTCTTCCCGGTGTAATAGAGCACGCGTTCGGTCACCGTGGTTTTACCCGCGTCGATATGGGCACAAATCCCAAAATTGCGTGATCGGGCAAGATCATTCAACTTGTGTGAATCACTAGGCTTGGACATCGTGACAGTCATTATCGTTTTCTTCCATTGCACCGGTACAGCCTGGCAGGAACACACGCCCACCATCCAAGGCTCACAAAGCGTTTATCGTCCTATTGGCGGCGTTAATTTGAGGAGTTGCTTCGCAAGACCGTCAAAAAAACTCATCGCACATTGAATCTGACTTCTCCCCCCACAAAGTAGCGAGCAGGGTGCGAAAGCATAACGGCGTATCACTGCAGGTCAAGCCCAAAATCACCGAACGCCCCACCTGCCATATGTATTGATCTATTGCAATCAAATCATCGTCAAATCCTTGAAGATCAACAAAACATCCGATAATCCCACTTATCGGATGCACAAGACGGCGAAGAACCAAATTTCCAGAGAAACTTCGTCATGCAAACCGACAGATCCACCAAGGTCGAAAACCATGAAAAATCAACCACCAATTGAATTAATCGGGGTTTTTACATGATCATGATCTCGCTTCATTTAGAGCCCTCCCCACCCAATAGAGGTCCAACCAGAACATTCCGCCAATCCATATGTGAACAAATGGTCAAAATCACGTATCAAACCATGCACAGGCAATTATTGGCCCAACAACCCTACGCAGTCTTATTGCAAACCACTGCCCTAATTAGGACCACACGGGGACCTCTTTTGAACCAGAATAATGGCCGGAAATAAAATGGAACCTCATGTGCAACGATGATAGTGATGTACAGACACAACCCATAAAAAAACCATTAGAGCAAGAGGCATTAATCTCTATTCGGGTTCCCCCGCCATCCCACCCTGCTTGGCCTAATGAGCGGCAACACTGTATAACGTCCTGCCACCTGTAGGTTGCCGAGATTACACCCCAACGAAAGATGCTTGCCTTGAAGATCCACGAATACCAAGCCAAGGACCTACTCCAGCAATACGGCGTACCCGTCCCAAAAGGCGTTGTAGCCGAGTCGCCAAGCGAAGCCCTTAAAAAAGTCGGGGAATTGGGTGAGGGTTCATGTGTGGTAAAAGCGCAAATCCACGCTGGTGGCCGTGGCAAGGGCGGTGGGGTTAAGGTTTGCCGAACACGGGATGAGATGCAATCGGCCGTCGATGAGATTCTCGGTATGAATCTTGTCACTGTTCAGACCGGACCTGAGGGCCAACTTGTTAAAAAAGTCCTTATTGAACAGGCTTCCAAAATCAGGGGCGAACTCTATTTGGGGCTTGTGATCGACCGACAGAAGGAAATTCCCGTGATGATGGCCAGCGCCGAAGGTGGCATGGCCATTGAAGAAGTGGCGGCAACCAATCCCGAGGCCATTTTTTTTGAAAACATTGACCCCAACGCGGGACTGCAGCCCTTTCAGGCCCGGCGACTGGCAACCCGGCTTAACCTACCCAATGATACGATCGGGGGGTTTTCTAAATTCGCTACTTGCTTGACCGATGCTTTCCTGGCTGAAGAGTGCTCGCTAGCCGAGATCAATCCCCTTGTACTGACAGATCAAAACCAGTTGATCGCCCTGGATGCCAAAATCAACTTCGACGACAACGCACTGTATCGCCATCCAACCACTTGTGAACTACGAGACCTCGATGAAGAAAACCCAATGGAGGTTCGTGCATCGGAGCATGAACTTTCGTATATCAGCATGGACGGCAATATTGGCTGTATGGTCAACGGTGCCGGCCTAGCAATGGCCACCATGGATATCATCAAGATCCATGGCGGTGAACCAGCTAATTTTCTTGATGTCGGCGGTGGCGCGACTGCACAACGTGTTGCAGAAGCACTTCGGATCATCCTCTCAGATCAGAATGTCCGCGCCATTTTAATCAATATATTCGGCGGTATTGTCCGCTGTGATCTCATCGCCGAAGGAATCACCGAAGCAGTTCAAGACAGTGATATCCCCGTTCCACTCATCGTTCGGCTCGAGGGAAACATGGTCGAACAGGGCAAGAAGATCCTAGCTGACAGCGAACTTAATCTCATCACGGCAGATAGCCTAGATGACGCTGCAAGAAAAGCTGTGAATATTGTTACAAAGGAGGCCACCAAGTGAGCATCCTCGTAACAAATGAATCCAGAGTCCTTGTCCAGGGTTTGACCGGTGGCCAGGGGACTTTCCATAGTAAGCAGTGCATGGAATACGGTACACAGATCGTCGGCGGTGTAACGCCGGGGCGCGGTGGCACTGAACATCTTGGCCAACCTGTATTCAACACGGTCACTGAAGCGTGCCAACGAACCGACGCCAACGTCTCCATCACATTTGTACCAGCACCTTTTGCAGCAGATTCAGTTATCGAGGCGGCGGAAGCAGGAATCCAATTGATCATATGCATTGCAGAGGGTATCCCCACGCTCGACATGGCCCGAGCCAAAGCCGCCGTCCGTGCTCATGGGAGTCGGCTGATCGGCCCTAACTGTCCTGGCATCATTACCCCTGCAGTTGATGATGGTCGTGGATGCAAGATTGGCATCATGCCAGGCTTCATTCATCACGGTGGCAATATCGGCGTCGTATCACGAAGTGGCACATTGACATACGAAGCAGTTTCACAGTTGACTGCCCGCAATTTGGGGCAATCAACCTGCGTGGGTATCGGCGGGGACCCCATTATTGGCAGTTCCTTCACCGATATTCTTCAATTATTTGAAGAAGACAACGACACCCACGCGGTGGTCATGGTCGGTGAAATTGGCGGTAGCGCCGAGGAAGAAGCCGCTCAATATATTGCTTCAGAAATGACCAAACCCGTTGCAGCTTTCATTGCAGGACGCACCGCCCCACCGGGCAAGCGCATGGGACATGCCGGTGCTATTGTCAGCGGGGGCAAGGGCACTGCCACCGCTAAGGTCAAAGCTTTGAAAAAGGCAGGTGTTGCGGTTGCCGATTCACCGGCAAGAATTGGTGAAACACTTCAATCCCTGCTACCCAGTTGACGCCACAACGTATTCGAATCACGGTGCACTACGCCGATCCCCGGATAAAAGGCCACTTTGTTACCCGTTAAGATCAATAAGGAGATGGCCAATACCCCTGACCCACTTTCTCTTGAAGTGCCAGGAACCTGGCAACACGAAGTCCCTTCCATGCCTGCCAGCCTATGAATAGGGTCATGATAAATAGCCACACCGCCTGAAAAGATAATGCCATCACGGCAATACCCCCGGCTGCAATCAATCCTATCCAAGCCGAAATACGCAAACTTGTCGCCCTTCCCACCACAAACCAAAGCAGGGCCTGTAGAATCTGACCACCATCCAGCGGGTAAATTGGCAACATATTAAAGATCAGCAAACCCAAGTTCATCCAAAACAACATGGCCCAAGTACTGTCAAGCGGATCCCAGGATCCATCGAACCAGATCGATATGCAAAGGGTTACAGGAACCAGAAAGACATTAACCAATGGCCCCGCAGCAATACTCCACAAAACGGGACCAGGACGTGGCGGCGGTTTGACAAATGCTACGCCACCTAGCGGCCACAAGACAATTGTGTGGGCTTCGCCACCCACTGATCGACACGCCAAGGCATGTCCAAACTCGTGCATCAACACGATTCCAAACAAGGTAATAAACTGCGAGAAAGCTTCAATAATCGAAAGGCCTTCGGTATGGTTTACTCGTATTTGTACCAGCAAGGCAACAACCACAAACCATGACCAGTGCAGACAAACCTGTATGCCGAACAAGCGAAATAGCGGAAAGGATCCGGAGAAGTGAGTGGGTCGCATGAAATGAGTATACCCAGGCGGAGCATTCTCCGGTGCTGATATAAGACCGGCAGCCCTTTCTATGCCTCAATCGTATAGGTGTCGCCTGAATTAAACAGGGCATTGAGGTCAGCCTTGCCACGAGCCGCTTCAGCATCTTGAATCTGCTTGGTCAATAGATCCTCGTAACAATCATCTCCAATGCTGTAAAACACCCCCATTGGCTCGGGGAAATCTGGGTGACTCATCCGACTCAATAAGAAAGCCAAGCTCTCGTCATGCTCATCATGGAAAAGCAGATCGTCTTCCTTGATGCCACTACGCAGTTGAACCACCTCCGGTTTATGATCGTGAAGGCGAATTCCTTTATCCCGATCCTTACCAAAAATTAAAGGCTTGCCATGTTCAAGGCGGATAATGTGCTCCTCCTTAACTGCTCGATCAGTTGCGTATTCAAATGCCTTATGGTTGAAAATATTGCAATCCTGATAGATTTCGACAAACGCCGAACCTTTGTGGGCAGCCGCCCGCTCTAAAACCTCCCCAAGATTCTTATCGATGTCGATGCATCGTGCCACGAAGCTCGCCTCCGAAGACAGCGCCACCGATACCGGGCTTAGTGGCAGATCGATCGAACCCATCGGACTTGAATTCGTCTTCTTGCCCTCTTCACTCGTGGGCGAATACTGTCCCTTGGTCAGACCATAGATCCGGTTGTTAAACAAGAGTATTTTCAGGTTCACATTGCGACGTAGCACGTGCATCAGATGATTGCCACCGATGGATAGTCCGTCACCGTCACCCGTTACCATCCAGACATCCAAGTCAGGATTCGCGATCTTGACCCCGGTTGCAACCGCCGGTGCGCGGCCATGGATACTATGAAAACCGTATGTATCCATGTAATAGGGGAAGCGACTGGAACAGCCTATTCCAGAGACAAACACGGTGTTTTCACGTCGTGCTTCCAACTTGGCACAAACTTTGCGCATCTGGTTCAAAATGGCGTAGTCACCACACCCCGGACACCATCTGACATCCTGATCGGAAGCAAAGTCTTTAGCTGTTAGAGATAGAGCGGACATCGCTGGATCCTTAATTATTCAATGCCTACATGGGGATGGATGCTGCTGAATCCTGCTGACACCCACCCAAATCATACTCTTGATCCTCAAGGCGTACCTGATGATGGCGTGGCATCAGAAATTCACGTTCACCATAAACACCCCCCAACATTAGATCGATGGCCTCTTCAACTTCTTCGACCAAAAATGGTTTACCCTGGATCTTGTTAAGGCCACGGGCGTCAACAAGGAACCGGGCACGTAGGAGGAGACGAAGTTGGCCCATATTAAGTTCGGGTACCAGCACCTTCTTGAAACTTCTGACCACATCACCCAGATTGCCTGGCATCGGACTTAGATATCGCAGGTGGGCCGAGGAAACGGATTTCCCCGCCTGCTGCGCGCGGTTAACCGCGGTGAGAATCGAACCGTAGGTTCCACCCCACCCGATCACCAACAAGTCACCGCTGGACTCGCCATGCACTTGTAGGTGGGGGATCTGCTTGGCGACCAGTTCAACCTTGCGACGACGGATTACCGACATCAATTGATGATTTTCCGCGTCATAACTCACATCGCCCGTGATGTGCTGCTTCTCCAGCCCCCCTATACGGTGTTCCATTCCCGGCGTACCCGGCACGGGCCAAGGACGTACCAAATTCTCGTCACGAGCGTATGGTTCAAACCCATCAGGATCAGTCCTGTGCGTAATCTCGATCGGCTTGAGACCGCATGAATCAGGAATCAGCCACGGTTCAGCACCATCAGCCAGATAACAATCACTAAGAATAATGACCGGAACCATATGCTTAAGGCTGATCCGTGAAGCTTCGAGCGCTATATCAAAGCAGTCAGCAGGCGATTGAGGTGCCAGGATAACTAGAGGACTATCACTGTTGCGGCCAAACATCGCCTGGAGCAAATCGGCCTGCTCTGTCTTGGTTGGCAACCCCGTTGACGGACCACCACGCTG
Organism: Phycisphaeraceae bacterium; assembly: GCA_002716625.1. Taxonomy (GTDB): domain Bacteria; phylum Planctomycetota; class Phycisphaerae; order Phycisphaerales; family Phycisphaeraceae; genus UBA6626. The sequence continues at coordinate 25,429 of PBAS01000059.1, read as the reverse complement.
AACATCGACAATGATCAGAGGTAATTCCGTCATAACTGCCAGATTAATGGCTTCGGATTTAAGCGCCATGCCCGGGCCGGAAGTACCGGTCACACCAATCTGACCTGCAAAGCCAGCACCGATGGCAGCGCAGACCGCAGCAATCTCATCTTCTGCCTGAAATGTTTTAACACCGAAATGCCTCATCGCGGCCAGGTTGTGCAGAATATTGCTGGCCGGTGTGATCGGATAACTACAGTAAACCAGTTGTTTGCCCGAAAGCTTAGCTGCAGCAACCAAACCCATCGCCAACGCTTCGTTGCCAGTTACTTTGCGATACTTGCCTGGCTTGATCGCAGCTTTGGACACGTGGTATCGGACCGGGAACATCTCCGTAGTTTCACCAAAGAAGTAGCCTGCTTTCAGCGTGGCTATATTTGCCTTGGATACCTCGGGAAGATTTTTGACTTGACCGTAATAGTCATCAAGATACTTGACTGTTGGATCGATCGGTCGATCGTAAAGCCAGTAGATCAACCCCAAGGCAAACATGTTCTTGCACTGAGCAATATTCTTTGCCCCCAACCCTGAATCAGCCAATGCTTCAGTATTTAAGCGACTAATCGGGACCTTGTAGATCTTGTAGCGAAGGGTGAACTTTTCATCATCAAGTGGATTGTATCCCTCGCTATAGCCTGCTTTGCGCAAGTTGACCTTGGTAAACTCACTGTCGTTGACAATTACGATACCGCCGACCTCAACATCCTCGATATGAGCCTTAAAGGCCGCAGGATTCATTGCGATCAATGCATTGACTTCATCACCTGGTGTATGGATGTCGTCGGCAGCAAAGTTGATTTGAAAGCCAGACACCCCGGCAACGGTCCCGGCCGGTGCGCGAATCTCTGCAGGAAAATCGGGCAGCGTTGCCACGTCATTCCCTACGATCGCCGCGGTGTCTGTGAATTGCGTGCCCGCTTTTTGCATCCCATCACCGGAATCACCGGCAAAGAATACAACAGCTGAACTGCGGTTGGTGACCGGCTTCGAGCCCCTCTCGTCTTTCGTACCGGCAACCATGCAGTATTGCTCCTAGCAGTATGGTTGTACTGTAATACGGGCGGATTATTCTAGCCATATGATTCAAGTCCGCCAAACACAGAACCTGACCTAGTATCGGCCAACCAAGGTCTCGGCTGTCATATTCCCACCATACCTAATACCCAACCCCAGCATAGATTGCTCTATATTTAACCAAGTCTGAAATTTCAACCTGTGACAGCGAACTTTTCCCCCTGCATGGATATAAATACTATGCTTCAAAGTAATCCGTCATGAATGATTCCCACTAGGCTATAAATGGGGTTCCGCCCCATACCTTGGCATTGAAATGCCATATAAATTCCCCTGATCATGGTTAAACCAATGAAGAAAAACGGTGCATTACAGATGAGTTTTCGGCTGATCAGCCTCGTTTGTGCAACCTCATTTGGTCTTTGTGCCTGTGAAGACGAACAGATCCGGGTCTATCAGGCCCCCAAAGACACCCCGCCACCGGCAAAAATTCGGCAGTTGATGAACCCAACCGTCCGGTCACGACACCATGATTTCGCCAGCGAAAGGGCAACGCCATCCAAGGAGCCCACCTGGTCTGCACCAGAACATTGGCTGGAACAACCCGGTTCGGGATTACGCTTAGCGACCTTCTTGATCGGACCGCCATCACAACAAGCGGAACTCAAAATCATTCCACTGCCTAATACACCTGAAAGCCGGTCGCCAATCGCTAACGTCACCCGCTGGCGTCGTCTCATGGGACTGCCCGTTGCAAGCAACCAACAGATGGAACAATCCGTCAACAAAATTTCCATTGCCGGACATAGGGCCTCCCGGGTTGATCTGCTTGGCCCGCCCGATGACCAGCAAGCCCGCCAACGCCGCGTGGTGGTCATCCTGCCCATGCCTGATCGAGTCTGGTTCTTTGACCTGATCGGCCCCGCAACCACCATCGAGGTCGAGTCTGACTCATTGCAGCAATTTCTGGCATCCATAAAGTTCGATGTACCCAAAGCTCCTATCACATTCAACGCCCCCGATAACTGGCAAATACATCAAACACCCCAACCACCACGGCAAGTTGCCTTCACCGTAAATGATGATATGCATCAAGGTGAAATCGCCGTCGTCATGTTCACTGGAAACGTTGGAACAGCGTTGGATAACATTAATCGATGGCGTAAACAGGTGGGATTGCCAGCTATTGATAATGACGAGAAACAACCAATCGAACTGATCGAAACTGTCAATGCTGCCGGTAATCTTTTGGATCTCATTGGCCCACGTACAGAACGTAGTCATCCCCAGCGTATGCTGGTAGCCGTCATTGGCCATGGTGACAATGTCTGGTTCTTCAAGATGATGGGACCCGATCCATTAATTCAAAAGGAAAAACCAAGATTCGTGTCATTTGTCCAATCCATTCATTTTACAAGATAAAAACATGGGCAATGCGATTAAAGACCTGTGTCGACCTATTGCATCCTTGCGGCTGACCGTTGTATTGATGGCCATGTCCATTGTGCTGATATTCTCAGCAACATGGGCCCAGATTGATAACGGCATTTGGCATGTTGTCGAGAAATATTTCCGCAGCTTCGTGGTCTGGGTTCCACTGCAGGTCTTTTTGCCACGCCCGGAAATCGGTAAGCAAATATTCCCTGGAGCCTTCCCCTGGCCCGGTGGTACAACCCTTGGCCTGCTGCTACTGATTAATTTACTGGCGGCTCACGCCACCCGTTTCAAGCTTACATTGAAGCGTAGTGGCATCATCCTGATCCACACTGCCATCATCTTGCTGCTGGTTGGTGAAGGAATTACCGGGGCATTTGCCCTCGAGACACAAATGCCCATCTACGAAGGCCAGACAACCCGATGGGCCCACGACATTCGTGAAGTTGAGTTGGCGGTAGTTAATCACGCATTCCCAGAACATGACCAGGTGCTGGCGATCAGTCAATCGGCATTAGAACAACGTTCCGTAATCGACCATGTGCGGCTCCCATTCCAAATCCGAGTTGAACGGTTCATGCCCAACGCCATTGTCCAGCGCCGCGTTCCCAATGACACCGATCCACCCCAAGCTGATCACGGCCTGGGTGTCACACACCGGGTAATTGAACAATCCCGTGTTACCGGTGTCGGCGCACAGTCAGTTGATCCGCCAGCCATCATCATCCAAATCCGTCGAGAAGATGAATCATTAGGGCGATTCGTGCTGTCACCGCTATTTCGTCAAGATGACATCCGCATTGTTGGCCAGCGTGTCCAGGTCGAGGATCAACAATACCACCTGTATCTTCGTTTTCGGCGCTATTACAAGCCGTATGCGATCCGACTCAATGAATTTAGTCACGACCGATATACGGGAACAAAAATTGCGAAAAACTTTTCCAGTGATATTCATTTAAGTGATCCGACCCACCATGAAGATCGCAATGTACTTATCTACATGAATCACCCCCTGCGATATCACGGAGAGACTTTTTACCAGGCTAACTGGCTTAGGAAGAGTGATGATGGCCCTGATTTTGGAACCGTCCTTCAGGTGGTTGACAACCCCGCATGGCAGACGCCTTATATTGCATGCCTGCTGGCTGGAACTGGCATGCTTATCCACTTTGGCATGACTCTAATCCGTTTTCTACGTCACCAAACCGCATGACCAAATACGAGCGACACACTGCCAGCCGGACGGTTCCCATACTGCTCATATCAATATGCGCTGCCTACCTGCTGATACCCTTAAAACCATCTGGCACGGATTCTGACTTTAATATCAACGCCTTGGCAAAGGTGCCGGTGTCCTATAAGGGCCGGGTCAAACCCTTTGACACCGTCGCTCGCAACTGCCTGATGGTGATTAGCGGTAGGCAAAAGCTGGAAAACCAGACTCTCGACCTGAACGCTGCACACTGGCTGCTGGATGTACTAAGCCGTCCCACGACTGCTGAAGAATACGAGGTTTTTCGCATCGACCACCCTGATGTCCTGGCTATCTTTGGCTGGCAAAAAACTGACAAAAAACACTTTTCTGCCAGATCCATCCGCGAGCATGGCACTGAACTAATTCGCCAGGCACAACTTGCCGGCCAGATACCATCTCAAAAACGCAGCCTATTTCAACGCAAGGTGGTTGAGTTGGCCAGCCATTTAACGCTTTATGATGCTTTGGCCAACTACCGCTCTCTACACCTGATTCCACCCATCTCACCTCAACACGATTGGATGGATGCCGCAACCGCCGCCAATTACACCGAGACCTCAGGGCAACCCCTACCTGGTATGCGGGCATGGAGGAAGGTTCTGGAGGCCTTTAACAAACAACATGCTGATCATTTCAACCAATCCGTTAAGAATCTAGCTGACATCTATCAAGAGAATGAACCTATGGCGACACGCCAGGCACGCCATGAAACGCTTTTCAACCATTATGCACCGTTTGCACAATGCCGCGTACTGTACGTATTCATTACGATTCTTATTTTTCTCTCCTGGATCGCTTTCACCCAACCGCTACAGGCTGCGGCCATGAGCATCCTCCTGCTAACCTTTTTGGTACACACAGGAGGAATCGCTACCCGTATTTATCTTTCTGGACGGCCACCGGTTACCAACCTCTATTCATCGGCAATCTTTATAGGCTGGGGGTGCATCCTGATGTGCCTGGTTCTGGAATACCTCTACCGCAATGGTATCCCAACATTGCTAGCAGCAACCAGCGGCTTTTTGACTTTACTGGTAGCGTGGGCATTAACTGGCGATGGAGATACCATGGCGGTACTGGTGGCTGTCCTTGACACCAACTTCTGGTTGGCCACACATGTCGTCGTCATCGTTTTGGGCTATTCAGCTACCTACCTGGCTGGACTGATCGGGCTTGTCTTCATTTTACGTGGCGTATTGACCTCATCACTATCTGCCGGTGAAAGCAAAAAGATGGGGCAGATGCTCTATGGCATTCTCTGTTTTGCGTTACTGTTCAGCTTCGTAGGAACCGTACTTGGCGGCATTTGGGCCGACCAATCGTGGGGTCGGTTCTGGGGATGGGATCCAAAAGAAAATGGAGCGGTGTTGATTGTTCTCTGGAACGCCTTGGTTCTGCATGCCCGCTGGGGGGGACTCGTGAAACAAAGAGGGATGGCCATTCTTGCAGTATTCGGCAATATCGTGACCAGTTGGTCATGGAAAGGTACCAACATGCTTGGGGTAGGGCTGCATGCTTATGGGTTTATCGAATCCGCTATATTCTGGCTTGCATTTTTCATGGCCAGTCAACTTCTCATCATGGCCATCGGCTGTCTGCCACTGAGTTGCTGGCGAAGTTTTCGCGTCACGACCCGTTCCCAGACTCGGCAACAGGCCAATGATGGTTCACCAAAGTAACAGCCACCGTTACCTATCTCGAAAGAGACCGCCACCAACCCAACTGCGTAAACATGCCTACTTATCTAACCCGATCGTTTTATCGTCGTGACGTGGTAAAAGTGGCTCGCGAGCTATTGGGGCATTTGCTTGTGCACGTCAATGGCAGGCAACGTGTATCTGGACTCATTGTCGAAACTGAAGCATACCTGGGTATACCTGACAAAGCAGCACACACCTGCAACGGGAGACGAACAGCACGCAACGAATCCATGTGGCGAGACGGAGGTCATACCTATGTGTATTTCACCTACGGCATGCATCACTGCGTGAATGTCGTTGCCGGCGTTGAGGATGAGCCTGTAGCGGTATTACTTCGGGCATTGGAGCCGGTCGATGGGATGCAAGCAATGTACCGCCGCCGCCCAGCCGCCAAATGTGATACCGACCTATGCTCCGGCCCAGCCAAGTTGGCCAAGGCACTTCAGATTGATCGCCAGCTAGACCGCATCGATCTGGTCAAGAGCAAGAGGGTCTTCATAGAACGAATTCGTGCCACCCCGCTGCAGTCCCAACAGGTTGCCACCGGGCCACGCATCGGCATTGCCCATGCAGCGGAATGGACTCATAAACCTTTGCGGTTCTGGCTAAAAAACAGCACATATATCAGCCACAAATAAAATACCACACACTCCTCGAACCGATTCAATCAGGCCACCGCAGCGAAAAGAACAAATGCAACCAACAACTCGTCTCCTGTATTTTCAAGTTCAATACCCCGTCTTGCCGCCTCAAAGCCGATAAAAAATTCGTCCGCCTCACCGGGAATACCGCCACCACCGTCCACAGGACGTCCGTCGAGTCGGCCCTGACCCCGCCAAACAAATAACACGCCGGGCTCCATGGCCTTGAACGTCATCCGCGTATCAATGGTTAAACGCATACCGCTAAACTTATCCGTCAAATCCGGTGGATAAATCCATTCAACCCGTGCCCCTGCCTGGCTATAAGCCGGTTCAATAACAGGATGCAAATGTGATGCATTCAGTAAATCCGGACTCTGGTTGGCTTCCCAGTCAATCACGGATGCGGCAGCCTCCTCAATCGAGTTGAAACCCGGGCGAATCGTGGCTGCATCCATTGTCATACCATCGAATTGACTGGCAAAGAAAGTATACACATCACTCGGCTGCTGGATTTCCAGTGTGACGGCAGTCCCGGGTCGATGAATCAGACCTGCATCTACATAGAAACCTTCACCAATGGACTGCAAAGTACCAGGGCAAAGCTCAAGAACCTGGTCATCACCCTGCTGCATCGCCCTAAACAGGTGCTCTGGCATCACACCTTCATAAAATCCCAAGTGCGTATAGGGACAGTGCCCTTTGGGAAGATCAAGAAAGTGATATGCCTCTTCCTTGCCAAAGCATTGATCCGGGTAAATTGCAGGGTTCTCTGCCACGAAAATATCGTTGGCATGCACATGGACAGGGATCGGATTCCTTGCATCGAGCACTTTGATCAGCACACGAAACTCACCACCATGTTGCTCATAACGTTGGGGACCAAGCAGGCGGGGCCCTACTTGCCGATCCGCGAGAATTCTCCTAAGTGAAACTCGCCCCGACTCGGAAACCTCCGGACACTTGCTTAGTCCCCCTGAAGGCATGGGCGACGGATTGACCGCCAGCGTGGAAGACCCAATCCACCGCTCCGGTCTGTAGTACTTAGGGCGCCTTGCCCCGGATAAACGCTGGCCTAGACGATTGCCATCTGCATAGAGTCGCGGCACGAGTTGGGGAGCCAAACGCACCACACCGTGGAGACGATCAATCTGGTCCGTTAATTGGGTCGTCGTTGATCTCCTACGGCACAAACATGCTGAATTTCACTTTGATTGCCATCAACAAGACAGGAAAGAATGTTAACAGAAATAGCAATCTGCACGATGTAACTCATAGTAAAACAGGCACAAAGCACCATCTAGAGGCACAATAAGTCCACTGGTTGCCATTAGCGATAGTACCGATAAGCTGGCACATACAGCTCTGCAGAACACCGAAAATGTAAGACATGAGTGACACGACACCCCCAAAACCCAAGGCCGAATCAATCCCACCGCTTGATAATACCGACGTTGAGCAAGAAGTTGCCAACACCATAGGCGACCTGTCCATGCAGCAGATCATGGATGAAACCCAAGCTGTTTCCGTCAATCCGACCGATACTGCCGGCGAGCAGGCCAAAGGCTCACAACCGCCCACACACATTGATTTCGAGACTCGACGTGGTCGGATTGCGAAGATCACTGGTGATGATGTGTTTGTGACGCTCACCGGAATCGACAGCAAGCTACAAGGCTTGGTACCACTTAAGCAATTTGAACGCCCACCTCGGATTGACAGCATCATGGACTTCGTGGTCGAGCGGCTCGATGAGAAAGAAGGGCTGGTCCATTTATCGCGCGAAGGCGCAGTCGGTGCCATTGCATGGCAACAGTTGGCACGAGGCAGCAATATCGAAGCCCGGGTCACATCAACCAACAAAGGTGGACTCGAACTGGAAATAGCTGGTGGCATCCGCGCCTTCATGCCCGCCAGCCAAATTGATCTGCACCACGTGGAGGACCTTAAACAGTTCATCAGCCAAAAAATCCAAGCAACCGTTAGGGAAATCGACCGACGGGGTAAACGCGTAATCCTAAGCCGCCGGGACTATCTCGAAATTCAACGCAATCGCAAACGAGATAAATTACTCAAGGATCTGACAGTCGGTCAGACACGGCAAGGAACGGTTACGCGGATTACTGATTTCGGCGCATTTGTCGACCTGGGTGGCCTCGATGGATTGCTCCACATCAGCGACATGAGTTATAGTCGAATTGAAAAACCACAGGATATCGTCAAATCCGGCCAGCAAATCACGATCAAGGTGCTCGCAGTCGAAGAGGAAGGCAAACGTATTCGGCTTGGCCTAAAGCAGACTGCACCGGATCCATGGCAAAGCCTCGACGCTCGACTGCAGGTGGGCGATCAAGTAACAGGCCGCATCGTACGACTGGAAAATTTTGGAGCATTCGTTGAACTCGAACCCGGCGTAGACGGACTGCTACCCGTTAGCGAGATAAGTTGGAAACGGATCGGTCACCCCAATCAAATCTGTAAGGAGGGTGAAGTATTAAAAGTGTCAGTGCGACAGATCGACATTGAGCAAAGGCGGCTTTCACTGAGCCTTAAACAGGTTCATGGCGACCCGTGGCAAGATGCCGGACAGAAATACGCAGTCAACCAGGTCGTTGAGGGAAAAGTCGTGCAAACAACGGTATTCGGAGCATTTGTTGAACTTGAAAATGGCATCGAGGCACTCGCACATATATCGCAACTGGCCAACAGTCGGGTCGAAAGTGTCGAAGCAGTTGTAAAAGCCGGTGACACCAGGCGGTTTCGCATTATTGGCATCGAACCGCAGGATCGTAAGATCAGCCTGTCCATCAGAGCGTTGACCGAACCGCTGCCAAGTGGTGGAGATCATGGCAGCACTGATGGTCCCAACTCCGCTGACTCTCAGGAAGCGTCAAAACCCAAGCAGAAACCCCAAAAGCGCGACCACAACCTAAAGGGTGGCATGGGCGAACACGGCGGCATGGGAATGGGTCTGGGCAACCTCAAGCTTTAGCGATCCAGCCCAATGTCGGCTAACCTTCTGGCAGAATAAACCGACTAAAATCCGATAGACCTAATTATTTTTACAACTGAACTCCCCCAACCCATGCGCCGCCACCTGCCCAACCTCCTTACCATCCTTCGTTTAGCACTGGCCGCCATTTTTTTTATATTGATCAACCAGTATAGATACCCAGGAAGCGAGTCTATCCTCTGGTCCTCTCTGGTGATCTTTGCTCTTGCCGGGATCACCGACCTACTGGACGGATACCTAGCTCGCCGCTGGCAGGTTGAAACAACCTTTGGCCGAATCATGGATCCATTTTGCGACAAGGTCCTAACACTCGGCGCATTCATCTATTTGGCGGGACCGCGATTTGTCAACCCCGACTGGGTCGAAGCGGGCAACTACTTTACGATGATCAGCGGAGTCTATCCATGGATGATCGCCCTGATGCTAGCACGTGAACTGTTGGTCACGGACCTGCGTATGGCCCACGAAAACAAGGGGACAAAGTTCGGGGCTAATCTTTGGGGAAAATCTAAGGCGGCGTTACAAATGATCGCCATTCCCGTGATCATCGGATTGGTCGCCCTCGATCCGGTGCAAGATGGGCACCAATGGATGGGTGTCGTTCGCGATACCCTCATGTATGCCACTGTCGCGGTAACGTTTATCAGTGGATTGCCCTATATCAAAAGTGCGGTCGTCGCGATGCGTCAATAATGATGAAGGTTAAGCCGAAATGACCAAACAGGCGTATGCAGCATTCGACCTTGGCGCCGAATCTGGTCGCGCCATGCTTGGCGTACTCGATAACAAACTGCTGGATCTACAGGCTGTACATCGATTTGCCAACCGTCCGCAGTATCTACCATCCGGGTATCACTGGAACGTGCAATCGTTATGGGCCAATATTGTCGAGGGCTTGGGTCATTGCACGGCAGCAGCTAAAAAGCAGAACATGGCCATTGAGAGCATTGGTGTCGACACATGGGGCGTCGACTTTGCCTTGATTAGCCGTAGTGGCCAATTATTGGGCCTGCCATTTACCTATCGAGACGCCCGATGCGGTCCGGCCTATGAAAAGGTGTTAAACACTCTAGGTAAAAAAGCGATCTACGACGCCACAGGCATTCAATTAATGGCTATTAATTCGCTCTATCAACTTGTAGCCCAGCAACAATCAGAACCCGATATTCTCGACCATGCCGGGCGCCTGCTGATGATGGGTGACCTGATGCATTTTCTAGCAACCGGCGAACCCGTCAATGAATCAACCTGTGCATCAACCACGCAAATGGTTGATCCTTGTAGCGGCACATGGGCCTTTCCTTTACTTGAGCAACTCCGCCTACCCACTCACCTGCTAGGCAACATCGTCCAGCCCGGCACCATACTTGGTCCCCTGCGTAAACCAGTGGCGGAGGAAGCCGGCTGCAAGCAACTCCCTGTGATTGTGCCTGGCGCACATGATACAGCCAGCGCAGTTGCCGCTGTACCCGTGGATGACGAGACCTTTGCCCGTGGAACTTGGACTTACCTCTCCAGTGGAACTTGGTCGTTGATGGGCGCCGAACTGAACGAACCAGTCATCAGTAATGAAGCCCGGTCACTTGGCTTCACCAACGAACGTGGCGTGGAGAACAAGATTAGATTCCTCAAGAACATCGCGGGGCTCTGGCTTGTCCAACAATGTCGCAGTGATCTGGCCCGAACTGGGGAGACATTTGACTACACGCAACTCATACAGCTTGCCGAGGGAACCGAAGCGTTTCGTACACTCGTTGATCCCAATTCCCAGCCGTTTTCTGAACCAGGTAATATCCGGGCCAAGATCTGCACGTTCGCCCGAACCACCAACCAACCAGAACCGCTGACACCCGGTCAATTTATTCGTTGCTGCCTTGAAAGCCTTGCCCTGTGCTACCGACAGACGATGGATAACCTTGAAACCATCCTCGATCGTACGTTTGACGTTCTGCATATTGTAGGTGGTGGTGGACAAAACCAATTGCTGAACCAGTTGACCTGTGATGCAATCGGCCGGCCCGTGGTGATCGGCCCGTATGAAGCTACAGCAATTGGCAATGTGCTGATGCAGGCAATCGGCGCCGGACATATCGCCAATCTACAGCAAGCAAGACATATCGTCCGCAACTCTTTCACCATGAAGACCATTAAGCCCAAGGAGCCTGACCGCTTTGACGCCCAATTCAATCGATTCACGAAATTACTTGGTCATTCAGCATGACTCGAATTGACCAAAGGATCAAGCAACCGTAAAAGGCTGGCAGGGCCGATCGGGGTTTACCACGGCGTTTGTGTAAAAGATACTGGCTGCAAATCTGCCGAAACCTTTTAGTGATTCCCATCATCTTTTATAGTGACTGCATGATTTTTGAAAATCATTTCATCTATTTCCCATCAAAATTTTCCGATGGTGACTGGCAGCCATGGCATACCCATCACGATAGCTTGCCAATACAACCGCGGATCGAAGACATTTTCCTGACCACTTCAGATGGGGCCAGGATCCACGGCTGGTTCTGCCAGCCTTGGGATCACAGAAATCAGACACCAATTGACAGCCAAGCAGTCGTCCTGTGGAGTCATAGGAATGCCGGCAATATCACACCTCGATTCGAAATGATTTTGGAACTGGTTCGTATACCGGCCAATGTATTGATCTTTGACTACCGCGGCTACGGTCGCAGCGAAGGAAAACCGTCAGAAGCTGGCATCTATCACGATGCCCTTACCGCTTGGAATGTTCTCGTTTGTGACCAGGATATTGATCCGACGCGGATTGTCCTGCTTGGCCGATCCCTTGGCGGTGCAGTAGCAATTGAACTAGCCAGCCATGACAAAATCACCCCGGCAGGGCTGATTATTGAGTCGAGTTTCACCTCCATACCCGACATGGCCGCTGAGATCATACCGATCCTGCCCCGATTTCTTATCCGTACACAAATGAATTCCATTGATAAGGTCGGCGGCCTGACGACACCTAAACTCTTTGTCCATAGTGAAGACGATGACCTGATTCCCTACCATCATGGGCAGCGTCTATTTGCTGCAGCCCCTGAACCCAAGCAGTTCTATAGCCTCCAGGGAGCTGGCCACAACGATACGCAATGGGTTGGCGGCCAACCGTATCTCCACACGATCCGGCAGTTTATCCACCGCTGCGTACCACCCAATAAACCCTGATCTGCGACCCGCCACGCAGCCCTTTTTCCCACTAAAATTAAAAATCTGAAGATTTGTTTAAATCCAACTTGTCACCTTAAAAGGCATTGTCTATACTGGCGCGATTCCGATGTCGATCTGGGGTGTAGCAGGCCGCCTAAGTTGTTGTGAACCATACATTTATAAACAAAGCATGGTCGAGGTGATCGATGCTCACACGAAAAGTGCGCGACTATTCCAAACGTGGCGACGCGATGTCCATTCCGAACCTGGTCGAAGTCCAGCAGACCGCCTACAAGCGGTTTGTCCAGCTGGACAAGGAGTTTGACCACCGGGACCATTCACTGGGCATTGAGTCATTACTCCGTGAGATTTTCCCCATCAGCAGTTACGACGGCACGATGCAACTGGAGTACTTGTATTACAAGCTTGATCCAGCTCGTTATACGCCCGATGAATGCCGCCAACTGCGATTAACCTATGGAATTCCATTCCGCATCGCCGTACGGCTCGTCCGCCAAGATGTAGCTGAGATCCCTGAAGAGGAAATCTACCTTGGCGAGATCCCCATTCTCATGGGTGGTGGTGAATTCATTATCAATGGTGCTGAACGTGTTATTGTGAATCAGTTGCACCGTTCGCCCGGTGTTGATTTTTCAATCGCCAGTGCGGAGGCTGACCGGCCACTACACTCGGCACGAATCATTCCGGAAAGAGGCTCATGGATCGAACTGGAAGTGACCAAAAAAGATGTGCTGACGATGCGGATCGATCAGTCGACCAAGATCCCTGCCACCCTTTTCCTTCGCGCCATTGATGACAAGTACTCCACGACAGAAACGCTGCTGAATACCTTTTACGACGTGCAGACCGTCAAGGTTACGGATCTGCGCCCTGAGTATTTCGCTGCGGCACCGATTTATGACGAAGAAACAGGCGAGCAGATTGTCGGCGTTGGCCATGTAATCGGTGAAGCCATTGAACAGATTCTTGGCTCGAATCTTAAGAAGGTGGACGTGGTCACCGGTGTTACTGACGAACTGATTCTCAATACGATCGCCGAGGAAGCCCAGACCGACCTTGGAATGACGGTCACGGAGCATGAAAGTGCTTTGCTGCAGCTTTATGCCAGACTTCGTCCGGGCAATCCACCGCAAGTGGATAAAGCTCGCCAGTTATTTGCTGAAAAGTTCTTCGATGTAAATAGATATCGCCTGGGCAAAGTTGGTCGATTCCGAATCAACCGTAAATTTGATCTATCCGTGCCGGAAGAAGAAATGGCACTTCGCCCCGAAGATTTCCTGCACGTCATCAAGTATATCCTCGACCTGCGTTCCAACCGAAATAAGGCCCGCATTGATGATATTGACCACTTGGGCAACCGCCGCCTGCGAACCCTAGACGAGTTGGCAGTAGAAGAGATGCGCAAAGGTTTCCTTAAGCTACGTCGTACAGTTCAAGAACGTATGAGCGTAAAAGATCCTGATGAACTATCCAAGATTGCTGATCTGATCAATTCAAAATCCATTTCTTCGGCCATCGAACAGTTCTTTGGGCGTAGCGAGTTGTCACAGGTTGTTGACCAGACAAATCCCCTGTCACAGCTAACCCACGAACGACGACTTTCGGCGTTGGGCCCTGGCGGCTTGAACCGAAAACGAGCCGGTTTCGAAGTCCGGGACGTACATATTTCCCACTACGGACGAATCTGCCCAATCGAGACCCCGGAAGGTACCAACATCGGATTAATTGCATCGCTCGGCATCTACTCCAAAATCGACAAATATGGTTTTCTACAGACGCCCTATCGCAAGGTGACGGAAGGTGCTACCGGCAACGACGCCAGTGGATCGCAGTACCTTCGCGCTGATGAAGAAATGAAGGTCACGCTGGCACCCACCAATGCGATTGATACCACAGGCAAGATCGCCAAAGGTAATGTATTGGCCCGAGTTGATGGTGATCTGTCGCAGGTCGCCAGTCAGGACGTGGACTATGTCGATATCAGCCCCAAGCAGATTGTTGGCGTGTCGGCGGCGTTGATTCCATTTCTTGAACACGATGATGCCAACCGAGCCCTCATGGGCTCAAACATGCAGCGCCAGGCGGTGCCGTTGATCATTAGCGAACCACCCTGCGTCGCCACTGGCATGGAAAAGGAAGTACCGAAATACTCCGGTATGGTCATACGAGCTAACAACGCCGGCACCGTTACATATGTCGATGCGTTACGAATCGTGATTGACAATGCTGACGAGTACGAGCTGCGTAAATATGTCGGGCTCAATGACAGAACCTGCCTGAACCAACGCCCAATCGTCAACCTGGGTGAGACGGTTCGTAAAGACCAAATCATTGCCGACGGGGCGGCCACTGAGCAGGGAGAGCTGGCCCTCGGCAAGAATGTCTTGGTCGCTTTTAATACCTTTGATGGTTACAACTTCGAAGATGCAATTGTGATCTCCGAACGCTTGGTCAAGGACGACGTCTTTACCTCGATTCACTTAGAAGAATTTGACGTTGAAATTCGGGAAACCAAGCTTGGCCGTGAAGAATTCACCTGTGACATTCCTAATGTCAGCGAAAGACAACTCGGCCGACTTGACGACAAGGGCATTGTGTCAATCGGTACATATGTGCACCCCGGCGACATCTTGGTGGGCAAGGTCAGTCCCAAGAGCAAAAGTGAGTTGACGCCGGAAGAAAAACTACTGCATGCAATCTTTGGCCGTGCAGGCGAGGATGTAAAGAACGACTCCTTGGAGGTACCCGCGGGAACCGAGGGGATTGTCATAGGCGCCAAACGTTTTAGCCGCCGGATGCATCTCAACGATGAACAGAAGCGTGAGTTGAAAATTCAAATGCGTGCCTATGAGGTTGAGATGGATGGGCGAACCGCCGACCTGTTTCGCCAGATGGTGGAACAAATCAATGAAATGGCCGGGGCTGACATGATCGACCCAAGCACACGCCAAAAAGTTGGCGCCAGTGATATCGCCGAGGTGTTGCTCGAGCAGATCGAGTCATTCTCATTTAAGTGGATTAAGGGCAACAAGGAAATCAAAACTCTCGGCGAACAAATCTACAACCAGTTCTGGCCGCGTATTCGAGCTGTTCAAAAGGAAAAAGACCGCAAGTTGGCCCATATGAAACGGGGTGACGAACTGCCTTCTGGCGTCCTTGAGATGGTGAAAATCTATTTGGCGACCAAACGCCAACTCTCCGTGGGCGATAAGATGGCCGGCCGACATGGAAACAAGGGTGTAATTTCAAGGATCGTACCCACAGAGGACATGCCGTTTCTTGACGACGGCACACCGGTCGATGTCTTGCTCAACCCATTGGGTGTTGGCAAGCGCATGAACGTCGGGCAAATCCTTGAAACATATCTTGGTTGGGCCTGTGGCGTCCTTGGCCTGCAAGGCGTAACACCGGTCTTCGATGGGGCCACCGAGCAGGAGATCGACGAAGCGATCGATGAGGCTAACGAATATGTTGAGAATCGCACCCAAACGTTGGCCCAGGCTAACCAAGCACCTGCCGCCCACGAACTATTGGTCAAGATGTCAACTGGCGGAAAGGTACAACTCTACGATGGTCGTACCGGAGAGCCATTCGATCAAAAAACCGCCGTTGGCTACATGTACCTGTTGAAACTACACCATTTGGTCGACGACAAGATCCATGCCCGAGCCACCGGCCCCTACAGCCTAATCACTCAGCAGCCTCTGGGGGGCAAGGCCCGGACCGGCGGTCAACGTTTTGGCGAGATGGAGGTCTGGGCCCTAGAAGGCTATGGCGCTGCCTACGTTTTGCAAGAACTGCTGACCGTCAAAAGTGATGATGTCGAGGGCCGTACAAAGATTTATGAAGCAATGGTCAAGGGCACCAATTCACTAGAAGCTGGTATGCCCGTGGCCTTTGATGTGCTGTGCAATGAGATCAAGGGTCTCGGCCTGAACATCACGCTTGAAAAGTCCGAGCTTGAAGCCGGTTCAATACTGTAATTCCTGTGAAAGCAAACAAGGCACTTTCGCGGCCACTGGCCCGGTGCCTCCATGATGCGGGAGCCTTTAATCCATGGCGGAAACTATGTACGATCGTGTAAACGACTATGGCTCGGTCAGACTCGCAGTAGCCTCACCCAACGACGTTAGGAGTTGGAGCTTTGGCGAGGTCAAGAAACCCGAGACCATCAACTACCGCACCTATCGCCCGGAAAAGGACGGGCTATTCTGCGAACGCATCTTCGGACCTGAGCGTGACTACGAGTGCGCCTGTGGCAAGTACAAGGGCACCAAGTTCAAGGGCATCATCTGTGATCGGTGCGGCGTAAAGGTGACTCACAGCCGTGTCCGACGAAAGCGTATGGGGCATATCAATCTGGCTGCGCCGATTGTACATATTTGGTTTTTCAAGGCGGTTCCCAGCCACTTGGGAAATCTTCTTGGGATGAAGACATCCAACTTGGAAAAAGTCATTTACTTCCAGGACTATGCCGTAACTGACCCAGGCGATACTGAACTGACCGAACGGCAATTGCTCACTGAAGACGAGTACCGGCAGGCGGTCGAACAATACGGCTCTAGCTTTTCTGCCAATATGGGCGCGGAGGCCATGAAAGAACTGCTGGCGCGTACTGACTTGGACGCATTAAACAATGAACTACGCGAAGCGCTGGGGGCAACCCGAAGTAAGCAAAAGACCAAAGATCTTTCCAAGCGCCTCAAGATTGTCGAGCAACTTCGCCACTCACCCAACAACCCCGAGTGGATGGTGATGGACGTCATCCCTGTGATTCCGCCGGAACTACGCCCACTGGTTCTTCTGGAAAGTGGTAATTTTGCCACATCAGATCTAAACGATCTCTACCGGCGTATCATCAACCGCAATAATCGCCTTAAAAAACTGATGGACCTCAATGCACCTGAGGTCATTATCCGAAACGAGAAGCGTATGCTTCAGCAATCCGTGGATGCGCTTTTCGATAATGGCCGGTGCCGACGACCGGTGTTGGGTTCATCGAACCGACCACTCAAATCACTAACAGACATGATCAAGGGGAAACAGGGTCGATTTCGCGAGAACCTATTGGGTAAGCGTGTTGACTATTCAGCTCGATCCGTCATCGTTGTTGGTCCGGAACTGAAACTACATCAGTGTGGGCTGCCTAAGAAAATTGCGTTGGAGTTATTCCAACCGTTTATCATTCGAAGACTCAAAGAGCACGGGCTGGCCGACACCATCAAAAGTGCCAAGAAGATGCTTGAGCGGCGCGATCCAGAGGTGTGGGACATCTTGGAAGAGGTCATTGACCAGCATCCAGTGCTGCTTAATCGAGCACCAACGCTTCACCGAATGGGTATTCAGGCATTTGAACCAATCCTGGTAGAAGGCAATGCCATCAGGGTACACCCACTGGTCTGCAACGGCTTCAACGCTGACTTTGACGGCGACCAGATGGCCGTGCACCTGCCACTGTCTGTTGAAGCACAGGCCGAAGCACACATCCTGATGCTGTCGACCCATAACATCTTCAGCCCCGCAAACGGCGAACCGGTCATCAGCCCGTCACAAGAAATTGTGCTGGGCGTTTATTACATCACAACGATGCCCGAAACACCGTCAGATCCTAAAAAGTGCCCCACCTTCAAGGATCCGAGCGAAGCCATGCTAGCTTATGACTTAAAGAAGATTAAGATTCACGATCCAATCTGTGTTCGTCTACCCCAAAATCATTACAGCGGTGTCATTGAAGATGAAGCGGATGCAGCCAAACCCTTGGCCGAGAATTCGCGAATTGTCACCACCTTGGGCCGCATCCTGTTCAATGACATTCTCGAAAAGGACATGCCCTTCTATAATTGCGCACTCCGAAAAAAGGGCAGCAGCCGCGTCATTGATGACACGTATGCGCATCGTGGCCGACCTGCAACCATTTCTCTGCTTGATCGCCTTAAGGAAATTGGGTTCAAGAGGTCGACCGTGGCGGGGCTGTCATTTGCCATTGCGGATCTTCGAATTCCGGCAGCCAAACACTCTATCATCGATACTACGCAAAAGAAGGTCGACCGGGTCGAAAAGGCTTTCCATGCAGGGGCCATCACAGATCGCGAGCGATATAACCAACTGCTCGACCTGTGGACGCACTGCCGTGAAGAAGTAACCAAAGAATTACTCAAAGAACTCAAGCAAGATCGACGGGATGACCGTGATATCCCCCTACCCATCGACTCACCCGAAGGACAGCGATATCTAAACCCAGCCTATCTCGAAGTCGAATCTGGCGCCCGTGGGTCAGTTGGCCAGCTTCAGCAACTAGCGGGCATGCGTGGCCTGATGAGTAAACCTTCAGGCGAAATTATCGAAACACCCATCAAGGCAAATGCACGTGAGGGGATGAGCGTACTGGAATATTTCAGTTCTACACATGGCGCCCGAAAGGGTTTGGCCGACACTGCTCTCAAAACGGCAGACTCTGGCTACCTAACCCGAAAGCTTGCTGATGTTGCCCAAAATGTATTCATCGCCCGTGAAAATTGCGGCACCAAACAAGGTGTGACCAAACGTGCGATCTACAAGGGTGATGAAATCGATGTGCCACTGCGTGCACAGATCGTTGGCCGGGCCGCACGCGAAACAATCCGCAACCCCATTACCGACGAACTTCTTGTTGAAGAAAACTCACTTATCACCACCGATGCTGCCATCGGAATTGAAAACCTGGGCATTGACAGCGTGGTTGTTCGCAGCCCGCTAACATGCGACTCCCGGCAGGGGATCTGTGCCAAGTGTTACGGTGAGGACATGTCATCCGGAAAATTGGTTGAAGATGGCCTTGCCGTTGGAATCATTGCGGCACAGTCAATTGGTGAACCAGGCACCCAACTGACGATGAGAACATTCCATACAGGTGGTGTTGCATCAACATCATTGGTTGATACTGAATTCCGTGCCAACCACAGTGGAACCATACAAATTACGGATGCTGATGAGGTCCCCACGCAGGATGAAGATGGCAACGATGTCCTGGTCTCGCTCAAACGTAATGGCGAACTTGATATTCTTGACGCCAAAGGACGTGAACTGGAGAAGTTTAAGATCCAATACGGCTCTTACATCAAAGTCAAAAATGGCGACACCGTGAAGAAAGGGCAAATTCTGGTCAAATGGGATCCCCACCGTGTCCCAATCTTGGCCGGTAAAGCCGGAAAGGTGCGATTCGAAGATATCGTACCGGGCGAAACGGTTCGAACCGAGGCTGAGGCAGCCGGCGCACGGACCAGGGGAGCCCAAAGCCAAGCCAGAGGCGAGGCGTTGGTCGTGATTGAACATAAGGGCGAGATGCACCCGCGAATCGTAATTGAAGATAACGACGGCAAGATTCTGGACTTCCATTATCTTCCTGCCAAAGCTCGTATCGAGGTCCAAGAAGAACAGGAAATTGAAGCTGGCATCATGCTTGCCCGTCAACCGCGAGAAGCAATCGGGTCAGCCGATATCGTCGGCGGCTTGCCCCGTGTGACCGAAATCTTTGAAGCCCGAAAGCCTCGTGATCCTGCAGTTCTCGCCGAAATCTCAGGGCAGGTCGAGCTACGAAGTGACAAACGGCGTGGCAAGATGACAATTACCGTCAAGAGCAGTTCGGGGCTTGAAGTAGAACATCATGTGCAACAAGACCGGCATCTGCTGGTACACACGGGTGACTATGTCACTGCTGGTGATCCGCTAATCGATGGCTCACTTATTCCACATGATATCCTGCGAATTAAAGGTGAAGAAGCATTATTTAACTATCTGCTTGACGAGGTCCAAAATGTATACCGTGCACAGGGCGTAACCATCAACGACAAGCATATTGAGGTCATCCTCAATCAGATGCTGCGTAAGGTACGTATTGAAAACCCCGGACAAACAGAGCTGTTACCCAATGAGGTTGTGGACAAGTTCCGCTTCCGGATTGCCAATGAGAAAATCACCCAAGTCGGCCGGATCAAGGAACCGGGTGATACCGGCTTGGCAATCGGCGCAATGGTCGAAAAGTCTGAACTGCGCGACATCAATGCCAAGGCCGAAGTCGATGGTAAACAACCGGCAACGTTTAACAAAGCCAAACCGGCAACGGCAACCACGTTGTTACTCGGTATCACCAAAGCCAGCCTTCAATCGGAAAGCTTCCTTTCCGGCGCCTCATTCCAGGAAACCACCAAGGTCCTCACCGAAGCATCGCTGGCTGGGCGCGTCGATACGTTGGTTGGGCTGAAGGAAAACGTCCTGCTCGGTCACCTTATCCCAGTCGGCACCGGCTTCCGAGACTATACTGCCATGCAAGTTGAGCATCTTGCCGAGCCACCGGTCATAGAAGAGCCGACTCGTGAAGAACAGATTGAAGATGCCTCGGCAATGGCAGAAGCTGCCGGCGCCGAATTGCCGACAGAAATTGAAACAACCATTGGCGAGTCGCGTTTGGCCGCTCAACTACTCGGCGAATCGGAACCTGCGTCGGGTGGTGGGGCCAGGCGACCTTAACCTCAAAAGTGTGGATCACGCCAAGCATAAAAAGACCGCTTGCTCATCTAGCAAGTGGTCTTTTTCTTATCCCCTTGCAGGTAATAGTCGATGCATGTTATTAGTTTGAATATTTGAAGAATACACCAGGCAATGGGCACGATGGCCACAATCGAAATTGTCACAGAGACCGAGGGCAAGAACCAGTGGACGTATACGGTATGCGTCAAAGATGATGGTGAAACCCATCAATTTGATGTGACGCTGAACTGGTCTGACTATGATCTGTGGTGTCGTGGCCGTGTTGCACCTGAATGTGTCGTTAAAGCAGCATTCGAGTTCCTGCTACAGCAGGAACCGGTTGGTGACATTCAAGCCAAATTTGACTGTTCGCTCATTCGGCGGTATTTCCCGCAGATTGATGCGGAATTGCCAGCCATGGTTTAATCCGGCCATGATCGGTATTTGCCATGACGGCTATATTACATCTGGGTCGGAAACTCCTTGCTCAAGTTAGTACCCAAATCTCTAAACTTACGCGTTGTTACCACAAGACATAACCCCAATGACGTCACGAACCAACTTTTCAGATCGCCGTCATGTCCCCCCACGCCCGAACTCGAAACACTACGAACAGGCCGACCTGGACTGCTTCGACGGGGGGACGGCTTGTCCTCAGCTTTCGTTGTCTCCTGCCAGATCCTCTTCGATTTGTAAGACCTTCGGGGAGGGTTCCAGATCCGTCAGGCCCAGTACCTGCGCCGAATCTTCTTCCGAGAGACGCTCCACTGAGCTCAGTTTTCGCTCCATGGCCCGGGTGCGTGTGCCGGTCTTTTCGATGGATTTGGATGCGGTATTCAAGTGCTTCTTCACCTTATCGAGGACGTCTCCGAACTTGCCAAACTCCGTCTTTACGGCGGCCAGAACCTGCCAAACCTCGCTGGCCTGCTTTTCGATCGCCAGCGTCCGGAAACCCATGCGCAGACTGGTGAGAATGGCGGTGATGGTCGTAGGACCGGCAATCACGATGCGGTGATCGTGCTGGATCTCCTCCAGAAGACCGGGCTGTCGGAGCACCTCGGCGTACATCCCTTCAGTAGCAAGAAACATCACCGCAAAGTCGGTCGTGGTTGGCGGGTTGATGTACTTCGACTGAATCTCTTTGGCTGATTTTCGCACCGTGCGTAGTAAGGCATTGAGACTCTTCTCGGCCGCCTCTTGATCCGCCCGGTCGGCGGCATCCTGCAGGCGTTGGTAGTCTTCGGTAGGAAATTTGGAGTCGATGGGAAGGAGCAGGCTATCGCCCAAGCCATCTTTCGAACCCGGGAGCTTTACCGCGAACTCCACGCGCTCGGATGTATTCTCTTTAGTCTGAACGTTCTTAACGTATTGCTCGGGTGTGAGCGTCTGATCGAGAATGGCCCCGAGTTGCACCTCCGCCCAAGTACCCCGCGTCTTCACGTTGGTTAGTACACGCTTTAAGTCGCCAACGCCCGAGGCTAGGCTCTGCATCTCGCCCAAGCCCTTCTGGACATTTTCCAACCGCTCGCTGACGAGTTTGAAGGATTCCCCGAGACGCTTTTCCAACGTACCCTGCAACTTCTCGTCGACGGTCTTGCGCATCTCCTCGAGCTTTTTCTCGTTGCCATCTCGCAATTCTTTTAAACGCTCATCGAGACTCTTGCGCACCCGCTCGATCACCCTCTGGTTGGATTCGGAAAGCTCGCTGAGCTTCTTGGCAAACTCCTCGAGCCGCTTGTTCTGCACTTGGCTGAAATCGGCCAGCGTCTTGGATAGCGTCTCGTTACCCGCCTTCAAGCCACCACTCAACTCTTCACGCAGATCACGCGAGGCCTGCTGCGACTCGCGCCGCCCTTCGCGCAACTCATCACGCAGGGCCTTCTCCGCCGCCCCCGACTTGGACCGCCCCAACACCACCACCAGCAACCCAATCGCCAACAACGCGGAAACGAGAATGACAATCAGAAGGACATCAGACAGTTCCATTGATCACCCTCTTCCCACATCAAGGAACTAGGCACGCTACAGCGACAAGTACCCGGGCGGCCAAACAAAAAACATGGCCACACTGAGTCGAATACCAGGGTCTCTCTCCCATGACGTCGCATACCTCCCTCGCAACCCTCCCATCTGTAGATCCTAGCTCATACGGAAGATCGCGTCTTTCCAACCGTGCTGGATGGGTGGAGATCATAGGCACGGCGCCAGCTCGGCCGACTGTGGCCCGAGCGATCCTTGCCAAGTCGAAACCGAACTCTGAGAATAGCCACCCAGATTGTTGCCACACCGGTGCCAATGCCCCTAATTTCGGTTGTGGAGATCCTTTATCCGATAAGACTCGATCATCCAATCCTTCAAACCGGACAAGTTTGGTATCTCGTTTACGAATAGACTCACGACAACCATCAAGTGTCGCATCGCATTCTGCCAGCAGGGCGTTCAACTTTTTGCAATCAGCCTTGATCTCCCTACGCGATACGATAAGCCACGTACAGGCGACAAGATAACCCTCCAAGGCAACCGCCGCACAGATAAAAAGATTTTTCCACAACATGGCGGCATTGTACCGCGGGCCGACCTGGGAAGTGGTCGGTAAACGAAATGTGATAGAAACACCTATCGCGCCACAATCACATGTGGCTTATGCTCGAATGTCCAGATGTCGACAAGTTGACTCTTTGGGAACTTGGGCCGGATCCTCCTTCTGGCCGCGTGTCTCCCCTCGTCCCGGTTCCTCCTCCCCATCCCGGGACAGGTCCTGCGGCAATTCCTCATTAACACGTAGCGGAGATGGCGCCTTGGGCTCATTTCCCTGCTCCACCGCATGTAAATGCAGATCAATGAGATCACGTAACCGCTCGGCATCCCTTGACCGGGTTGCTGATTGCTTGTCACGGCGACGTGCTACCTGCTCCGATTGATGCGCAGCTTGAGCCACGCCCGCAGCAGTGCCAGCACCCGACACACTCATGCCCGATCTCCTTGACTAGAGAAATCCATGCTACAATAACTATCGAACCAATCACCAACAAGCCTTGAGGGGCCGGCTTAAGTTGTTTATTGAAAATGACTTAAAAATTACCCCGCGCGATGCCGCAACCACCGCACCAAGGGTTTTACCCATAGTCTGCAAAATCCTTGGTTGTACGTCGTGGAGCTAAAAAACCTGAACTAACTGCTATTCTTCGATCTTTTCAACCAGCCAGTACTCAAGTTCAACTGGTGTGGAACGACCAAAAATAGTGACGATCACACGCACCTTACCTTGGTCGGGCAACATTTCATCAACTGTACCTTCCATATTCTCAAAAGGACCATCATTGATCTTGATATGGTCGCCCTTTTGAAACTCCATCTTGACCGTCGGCTCTTCTTCAGGTGCTTTGGAGGCCGCCAGCATTTTTTCGATCTCGGGGATACTCATCGGACTTGGCCGACCTGCGGTCCCGATAAAATCGCCAACCCCCGTTGTCTCTTTGATCAGGAAAAACACATCCTGAGGAATTCTCCCATCGTGTTCCAACTGCATTTCGACAAAAACGTAGCCAGGATACAGTTTCTTCATCTGCACCCTTTGCTTTCCTCCCTTGATGATCTTGACCTTTTCTGTAGGTACCAGAATCCGATTCACCAAATTTTCAAACCCTTCGATTTTGATCTTACGCAGCAGCGTCTGGCGAACAGTATCTTCTTTGTTGGAAGCCACCCGCAGGACAAACCAGTTCATTCCCGGCATGACCAGTGGTTGATCCTCACCAATCTGATCCTGGGTTTCTGCAGGCGCTGGTGGAGCCGCCGCTGGAGTATCAGATGTTTGTGTTTCAACCTGGCCGGCCTGATCCGTGGTTGCTACCATATCCTCAGTTTCACCAGAATTGGCCTGTTGTTCTTCCTCAACCATGAGAAACAATTTCCCGATGTAAGGGCCCGGCGGCACAATACAGGGCCGAGCCATGTGAATATAAGTAACTAACCGGCAACCACGTTAATGGTCCGAAAAAGCCATAAGAAAAAAATGTCCACTACCCACAGCAGGATCGCCATCATAGCCGTCCCGCAGATCACCACACAGGTCGAACCAATAATCTGATTACGACTGGGCCAATTGACTTTACGCATTTCTGCTTCTGTGGCAATCATAAAATCAACGATACGTGGCTTATTCAGCAAATACCAGCCCAGCCCACCAAAAACAACAATGGTCCCCACAACAATCGAAGCGCGGGTCACATTCCGTGTCATGTGGTCTGCAATTCCACCAAGTTCACCATAGATCCAACCCATCCCGGCCAAAACAAGTGTACTAGCACCTATTGCGGTTAGCATACGCGTCCAATACCCTTGACCAGGTTTATAAAGTGCCATTAACATTTTGCTTATACTCGGTCTGAATCCCACGAGAAAACCGGATGCGAATCCAAGTTACCAACTGATCTTAAGCCACTCATTCACGGTTCTGCCGGTTGAACGGCAATGTGAAACGTACAACACGCCAGGAGGGACTCGAACCCCCAACCTGCGGTTTTGGAGACCGCTGCTCTGCCAATTGAGCTACTGGCCTGCACCGAAACCTTTTTAGCGGTGCAACAAAGGGACTGCCAGAGACAGCCCCTTTGCTTTCAGATCAAAGAGTCAGAATCACTCG
>PBAS01000058.1 GCA_002716625.1 Phycisphaeraceae bacterium | reverse complement strand
TTTCCCCGGTCGTATGGGGCACAAAGAGGCAGGGGTGTTTTTGGCGTCACCATTGACTGTTGCGGCCAGTGCGTTGACCGGTAAAGTTACCGACCCTCGCGACTACGTCAGTGAGCCAATCCAAACAGGCCAGGCCGGCTTGAATTAGATTCGTGACATCGGATTTCAAGCCGGGCAGCGGACCTGCCGATTTATTCAGTGCAGTTTCACCCACAGCGGTGAGCAGCATTTCAATAATCAAAGACAAACACCATGAATCGCACGAAGATCATTGCTCTCTTGCTCATACTGGCAACTGTTGCGGTTTATGGTCAAGCGGTCACCTTTGGATTCGTCGATTATGACGATCCAATCTATGTTTTAGATAGTGATGAGATTCATCGTGGCCTGACAAAAGAGAATATCAAGTGGGCTCTTTTATATAGCCATTCGGCGAACTGGCATCCAGTAACGACGATATCACACATCCTTGATTGGCAAATATTTGGCTCATCTTCGGGGGGGCACCATGCAATCAATGTCCTATTGCACACGCTCAGTGTGGTGCTGTTATTTTTACTAATGAAGTACATGACCGGCAGGGTTTGGCCCAGTGCGTTTGTGGCTTCCGTATTTGCGCTTCACCCCTTGCATGTTGAATCGGTGGCGTGGATCTCGGAGCGAAAGGATGTATTAAGCGCTTTCTTTGCGTTTTCCACGCTTTACGCCTACGCCACCTATGCACGTCACCCGTCAATTGCCAAGTACATTATCACGTTGGCTCTTTTCGTGATCGGATTAATGTGCAAGCCCATGCTTGTCACGCTTCCATTTGTTTTTCTCTTGTTCGATTACTGGCCGTTGCAAAGGGTAGAACTGGGGCATTACTCAAAAGTAGATGAGTCGGCTGTGGCATGTCCCCATCGATCGGCCATGATTCTACTGGTGGAGAAAATCCCCTTCTTTGTGTTGGTGCTCTTTTCATGCGTCATTACCTTTCAGATGCAAAAGCATGGTGATGCTATACGGTCAGGCGACTTGATCCCTATTGCCGCGCGTCTTGCAAATGGCTTGGTTGCTTACGTGCAATACATCAGTATGGCAATCTGGCCAGCGGGTTTGGCCGTTCTTTATCCACATCCAGACCAGATCGGCGGAACGCCGTTGACCTCTTGGAAGATACTTGGTGCTGGTTTGTTTTTAGTCGGGGTAACGGCTTGGGCAATCAGTTCTATTCGCCGGCGCTACGCTACAGTGGGATGGTTGTTATATCTCGGCATGCTTGTACCGGTTATTGGGATCATTCAGGTTGGTGTGCAAGCATATGCGGATCGCTACATGTATCTGCCAATCATCGGGCTGTCGATTGTGGTGGCCTGGGGTGTACCCGATGCAATCAATCGTCTACGGAACTATCAGGAGCAGCTGCGAACGGCTGTTATTGTGATCGCAGGTGTCGTGGTGATTGCAATGGGAATCACTGCGTTTCGGCAGGCGAGGCTTTGGCGAGATTCAATCTCCTTATTTACTCATACACTTGAGGTGACATCGGCCAATCCGGTTATGCATACGACACTCGGTTCAGCGTATGTTCGCGAGCATAGCCAGTACTCCGAAGCTCTATATCACTACCGAAAAGCTTTGGCAATCCAGCCTCATTATGAACGAGCGCAAAAAAACCTTGCATCAACGCTCTTTCTGGCCAAGCAGTATCCAGAGGCGATTGAGCAGTTTGAAGTCTTTTTTGCCATGGATCCCATTGATGCGGAGGCCCGTTTTCACTATGCCACGGCTCTTACAGAGCAGAATCAATTGGCGCAGGCGATCAGCCAATACGATCTGGTGCTACGCCTAAATCCTGAAAACAATCCCAAGGTCAGTACGCATCAAGTATATAACCGTTTGGCGTGGGCGTTAGACAAATCGGGACGGCCAGATGAGGCCATTAGCTATCTCCATCGAGCAGTGACGGAGGATCCTGCCTACGCAGACGGGTGGGTGAATCTTGGCAATATGCTGAGCAGGCAAGGCCGCTTGGGAGAAGCATTTCGAGCGTATCAACTAGCGATTGAAAAAGTTCCCGATCATATCAATGCGCATTTCACGTTGGCAAAGATGTTTATGCAGATTGGCCCTCCCCCCAAGGCCATGCATCATTTCAAGCGAACGATTGAATTGGATCCTCAGCACGCTGAAGCTTGGTTCAACCTCGGTAATCTTTATTCCCAAGCAGGCAAACCGTACGAAGCAATAACGGCATATGAGGAGGCAATCAAAATCACCCCGGTTCATTCTCAAGCAGAAACCAATTTGGCATGGCAATATATACGAGTCGATCGTTCCGATGCAGCCTTGGAACATTTTGCCAAAGCACATGAGTTACAGCGGCATGATCCAACCCCACTGAATGGTTGGGCTTGGGTTCTGGCGACGGACGAGCACCCTAAAATCCGTGATCCACATAAGGCCATCGAGAAGGCTGAGATGGCGGATGCTCTAACGAGGCATAGAGACCCGGTGGTTCTTGATACTCTATCTGCGGCTTATGCTTCGGCGGGGCGATTCGACCAAGCTATACCCACGGCTCAACTCGCCTTGGCATATGCCGCGGAGCAAGCGGACGATGATCTTGTTGCTCGTGTTCTGGGGCATATAAAGCTTTATCGCCAGAACAAACCCTATATTGAGCTCGGTTTGCAGAAGAAGGCTACGGGTGCTCCGCAGCCCTGACCAGATAACCCAAGGGGGTTGACCCCGGAATTTCCTATTTTCGATGGCCAAGACGTCAAGCAAGATTTCGTTGCGGCGAAAACTACTGTTTTCTATTGCCTGTACCATCGGGTTCTTTCTCATTGTTGAAGTAGTGCTTGGATTGTGGGGCGTACAGCCAACTCTTTACAACGAAGACCCATACGTGGGTTTCTCATCCTATATTCCCCTATTTGTAGAGCAGGCGGACTCAGACGGAAATGTATTTCTTGAAACTGCTGCCAATAAACGGCAGTGGTTTCACTATCAACGTTTTACTCGAAACAAGCAAGCAGACACCAGGCGTGTTTTTTGTCTTGGCGGATCGACGACCCACGGATGGCCTTATGGCGAAATGGTTTCATTCAGTGGTTATCTGCGTGAATTGTTGGCATTGGCTAAGCCAACGCATCGGTGGGAGGTCATCAACGTTGGTGGTATTGGCTATGCCAGCTACCGCGTTGCCGCGTTGATGGAGGAATTGATTCGTTATGAACCGGATGTTTTTATTATTTATTGCGGTCATAACGAGTTTCTTGAGCGGCGTACATACCAGGATATTATCCAGACACCAGGCGCAGTGATCCGGTTAGGGGCATTGCTGGGTAAGACCCGTCTGTATGCCGTGTTGCATCAGTTGCTTTCTAGTGGAGATCTTTCTGATCGTCATGGGAATTCAGCACGACCAGTTCTTGGCGGTGAGGTCGAGAACATTCTTCAAGATGCCACAATTGGGCCGGAAAGTTATACACGTGATGACATCCAGCGCGAGCAGGTGATTGCGCACTATCAGTTTAATGTTGAGCGAATGATCGATATTGCACGTTCAGTTGATGCCAAGGTGATCCTTGTTACACCACAGTGCAATTTGCGGGATTTTTCACCTTTTCAGAGCGAACACATCAGTGGCCTGCCGGCTGGGAAAGCGGCGACATTTGCATCCCTTTTTCAGCAGGCCAATCAGTCCCATGCAAAAGGTAGGTTGCAAGACGCCTTGCTGGCAGTAAACCATGCATTGGAGATCGATGGTCGCCATGGAGATCTTCACTTCCTCCGCGGGCGTATTTATCTTGAGATGGGCGATTTGCAACGTGCTCAAGTGGCATTGCAGAAAGCATTGGAAGAAGATGTCTGTGCCATGCGTATTCTGCCGGCCATGCAGCAAATTGTTGGCCAGATCGCAGCAAAAAGAAACGTGCCAAATTTAAAGTTTGATCAATTGGTAGAGCAGCACAGTGAAGGTGGTATCGCGGGTGCGGAACTTTTTGTGGATCATGTTCACCCTACGCTGGCTGGTTATCGGTTGTTGGCACTGAACCTTTTTGACTTTTTAAGGCAACATCAAATCGTAGTGGTTAGTGACACCGTGGCCAGTGGGGCTGTTCGTGAAGTGACTGACAAGATCGACTCCCGTGTTGATCGCCAAGCATTGGGCACCGCGCTCCGCAATCTTTCGGGGATGTTGAGTTGGGCAGGAAAGCAGGCTGAATCAGAGCGGGTGTTACAGCAAGCAGCCACACTGCTGGGAGAGGACGCGGAGATTTATCGTATTCGTGGTATTGAAGCGACTGGACGCGGTGATATCCAGGCGGCAATTGGTTTCTATCGGCAGGCGTTGCAGGTGAATCCGAGCTTTCCTGAAGCGTTGAATAATCTGGGCGTGGCATTACTCAATCAGGATGCCGTGGATGAGGCAACTGGGCTATTGCGTAAAGCGATTTTAGTGCGGCCTGGCTATGCAAGGGCCCATGACAATTTGGGCAGGGCTTTGCAGCGACAAGGGAATATGGACGTCGCGATTAAGCACTACGAAAAGGCTATTGAGCTTAACTTACAAGGTGCGATGGTTCATATTAGGTTGGCACGGGCATACGCAAGTCGTGGCAACCCGGAACAGGCGATCAGGCATTTTCGAATTGCGATGGAGATAGAACCTAGTCAACTCGAGACACGATTTTCCTTGGGGACAGCGTTGATTGATGCCAGGGATGATGGCGAAGCCTTATTGGTGTTCCAGGGCATTATCAATGACCACCCTGACATGTCGGTAGCATTGAATGCCGCGGCTTGGTTGTTAGCCACTGGTTCGACCAGTACCCCAGACGATATCGGGAAGGCCATGGGTTTCGCGGTGAAGGCAGCTGAATTGACGCAGTTCCAAAATCCTGTCGTTCTAGATACTCTAGCAACCGTTTATGCTGCGGTTGGCCAATTTGAGGATGCGGCATCCACTGCTCATAAGGCTCTACGCTTGGCCAAGGAGGCCCATGCGGATGAATTAGCCAGCCGGATTCGTCGTCGCCTTGAAATGTTTAGGCAGAGCAAACCTTTTGTGCGGAATGTCGATTGATCGATGGCGCTCCTTTTGATGGTGCCTAGAGTAAAATGTAAGGTTCTCTGGCCAACTGGTTTTGACCTTTAAGATTAAGGACTTAATTACATGAAAAGCATACGGCAGTTAGATCTACGTCAATTATCTGGATTTGCGTGTTGGTGTGCAGTATTCGCGTTTGCAACGTTTCTCGTGGTTGCGTGTGGCGACGCCCCGACGGCTACTAGTGGACAATCCGCCGTGACGACTTACCCCCTTGGCATTTGTCTTGTTGCTAAAGAAAAGCTGGGGTCAATGGGCGATCCGATTACTTACGTTCACAAAGGGAGGCAAGTGAAGTTCTGTTGTGCTGGATGTGTTGATGAATTCAAGTCAAAACCGGACCATTTTCTGGCAGAACTAGATGATCTGGCAGCTAAAACACCAACCGCGAAAAGACCTGGTGCAGAGGGACCGGGTCATGAAGGTCATGATCATAGTGCCCATTGATCGCCAGTTGGGAATTCATGAGTCCTGTCCGGTGCGAAACAATCATTGACCAATGGAATTAGAGAACGGCTCGAAGCCAACAGAACCGTGTGAGCTTGACGAGACTCAGGCCAATTGCAATCCGATCGAACTTTTCCGGTGTTGGTTTGATTTGGCTCACTCGACGAACCTATACGAGCCAACTGCAATGACGCTTGCCACCGTGTCGGGCAATGGCAAGCCGTCTGCCCGGGTTGTTTTGCTCAAAGACTTCAGCGATCAGGGTTTCGTCTTCTACACCAACTATTCAAGTCGTAAGGGGTCCGAACTGGCGGGTAATCCATATGCAGCATTGGTCTTCTACTGGGACCAGTTGCGGCTACAGGTACGAATTGAAGGAGTGGTTACGAAGGTGTCGCGTGACCAATCGCAACGTTATTTTCACTCGCGCCCACGTGGTAGCCAACTGGGGGCATTGGCATCACCTCAGAGCCATGCCATCAAGAACCGCCAGGTGCTTGATCAGAAAATGCAGTTGTTGACCGAACGATATAGAGACAGCACAGTGCCCGTCCCCGAAAACTGGGGTGGTTTTCTTCTGGCACCTGTGGCGATGGAGTTCTGGCAAGGTCGCTCGGACCGGCTACATGACCGGTTGTATTATGAGCGCCAGGCCGACGATTCGTGGCAGATTACCAGGCTTGCACCTTAATCAGGCGAACAGCTACTTTGCCGCAGCGTAATTTTCAGCAACCTGCCCCCAATTGATCACATCAAAAAAAGCAGCAATGTAATCAGGGCGGCGATTCTGGTAATTCAAGTAGTATGCATGTTCCCACACGTCCATGCCCAGGATGGGGGTGCAGGGACAATCGACCACGCTGCTTCCCATCTGAGGGTTGTCTTGGTTTGGTGTTGAGCAGACACATAGCTTGTTGCCACTGTTAACTCCCAGCCAAGCCCAGCCAGACCCGAAACGGGTGGCTCCTGCGGCGCTAAACGCCTCTTGGAACTTGGCAAAGCCTCCAAGGTCGGAGTCAATTGCGGCACCTAATTCACCTGATGGTTGTCCCCCGCCACCGGCTCCTGGAGTGGCCAAGATTTGCCAGAACAATGAATGATTTGCATGGCCACCACCATTGTTTCTTACCGCGCCGCGTTTATCTTCGGGTATATCACCCAAGTTGGTGATTAGGGCGTTGATATCATCGGATACCGATAGGCCGTCAATCGCTCCGTTGAGGTTGGTTACGTACGCATTGTGATGCTTATCGTGGTGGATCTCCATTGTTTTAGCATCAATGACTGGTTCCAAGGCATTGAAGGCATAGGGCAAATCTGGCAGCGTGAAAGCCATGGCATACTCCTGTTTGCAATAATTGGGTCAACTGCGACAGTTAAGGGCCGCATGATCTGAATATCTCGTAAACGACTATATGGTCATTGTTTATGGGTTATATAGTATATCCATAACCGCTGGGGCACCATGGCCATATTTATTGGTCGCCCATAGTAAGCTGCGCTTTTTATCTGTCAAGAACATCGACTGCAACAATCGATCTTTTAAGTCCAGGGTGATTGTATCAATTGCTTTAATAAGTAGTTATGGATAATCCGTTGTGTTCGGTGGGAGATTTGCCCCATGGGGGGGATTGGTCGATCACAGCGGAAATACAGTTAATTGAGAAAAATAATTCGGTTTGCTGCGGCGTTACCGGGTACATGGAAAGCCTGTGATGAAGTAAATCCCCACAGGGTTGACCATCAATCAGTGTATCTTTTAAAACATTATTATACAAATATTTAAAATAATTTCCCCTGCGGGTCCTTGCGAGTGGTGTTACTGAAATCAATATTTTGTCTCTAGGGATTTGCCGTTGCTCGATATAATGTGATTGAGGGAAAGTTCGTTTACCTGTACCCATGGCGGAATTATTGAACAAGTTTTCCGAACCTGCGGGGCTTTGGGATCGTCAAATTCTAAAGGGCAATGTGGGATTAACTGAAGGCCAGTTGATCGAGGTGGGGAAGAGTGGAGACGTAACGGTGCAACTGATTGGTCAACATATATCGCCGCTGGACCAGGTCCGCCGCCCGCAAGCGATCAACTTGGCTGGTTCGACGCGACAGTTAAGTGCCGACGATCAAGCCATTCTCCAGCAGGTTCTCGCGGGCAAATATGAATACGTCAAGAATCCAACCTTTGGCCGTGTAAATGCTAAGCGGAGATTATTTGATCAGGCACCGGAAATCGCGTTGCCGGATACCAGTTGGTATCACCCCGTGATGGAGAGTGTTTCTGATGCTGCCCAGTGGAATGCAAAAAGCACACGGTCGGTTGTTTTGACGGCTGAAGAAGAGCGTGTGTTGTTCTTCCAGTTCAACTATAGCCGTTATCGCGTTTTCAAATTGAAAGAGAAGATCAAGAAGGCAGCCGGTTCGGCGATCAAATCAGCCGATGCTTTTGAGTTGCTGGATTGGTATCGGAAGGCGGAGGAGCTTCGGGTTCAGATTGCCGCGACGAACCTTGCCTTGGTTCTGGCAATGGCCAAGCGGACTCGGATGGCGGACATTGATTTTGCCGACTTGGTTAGTGAAGGCAATATGGCGTTGTTGCGGGCGATTGACAAGTTTGATGCATCGCGCGGATTTAAATTTTCGACTTATGCCTGCCGGGCCATCTTGAAGGCTTTTAGTCGTTCCGGTGTTAAATTTATGCGATACCGTTTGATGTTCCCAACGGATTTCGACTCCAAACTGGAGCGTTCGGACTATCTGGACATAAAACGCGCTGGTGTTGAAAGTGATTGTGCTGATGAAGTTAAGCAGATTCTGAAGGAGAATCGCGCGGAACTGACTCAGGTCGAGCACGAGGTCATTCGCCGACGATTCGCGATTGATCACGCTAGTTCGGGCCAAATAGATCCGGTCCCGCTGACATTGGAACAAGTCGGTCGCATCATCGGCGTGACCAAGGAACGAGTACGCCAGATCCAGAACAAGGCGTTGGATAAAATCCGTCAATCACTTGAATCTGATTACCTCGGTTAAGCTGCTGGAACGGCATAACGACTGTGAACTTACAAATAATTCCGTATCCCCAGTGGCCCGCATAGGCCGTGTTTTTTTTTTGTTGGTTGGGTTTAGCTTCGATATCAGGTATCGTTGTTTGGATCAGAGGGTTGTGTGACTGTGAGCCATACCGAAAAACTTGTGCCCGGCCAGCGCGTGGTGATCACCCAGCAGATTCCGCAACGTGATGAGGTGTGGACCTCGCAGATTCGTGGCACTGTGGAGCGGTATGAGATGGCCAAGACCGGTGCTTGGTTTGCTGGCGCCAAAGGCGAAAAGCTTTGGCTTGATCGGTTGACCATCCGAAAAGATGATGGCGAGATCGTGGTCTGTATCCTTGATGGCTACAGTCATATCGAGATTCTCCATCCCGCGGATCAG
Organism: Phycisphaeraceae bacterium; assembly: GCA_002716625.1. Taxonomy (GTDB): domain Bacteria; phylum Planctomycetota; class Phycisphaerae; order Phycisphaerales; family Phycisphaeraceae; genus UBA6626. The sequence goes on along the minus strand of PBAS01000058.1, from coordinate 14,449 downwards.
GCAGGATGAGGTTACGGCGGAATTCTTCAACTGCACAATAGGATCAGACTGCGTACAGTTATATTGGTAAAGTAATTAGCCATCAGTGGATCTATGCAATGTCGGTATTTCGCTAAAACTCCTAACACCTCGGGGATCCTTAAATGGCCATTGTGAACTGGGTGGACCTGCACGGCGATGAATTGTCCCGCATGCGTGTCCTGGTGACTGGTGCAGCTGGGTTTATTGGGTCGCACCTGTGTGATGCACTTGTCGAATTAGGTTGTCAGGTCATTGGGTTGGATGATCTAACTGCAGGCCATCAGGATAATTTATTGCTTGCACGTAGGATTGGTGGGGACCGATTTCGGTTTGTAACCGGCTCAATTCTTGATCGTTCAACTCTAACGGATTGTATGTCCGGTTGTCAGGTGGTTTTTCATGTTGCGGCTCTGCCATCAGTGCCTCGTAGTATTAAAAACCCCATGGCCTTCCATGAAGTGAATGTCGTCGGCACACAGCTGGTACTTGAAGCTGCCCGGGAGGCCCATGTGCACCGGCTGATTTTTTCTGCCAGTTCAAGTAGTTATGGTGATTCCCCGACATTGCCCAAGGTTGAGTCAATGCAGCCGCTACCCAAAAGTCCTTATGCTGCAAATAAACTGGCTGGCGAACATCTCGTGCGGGCTTACGCTGATTCCTATGATATTGATGCTATTGCATTGAGATATTTCAATATCTTTGGCCCGCGTCAGAATGCCTCCAGCCCATACAGTGGAGTGATTGCCGTTTTTGCAAATCAGCTTTTGTCCAATCATTCGGTGACGGTGAATGGTGTGGCATATTCGCGAGACTTTACATTCGTCGACAATGCGGTTCACGCCAATTTACTGGCGGCTAAGACAACAAAGCCTTTTGGTGGGCAGGTTGTGAATGTTGCCTGTGGGCAAGGGGTGACAGTCATGGATCTCGCCTTGGCAATGGCTGAGTTGCTCGAGCGTTCACATCTCAAGCCGATCCAGGGGCCGGGTCGAGCTGGCGACGTTATGCATTCGGTTGCCCAGATTGATCTTGCCCGCAAGGTATTGGGTTATACGCCGATCATTGATTTCCAAGAGGGGCTAAAAGCCACAGTGGAATGGTATCAATCGGCTTGGCGGGCATCTGAAAGAGTAGCGGTTACCCAACTGCATCAATAAGTGGGTTGCCAAGAGACTTGTGCGGTAGCTATTTGGCGATCATGCGATAAGTGGTAACCGTACAGTTGGGTAAATGATTGTTGTAGATAGAGGGTTAATCTAAGGTCGGTGCTGAAGCTCAATTTGGGGGCTTGACGCCAGCAACCATTAACGAACGGATATGCAATCAGTTTGGTTTTCTGGGAGGGGGTAGCCAACATGTGGATTTGGAGCGGATTTGGTTCACTGGTGTGCCCCAGCTCTGATGTGAGTCGTATTAACTTCCATTCATTATGATTGACCTTCTGTGATGGTGAATAAGCTTGAGAATCAGTGGGTGGACCGCCTAATTCAGCGGATCTACCAATGGCGTCGACGTCGGGTCGTTGTGGTGGGGGACTTTCTGCTGGATCACCATGTGTTTGGTTATGCGGACCGCTTGAGTCCAGACGCACCGGTGCCAGTGCTTTCTGCTCATCGCGAAGAATTTAGACCCGGTGGTGCAGCGAATGTCTGTCTCGATTTACGAGCGTTGTGTTGCGACGTTGTTTGTTTGGGTGTGGTGGGTCGTGATACCAATGCGGACACCCTGACGACCGCACTCAAGGAGGCGGGTTGTTTGACCGGAGGCCTGATTCGTTGTGGTGATCGTCCGACCACGGTTAAGCATAATTTTATTGGACTTGCACAGCATCGTCATGCCAACAAAATGTTTCGGGTCGATGAAGAATGCACTCAGGATGTCCCTGGGAAGATAGAGCAGCAATTGATTGCCCGGGCTCAGCGGGCGTTGAAGGGGGCAGATGTGTTGTGCTTGGAAGATTACAACAAAGGTGTTCTGACCTCACGTATTTGCCAGAGCATGATTAAACTGGCTAGAGCAATGAAAATCCCGGTGATCGTTGATCCGGCCAATATTAAAAGTTATGACAAGTACCGTGCGGCAACCTGTGTAACACCCAATAGGTTTGAAGCTGCGATTGCGACGGGGCTTGATGGAAACGGCGATGCGCAAGAGCAGCAGAAAATGGCGAGAAAGCTGCTGCTGGACCTCAAGCTGAAAGCGCTTGTTCTTACACTTGATAAACATGGCGCCTTGCTTCTGGAAAAGGGAAAGCGTCCACAGCCGGTTCCAACCCGGACGCGTAGTGTGTATGACGTGACCGGTGCGGGCGACATGATTCTGGCTGTACTCGCTGCTGCGGTCGCTAACGGCGCAAGTTGGCACGAGGCTCTGCTGCTGGCCAATATTGCTGCTGGATTGGAAGTCGAGCGTTTCGGAATCGTCCCCATTGATCTGGATGAGATCTTGTTAACGCTTCTGCAGGATAGCCACGAAACAGCTGGCAAAGTCAGATCACTTGAAGAGATCTTGCCGGAACTGCAGGCTCACCGCAGGATGGGTAAAACCATCGCGTTCACCAATGGTTGCTTTGATATTCTGCACGCGGGCCATATTGGATTCCTGCGTGAAGCCAGCCGCTACGGCGACCTATTGGTTGTTGCGGTCAACAGTGATGCATCGATACGTCGTATCAAGGGCTCTGATCGGCCGGTCAATCACGAAGCCGATCGTTTAATGGTGCTCAGTGAACTTCAGTCCGTTGATTATCTTACGCTTTTCCACGAAGACACTGCGAAAAAATTAATTCGAGCGATCAAGCCGGATGTAATGATCAAGGGGGCTGACTACAGGAAGAGCGGCGTTCTTGAAGCAGATGACGTCAAGCGGTGTGGTGGGCGCGTTGTACTGGTGGATCTACTTAAGGGACGTAGTACCACCAGCATCATCCGCAAGATTACCCGGCCCCGTTGATCTGGGTATCAGTAAAATGATCTGTGATCGTTCGGCGAAACAGATCTAGTGGAGCCTCACAGCCTGTCCATAGGGCGAACTGAGCAGCTGCTTGTCGGACAAACATCTCAACACCGTTTATCACAATACAACCATCGGCTTGCGCTTCTTGTAGTAACCGTGTCGAAAGTGGGTTGTAGATGGTATCAAATACGACAGTCCCCGGTCCCCACCCCTTGGTTGGTTTGGTTGCTTCGATTGGCGTGGCATTGGTGTTTGGATGCATGCCGATGGGTGTGCAGTTTATGTAGATCTGGCAACAGGAATCACAAAGTTTTTCCAGTTTTGCCGGTACGATCTTACCGCCGATCCCTGTAAGTGAATTGGCTAAAGCAATTGCTCTATCATAAGTACGGTTATATACAACCACGGTTGCTTTTTGACGCGCAAAGGCCACGGCTACGGCCCTCGCAACGCCGCCAGCGCCAATCAAGGCAACTCGACGGCCTTCAAGTTGGCTTGTGGTGATATTCATCGCATGGCATACCGCAGTTAACGCAGCATCCGAATCAGTATTTGATGCGGCAAGTGTTCCATCTTCGGTGATGGTCAGTGTATTGGCCGCACCAATCTGTGCAGCCAAGGCGTCGACTTGGCCACCAACTTCCTCTACAAAGCGGATGAGGTTCTCCTTATGCGGAAGTGTGACCGAAGCACCACGAAAATGAAGTGTCGATGCATCGATCCACGAACTGATGGTTGCCTTGAAATGTTCATAAGCCGGTGGAATCGGCATTGGTAGATAGACCCCATTAAATGCGGCCTGATCAAATCCTGCATTGTGAATCGTGGGGCTTAGTGAGTGCCCCACCGGCCACCCAATGACACCATACACGCGTGTTTCGGCATCGACCGCATCCCACCGGTATAGATTTTTGATCTGTTGGACAGTTGGTTGTCCCGGTGCGGTGCCCGAGTTTTCGTCGATTGCAGCGAAGGTTAACAAGGCGCCAAACTTCTTGGCTAGGACACGTGAGGGTAACCCTGCTTCGCCCATACACAGGGCGATGGTTGGTTTGTGGCGTTGGGAAATAATCTCAAATGCTTCAAGATTATCTCGTAGTGATCGGGCCATCCACGCGATCTTGATCACACGGCAGGCCCGGGTGGCGGCCATCGCTTCGATGCATTGATACAAGTCTACTGGGCGACCGTCCATATCATGACTCGAAAGAATCAAGCCGGTTGTGGTTGTTCCGACTTGTCCAGGATGATCCACCGCTTGGTTGATCTTGCGTCGGGCTTGATCCGATTGTTGATATGCAGCCAGCTCAAAATCGATATACGCCGGCTGGCGAAGGCCTTGATGCAACTGTGCAAGTAATGCAATACGTGATTGCTCTTCGCCGTCATAATCGCCGCCTTCCCACTGTGGGCGACAAGTCACAATACACGGCAATGGGGAGTTTTCAATCAGCTTAATGAGTGCATCTGCATCTTGAGTGAATCGGTCAATACGAAACTCCACGAGATCAGCGCCTTGTTCAGCTGCACGGATGGCGGCAGATGAGGCCTGGGCCAGATCATGAACCATGATGGAAACGGCCAAGTGAGTCATTACCCGGTAGCCTACTCAATTTAGTGGTCAGGTGACGAATTAGCCATGATTGCGTAATGTAAACTCTTATGATGTGTCTTGCTCACGCCCATGCATCCGGCATTGGCGTTACAGGGACCACCCCGGAATGTTCGAAGGATACTTCTGATGGCTTTGATTCATCCAATCCGTCCATTGATCTACCAGGCCAAGGACAACCATGACATCTCCGGTCTGATTGCGCCGCCTTATGATGTCCTGGATGAGGATGCCAAGGCCGCTCTTTTGAGTAAGAATGATCAGAATTTTGTGGCAGTTGACCTGCCGCATCTGCCTGCCAAGACCGTCGGTCCTGATGAGGCCTATGAGCAGGCTGGTAATCGGTTTCGTCAATGGCTTGATGATGGCGTGATGGGTCTGTATCCCAAGCGGCAGTTTTTCGTCTATCGTCAGACCTTTCAACTGCTGGGCCATGCCGCTCGGTACCAACGGATGGGTCTTTTTGCTGGCGTAGCGGTCCAGCGGCTTGGTGAATCGAAGCCCGGGCATGGCGGAATCTATCCCCACGAGGAAACTTTTTCGGGACCAAAGGAAGACCGGCTGAAACTGATGAGGACGACGCGTTCACAGCTGTCACCAATCTTTGGTCTCTACAGCGATGCAGATCAGCAGATACGTCAATTACTGGATCCCGTAACAAACAGTCAGCCGCTTCTTGTCGGTAGAACTGACCATGATGATGTTCTTCATGAAGTTTGGGCTGTATCAGATGCACATGTATCTAGGCAACTTGTCCGCCTTTTTGAGACCAAAGACGTGTTCATTGCCGATGGCCATCATCGCTATAACACTGCTGTGAACTACCAACAGGAACTAATCCAGGCTTCGCCAGATATATCATCGGAGCATCCGGTAAATGACTGCCTGTTCGTACTGGTCGCGTTTGAAGACCCGGGTATGCAACTGGGCGCAACACATCGTGTATTTGGCGGAATACCAGACTTTAATTTCCCAAGTTTTTGCAAGGCGGCTGACGGTTTACTCAAGATTGAGACTTTTTCTGGTGATGATTTAGAGGCGCTCGTGGCCGCCCTGGCAACCACAGGCCCACACGCAATGGGGTTTTACGTTCCGTCGGAATCTCACGCACAGCTTTACTTGGTGACCACCACGGAAGCAGATCCACTGTCTAGCACGCATGGTGATCGAAGCTTGGCCTGGCGGCAGTTGAATGTGTCAATTGTCCAGCATCTGGTTGTGGAAAGGATCTGCAAGCCTCTATTTCTTCCTTCAGATCAACGATCACAAATTACATGGAAGTTCCCTCATACGCTGGCTGAAGTCCGTGAGCAGTCCCAAGCCCCGGATCAGCAGTTTGGGGTGATTCTTCAGCCGGTATCCATCGCAGAAGTTCAAGCGGTAAGCCAAGCGGGTGAGCTCATGCCGCAAAAGAGTACATTTTTTTATCCCAAACTGGCTTCTGGTTTGTTGGTTCACCCATTGGAGCAATTGGCATCGTATGGGGGCCAATAAGTACGGATTTGAGGTTGAAATCGATCCTAATTAGAAAACCGGCGGCCATGCGAGTTATATCTATGCCCATGGTTTAGCCATATTCTTCGGTCTGGTCGAGGGTTGGAAAATATCACCTATAAAGTCAGTAAGATACGCTGATATATGGACTTGAACGCAGATTGCAAGCGGATCGACATGCCAGATGAACAGCTGGTTCGTTCGTATCGTCGTGGTGATCAGCAGGCCTTCTCGCAGCTTATTGAGCGATATCAGCAGGAGCTTTACCGCTTTCTGGTCCGATTTGTTCGGGATCGCGCGGCTGCTGAGGATGTCTTTCAGGACACTTTTCTGCAGGTACACGTTTCAATCGATACATTCCAAACATCCAAGCGATTTAAACCTTGGCTTTTTACAATTGCGGCGAACAAAGCCAGGGACTATCTGCGTAGAAGTAAACGTCGCGCTGCGACACAGCTTTCTTCGCCGGTCCAGCCAGGATCAGACGAGGATCGGGATCGGCAGTTTCTGGATTTGCTGGAGGCCAATCTGCCTCTGCCGGATGACGAAACGGCACAGCAAGAAACAGCAGATTTAGTGCGGGCAGTTGTTGATGGCTTGCCCGAGCATCTGCGGGAGATTCTCCTGTTGGCGTATTTTCATCAGTTTTCCTATAAACAGGTCGCCGAGGTCTTGCATATTCCACTTGGAACCGTCAAAAGCCGTCTGCATGCGGCAGTGGGTACTTTCGCCCAGCGTTGGAAACAGAAGTTGGAGCAATCAAATTGAGGCTGGGCATGTCTAATCTGCCAATTAAAAGGAAGGTCTGGGCTTGGTCATGAAGGATCCGTCTGACCCCGTAGGACTTAATTCCGAAGACGCCAATGCTGTCGATGCTCTTCTAGCCGGCCACCAAAATATAGAATCTGATCCCTCCCTGACCAACCAAACACCGCGTGTTGTTAAGGCCAAGCAAGTCTTGGGTCTTCTTGATGCGTATGATGTCGCACCGCCTCCACCAGATCTTTTCCAAAGCACATTGGCTCGGGTGGGTGAGGCCAAGCAGCGTCGGCAATTCGCACAACAGATTCAGACACTTTCAGTGCCCGCATCAAGTTTTGGTTGGCGTGAGGCGATGGCCGTGGCGGCGTCGTTGCTGGTCATGGCAACGTTGATGATTCCGATATTACATGCCAACCAGGCTGATGCACAACGTGTTGCATGTGCGGCTAACTTGCAAGCAGCAGGTGTTGGGTTGCGGTCCTATGCGGCGGATTTTGGCACCCTGCCGCGGGGGAAGGTGCGTCCGGGCTCAACGTGGTATGAAGTAGGCCAGTCACCAGATGAAGATGGTTTTGTCCGGTCGAACTCCCAGCACTTGTACCTGTTGATCCGTAACCGTTACCTGTCGCCAGCGACACTTTCGTGTGCAGCAAATGTACACACCCCGCGGCATGTTGATCCGGGTGCGACTGATTGGGCGAGCCATGCTGCAGTACCCTTCAGCTATCAGAATCAGTTTGCAATTCAGATCCCAAAATTTGGCCAACTTCCCAATATTATGGCATTACTGGCGGATAAGAATCCCTTGTTTGTAATCCAAAAGGGACAGCCATTTCGGCTACGTGTAAACATCGGCACCGAGAGCCCCAGTGCGGTTCACGGATCGGGGCAGAATATTCTCTCGGTAGATGGAGCGGTCCGCTGGTCGATTCGGCCGCAGACCGTAGAAGGCGACAACATATGGACGATTAAGGGTGTGAGAATCTTTGCCGGTGATGAAGCACCTACACAGATTGGCGACTCGCATCTAATTCCCTGACACATCGGTGGTAAAACGGGTGCAGTGGCTGGCGGGATTAATGGCTGCAGTTTCAAGGTTTCCACGCCTGTTAATTGCTCTCTGCACAGTTTTGTTACATGTCGCAACTTCAGTAAGCTCTGGTGATGCAACCCGATAGCGGATCTGCCCAGGCAATGCCTAATCAACGTGATCTTTGGCTAATCATTGCCGGGGTTTTTGTCGGTGTACTTCTTGGCCCTCATGTTTTGGGCCGTGGGGCACCGGGCCTCTATGACCTGTTGTTTTTGACCGGTGATATTGGGCTCTCAGATGTCGAGCAATCCAGTTCTCCAGAGCTACCTCCGGAAATATTCCTACATGACGAAGATGTGTCTGACGGGGCGATCAGGCAGGCGGTGGTTAACGCTTTAACCAAGCAACAGGACAATCGGCAGGAGAAAATAGATGGCCATTTGGCTCGTCTGCAGGGTTACCTAAGTGCATTGATTGTCACGGTCGTGGTCATCATGATGGCGGAGGCGCTCATTTCTTGTTTTCAGGTACTAAATTTGTTGAGGATTGTCCGTTATGCTTTGCTTGCCGTTTGGATTGCCATCACGCTCGGTCAGCCACGATTGCTTTCTCATTTTTCGATAGCCTTTGTGCTATCGTTGATGCTCATCTGCTTGGTTGCCGGGTGCTTGCCGTTACCGCGTAGACAATGAACCGGCAATGGGACAACCAAAGGTAAAGACCAGATGTCCTGAAGTACTGCCGACGGGTGCAGGTGGTTTTCAGAAGGGGCGTGCGGTAATTGTTGATAAGCTGTTTATGATAGAATTGGATTACGATAAGCGAGACTTGTAATCCGCATAGCCAAGCCGTCGTGTATCAAAATGATCTTCCATAAAGAGGGCGAAAACACAGGGGTGTTGGCCTAGCTAACCTTGAAGGTCATGTAATGTTTACTGCCAGTCCAACAGATCAGGCCAAACAGCAGATAGGGAGGGTGCTGGCTATTGCCATACGTAGTGATCATCGTGGGCCAATGATTGAAGTAAACCAGGCGGAGGCTTATGCAAATGGCTGCTTGGCGGGTGACCACGGTTCAAGTGTCGAACGTGGCATTACCCTTTTGGCATCACGGCAGTGGAAGCAGGTGATTCAACAACTTGGTGTGGATCTACCTTGGCATACCCGACGTGCCAATCTTTTGATTGAGGCTGATACGCTGGAGCATTTAATTGGCAAGACCATTCGCATTGGCCATCTTCGTGTCGACGTCAAAGCAGAGACGAAACCTTGCCCAGGGATTGACCAATGGCAACCGGGGCTTCGCGATGCCTTGGCTATCGGGTGCCGGGGTGGTGTCTACGGCCAAATCATCGATTCCGGTACCATTCAAGTGGATGACAAGGCCAGCTTTGCGTAGGGATGGTGTTATTGATTGTGGGTGAGGAAGTGTGGACACCCAGGTGCATGTCTTACCGTAAATCGGCCAATATTGGGTCCATCAAGTCGCAAAGGGTGTGGTAGAGTAGTAAATGTGCTTCTTGGATACGCTGTGTATTGTCCGATGGCACCATCAACTCCACTGTGGCCAGTCCCGCGCAGTTGCCACCACCCTTACCCAGCATCGCAACCGTTTCCAGACCATGAGCGGACGCTTTTTCCAATGCCATCTTCACATTCTGACTGCGGCCACTGGTTGAAATTGCCAGCAGCACATCACCTTCGCCACCAAGTGCTTCAACCTGTCGAGCAAAGATCTCTTGGGGTGGAAAATCATTCAACAGGGCGGTCATCAGGCTATGGTTTGCTGTCAGGTCAACGGCCGCGAAGCCCGGTCTATCCAGTACATACCGTCCGGCAATCTCAGCCGCCAGATGAGCGCAGTCTGCTGCACTTCCTCCATTTCCGCAACACAAAACCTTTCGTCCATTGACCAAGGCTGTGAGGAGCAAAGTGGCTGCTCGTTCAAGCGGTTCGGTGAGTTGATCGAGTTGACTCAGCACCGCGCGGGACTTGTCGATATTGGCACGAAGCAGTGATTGAGCATTCTGTAGATTCATGCTGTATGGATCCCGTTAACATGTTTGGCAAATCGTCGCCGCATTATGCGCCGCATTGTATTGGCGCCGAGCGGCGGGAACGCCGTCACGATGGCCAGGCCAAGCCGTGATGGCCAGTGGGGCCACACTTCCGGTCTTGGGCGTCGAAGGCAGTGGACAATAGATCGAGCAACAACTGCAGCATCCTGAACCATGGCCGGCGGAGTATTGAATGATTGATGAGTATGTCCTGAACGTACGGCAGTGACATCGGAAAATTCAGTTCGGGTTCCAATGGGATGGACACTACTGACATGGACCCCTTCATCGGCCAGTTCAGCGCGAAGGGCGCCAGCAATAGAATCCTGTGCGGCCTTTGTGGCGCAGTATGCTCCATACATGGGCATCCCGATCTCACTGGCTGCACTTGAACAGATCAGGATATGTCCATGTCCTTGTTCTTTCATCAAGGGTGCTGCTGAGCGAATTACACGCAGTGTGCCGAAATAGTTGGTTTCGAAGATCGATCGCATTTGGGTGTCGCTTGTGTCAGTGATGGATTTACACAGGCCTACGCCAGCATTGGCAAATACCGCGTCCAATCGGCCCCATTGAGTTCTGGGCCGTTCGATAAACTTTTGGACATCCTCATCACGATCGACATCACAAGGCATGGCAATAGCCTTGCGCCCTATCTGGATAATCTGGTCGGCAACGTCTTTAAGTCGGTCCATTCGTCGCGCGCCAATCACAACATCCATGCCCGCCCGTGCGCAGGCAACTGCAGTGGCCGCACCAATGCCACTACTTGCGCCAGTGATTGCAATCACTTTTCCGGCCAGATCAATACCCATCACCATGGGAGTGTAACCCATGGTGATAATTCATGCGGCTGTCTAGAATGTTGATTGTGGCTATACTCACTGCTGACAATGGACAAGCAGCAATTGATTGAGCGAATCTCGAGTACTGCCTTGCTTCGGGGCGATTTCACATTGCGTAGTGGCCGCAAGAGCAGCTACTACCTAGACAAATATTTATTTGAAACCCAGCCGGATATCCTGGCAGCTCTCGGCAAGCTTTTTGCTCAGCATGCTGACGATTCGGTAGATCGCTTTGCGGGTGCCGAATTGGGCGGTATTCCCCTTGTTGCTGCTGCAGCGATGGCCGCTAATCTGCCAATGGTTCTCATTCGTAACCAAAAGAAAGATTACGGTACAGAAAAACGATTGGAGGGTGTATTAAACGCGGGCGATCAGGTCATGATCGTCGAAGACATTGCAACATCAGGTGGCCAGGTTCTCGAGGCGGCTGCAGTGATCTGTGAGGCTGGCGCGACCGTGAACAAGATTGTGGCGGTGATAGATCGTCAAGAAGGGGCTCGTGAGAAAATCACGTCAGCTGGATATGTCTTCGAAAGTCTTTTCACAAAGACAGATCTGGGGATTGGGGACTAGGCGACCCCTCCCCCCCAAAAGAACCTGTTTGCAGCCGTCAATTCGTGCGGGCAGGGCTGATAGGGGTAAGCCCGCTGGAGCCATCTTTTGATTGCAGCAGGGTAAAGAATGCTTTCTCCCACGGACTTTTTCCCCTTCTCCCAGTATTGCTCTCCCATCCAATGACACGGTAGAGAGGTGGCATTAGGTTTGGGTAAACGGGGGATTAATTTTCGGGTCTAATTTCTCAGCGCGTTCTTGAAGAATTTCAGGGCATTGGCATGCATGATGCCAGTGATCACTTCATCATCGTAACCATGCTCTGTTAAAACGCCTGAGAGAAGTTGCAGGTCTGCGATTGTATCGACATCTATCGGGGTAAGTTCGGCGCCAAAACCACCATCCATGTCGGTGCCAATGGCGATGTTATCAAATGATCCACCTGCCAGATCTGCGATATGTTCGATGTGCGGCACCAGATCCTCCATTTTTTTCTTCGGGATATAGCTTGACGGCCGGTTTTCCCACGTTATTTGCGGATCAATAAACCATTGGCAGAAGACGAGCCCAATGACACCATCGCGGCGAATAATTTCCTTGATCATGTCGTCTGTCAGATGCCGCTGCCCTTTGACAATTGATCGGCAGGTGCAGTGTGAGGCGAATACCGCTCCATTCCAGATTTCAAGTGACTCCCAGACAGCTTGGTCGGCCATATGGGTGATGTCTAGGATCATTCCGGCTTGCTGCATCGCTTGATACAGGGCCTTGGCAGGCGGCTTTAGACCACCTTCGGTGCCAGTCCCGTGGATATAGGTGTTGTCACCAAAATGTGCTGGTCCGACGGCCCGTAGTCCCGCATCCCACCAGAAGGCAACGTCATCAGGATCAAGAATTGGGTCCGCACTTTCCATCGACAGAATGTGATAGATAGGTGTTTGGGGTGTTGGGTTCTGCCATGCGACAACGGCTTCATCGATGTCATCAACTGTTTTGACCGGCTTGATTTCACCACGCCGCGCCATCAATTGGTAATAGGCAAGATGCCCTCGCCCCATTGCCGCGGCCTGCTCTTGGGTTCGCATCCCATCTCGCATCCAGTTTCGGCGTGCGTCAATACGCGACATGATGGTACTGAGCATAAGTCCAACATATCCGCGCCTCATCTCTGGAAAGGTTACTGTGCAATGACCAACGTTGTAATCAGGAGCTACCTGCGGAGGTTCACTCTGCTCCTGGCTGCGAACCTTTTTAACCGGCAGGGTTAAATCACGATTCCAGAAAATCGCGTCCCAGGCCAGGTCCAGGTGCATGTCGACAATCAAGGGTTCAATCATGGCGATCTTTCAGGTGATCAAGTTGCGAAGGGAGCCAATTAAACAAAAAAAAGAGCGATCCAGTGTGTGGCTGGATCGCTCGGAGAGATCGTTCCAACCTTTTTCGGTGAACCAAGGCCAAGCGGTAGCCTGACCCCAGTGCCGGGTTAAGAACGAGTTATATACGCAGCGCAATTGAGATTATCGAAACGGTCCTATCAAGACCTCAAATCACATCGCGCATGGTATGCAATCAAAATGTTAATGATTGTTCCCTGGCTACGTATGCTAGTAGCCCATGGAAATCCCGACGGTCGCAATGATCTCGTCATCGTCGCCGCCGTTAGCTGCTTCTGTGTTGTCGCCCAGCATCAGGTAGTGCACGCCAGCAGACAAAGTCCAACTGCCGTAACTGGCTGGTACTGATAGCGGCATGCTACCGACGATTCCAATGTCCAAGAATCCGAAGTCATCATCGTCCGTTGCTGTTTCGTAGTAATCATCGATTCCCAGACCCAATGTGATGGGCATAGAAAGGGCAACGTTTTGGAGATTACCATTTGCAAATGGGGCCAATGACGGCTCGATGCCCAGTTCGAGGTACGTGCCTTCTTCAGCACCAAATGCTGAATTCGAGGTTTCCATTGCAAGGGTCAATGATGGGGAAAGTGCAAGACCATCGCTGTCATCGATACTTAGGCCGATGGCAACTTCGGTAACGGTTGCAAACGCGTCATTGGGGCTTGTGTACCACGTCAAAGTCACGCTTCCGTCAAGGTCGTCTGACAGGCTTGTGCCGGCACTAATGTAAAGGTCTGATTCGTACCACGACTCGGGATCGGTGGCGCCACCTGCGGTTCCGGATGGTCCATCATGGAAACTGTTCCAGATGCCAACGGACAGGGACAGGTTGTCGGAGAGGCTAAAGCCGACTTCGACGGCAGGCTGAATGATCGAACCCTGATCTTCCTGAACGATACCACGGAAGAAATAGGCGGTGGTCACGTCAACACTGGTGCTCAGTGAAACGCTTCCCTGATTTGGCCCATCTCCAGCCAACGCGGCCGGTGGTGCGATCACGAGTGCTGCGGCAAAAATGCAGCTAATTGCCAAACATCGATTCATGTAACTAAACAGTGACATACAAAACTCCTTCAGTACAAGGGTGGCTTACACAAGCCCAAAAAATGGGCACAAAAACATCTACTACTACAATACGCAATCATCATGCCAATATTCATTTCATTCGGCTGGCGGGGATATTTCCTGCATATAACATGGAATAAAGCCTGATTTGGTGGGTACGACACCTGCTATTGGCACCTCGCTTGCTTGCAACTTAGGCATTGGGTTAACAAACCCACTGGATATGCCTAAAAGGTCATCATTCCTGCAGGAGTGGGTAGCTGTTTTGGTCGAACGATCCGGTGTTTTATATTGATGTTAACTGTTTTGTATATTGAGTTTAAAATATAAATTATGACAAGATGGCGACTACTTGAACTAGGACCCCGGGTTGGTTTGGCAGCGGATTTGGTCGTCCAGGGTCTGGTACTGCAAAGGCGGTGACTTTCGAGGTACCGCATGAGGAAGTGATCTGGGAGGAGCTGGACCAGCCTTTTGATCCAGAGCCAAGGCCATCGGATTGATTAGTTACCAGGGATCTTGGTTGGGTAACATGGGCAACGCTCAAATTGTGTGGGCAGCGGGCTTGGGGTGAACAGTGTTCGCCGCTTGGGCGTTGTGGTTTTGAGGGAGTTTAAAAAACCCATAAGTTCCTTTAAAATAAAATATTATAAGTA
>PBAS01000057.1 GCA_002716625.1 Phycisphaeraceae bacterium | reverse complement strand
GACCCCACGTCAACACTGCGATACCCAACACCAATACGAGTAAACGTTTCATCTTATAACCTCCAACAATAAGCTGCCTGATTGATTCCATACCATTTAGTTACTTCAAATCCATGATGGATAACCACCTTCCAAGTATCATTTGCAAATCATGTGCCATGGGCGACCAAAACACCCCACCGCCACTCAAATGCTTTATTTGAAAATATTTATGTCAAAAAAAGAACTGTGATATCTGGATCTGAATACACCGTAAGTGGGTGATTATAGATCAAGCCCTGATGCAATCAGATACACCAAGCAGCCTTCCCCACACCCAGAACATCTCAAACGCTTCAGGTGGGCTTTGATGCCCTTAAACATATTAATCTTGGTCTATATCCACGTTTGCAACTATAATATTGGTGTCGCGTGAGTTAAACAGATAAAGCAGCAAACAACTCCCAGGGAGAAATCAACATGCACCAACAGAGATTTCATGTAACCGTCATCGTGCTTATCAGTTCGATCATGGCGTACGCTGGCCCGCCGGTACCATTCCTTGATGACAATCAGCCCGGGATTAATCTCCCGTTTTCTGGGGATCCTAATACAACCGAAGACGGTTGCGCGCAGGACGCACCACGCGCTGGGAACAATGATGCCAGCGGTAAGATGCACAATGAATTTCTTGAATGTGACAACTGGAGTTTTAGCGCAGTCGATTGGGGTAAAGCAGCCTTCCTTCAAGGCGCTTTTGTGCTTGGCTCTTCGCCGTTTTCCGATGACGGTGGTTGGGAATGCCAGGCCAATGTGTTTGATCCAAACAATTCGGACGGAGCGTTTGCGGGCAGCGCATGTGTCAATTCAACCGTCCGGGTCAGATCAACCGCTCGCCACTCGGCCGAGCTTACGCCCAGGAATACCGAGAACGATTGGGTTTTCTCATTCGACTTTAAGATCGATGTGCTTGCCGGTGATACCTTCGGTAACGACAAGTTATTTGATTTAACCTCGGCGACGGTCAGTCCAATCACCGGTGACACCGATCTAATCACCATCCGCGGTGCCGCCCCCGGTACAAATGAATGGGGTGGCTCGTACGTCAATGGCCAATCCAACCGGTACAATATTTGGCACGGACCGATCCCAGATGGTGGCGTGCGTTCGGATGCGATGAAAACGCCGATCGACTTTGAATTGACCGAAGGCCGGCTTACCGTCCATTACAAAGCGTCGAACCAGCGCCTGGATCTATGGCTGGACGATACGCTGCTGTTGGAAAACTTCGAATCGGCAACCGGGAATTACGATGTCATTAGTGTTCAACTTGGCGGTGGGCTTGGCTCATTTGAGAACGCGTTATACGACAACATCATTTTAGGTTCCTTGGCCGACAACGGTAGTTGCGGTCCTGATGGCCCTGGTGCGAGTGGTATACCGGGCGACTTCAATTGTGATGGCGTTGTTGACGTGGGGGATTTAGGCATCTTAGGCGCCAACTTCAACGCGAATAACGTCACCTACGTTGATGGTGACGCCAATTTAGATGGCGGCGTGGATGTGGCGGACCTGGGCATTGTCGGTGCCAACTGGTCTGCAGCCCAAGCTGTGTCATTGGGGCAGGCGGTACGCAATGCGGGGCTCGGCACATTCATTCCCGAGCCCGCGACCATTGCGGTCCTGACCCTGGCGCTGACGTGTCTTGGCCATCGATCCGCAAGGTACCGTTAAACGGCGAAAACAATGTGACCACTGATCAACTGCCGAAGTTAAATCACTTTGCAGGAGAATGTTCATGCCATTTCTCGATCGCATTTCGACGATCTCATCCTCGGTCATAACGCCAGGAATCACCAGCCAGCCCCGCGTATCGAAGAGGTATTTCAGCGACTGCGGTGGGCGAATCACCGGTTGATCGCCTGGTGTCCAACCTAATTTCGATTGGGGGATTGATTGCCTTGGGTATCCCATGTTTTGCAACTACCTGCCCTAACGATTCGGAATCTCAGACGACGCCCATGTTCTGCAGTGATCATAGTGGTCAGGCTCGCAATCGGGATGGCTTGGCGGCGGCTGCAGTCCACCTGGAAAACTCAATCCGCCATCATCTGATGACAATCAACCAACACCAAGCCTTGTTCGGTAAAGTTCGCCCATGAATAATCTCGTAAGCTGACGTGTTGGAAATAACTCTGTAAAACAGATGTGCTCCCTCCACGGAGAGATCCTGATACCAAACAGATGCAGAATCGTCACGATTCACACTACGCAAGATCCAGGTCAAGCGGTAGAATTCACGGTCTACAAACCAGCAGTGTATTGAGATAAGTTGAATGACCGACAACCAACCAAACATCATTCTGATTATGACCGATCAGCAGCGCGGCGACTGCCTTGGAATCGAGGGGCACCCGGTCTTGCAAACGACGAATATCGACCGCCTCGCACACACTGGAACGCGCTTCCAGCGCGGGTATGCGGAATCCCCCAGTTGTATCCCGGCGCGGCGTTCTTTAATGACCGGAACAGCACCGGCTGCCAATGGCATGGTGGGCTTTGAAAACGGGGTTGAATGGAATCCCACCCACACCCTTGCAGGAGAATTAACCAAGGCCGGGTATCAGACGCAGTTAGTCGGCAAGCTACACCTGTGGCCGCCAAGGATGCGGTTTGGCTTTAACCACATGCTGCTTGCCGATTCGACCAAAGCTGGCCTGCCACTGACAGGTAATAACGACTACGTGGACTGGGTTCGTGAGGTACATGGTCGCAGAGAAACGGATCCGGCGATGGCCCACGGTGTTTCCCCAAACGGTTGGGTCGGCCGACCAAACCACCTGCCCGAGGAGCAAACGCACACGTTCTGGTGTATTGATCAAGCCATGCAGTTCTTGGAGCGGCGAGATCCGTCGACACCTTTTTTTCTGAATATCTCATTCATTGATCCGCATCCTCCATTCACACCACCACAGCTCTACTACGATCGATACGAACGCCGGGACTTACCGCCGCCAGTTGTGGGCGACTGGGCGCTGCCTTTCGATGGACCACAGAAGGGCTTGAGCCCAGACGCGTTCGACATCCACCTCAATGAACGGGACATGCACTGCGCCCGTGCCGCCTATTACGGAATGATCAACTTCATCGATGATCAGATCGGCCGCCTGCTGCGCTATATCGGCAAACAGTTCACCGAATCCTTTGTTGTGTACGCATCAGACCATGGCGAGATGTTGGGTGACCACAATCTATTCCGCAAGGGTTATCCGTACGAAGCATCGGCCCGGATCCCATTTCTCATGCGGGCACCAGAGAGCTGGCGACTATCCGAGCAAGTCACCTGCGATAGCCCTGTGGGATTGCAAGACATCATGCCCACCCTTTTGGATGCTGCAGGTATAAACATTCCCGATACCTGTACGGGCCAAAGTCTGCTACCCATCATGCGTGGCGATACGGATCGGGTGCGTGACATTCTACACGGCGAGCACGCCAGCAGTCGTGCGATAGAAGAATCCCACCACTTCATCACTGATGGCCACATCAAGTACGTATGGTTCTCTCAAACAGGTCGTGAACAACTGTTTAATCTCGACAAAGACCCCAACGAGCTATATGACCTTGCGGCTAAAGATCATGTTGGCCAGTTACAGACATGGCGTGGTCACATGGTCGAAGTGCTCGAGGGCAGGCCGGAAGGCTTTACCAATCACAACCAGCTGATCAAAGGTCGCCCGACTGGTCGAGTCATGCCAGGCTACGAACCTGACAAGATGTCAAGCTTTAATTGATGTCATGCGATTCAGTACTCCAGGCTAAAACCTGTGTCTGAGTGACTTTTCGTGGCAATCACAACACGGTTTCTACATACCGCCAACCATCCATGCTGGAGAACCAGTTTACGACGGGTCATAAATGCTCCCACACCGTGCAATTCCGAGAAATCGGCGTGTCATACTCCAGCAGCAATCATCCTTGCGTAGCCAAAATTAATTTCGCCCCAGCCTGAACAAAAAAGATCGTACCCAAATCACGGATGTGGTATGGACTGCGATCAGTTCCGTCGGGCGGCAGGACTTTCTCCAGGATGCATCCGGTCAGGTTGAGATCCTGCGGTTCTACAAACTGTACGCTCATCGCAAAATCCAGCGCCTTGCGAGCTGGCTCTAGCCACATGGTCTCACCTGTCAACTCGAAAAGCTCAATCCAAAGGATTGCCGCACAAACAATCCCGCTGGTCGCCTGATTAAAACACCCCGTGTCGAAGTTCAGATCAGTCATTCGAAACATACCACCATCGCGACGTTGCGCTTTGGTGTACCACGTGGCCGAACGGCAAGCCGCATCCAGCCAACGCTGCTCGCCACTGTCTTGGTAGGCGTCGATCATGGGCCTGCCCCACCAATAGCCATGGCGGGGATGAATCTCGCCGGTCTCACGATAACACGGACTATAGTCAACCCAGTTGCCCTCTGGTCGTTCATCAACGAGCAATCGTTCCAGGATGTCGTAGAACACCTCCCGCAGACTCTCGTCGTCTGATCGCTGGTAACCCTTAAGAAAGACAGCATCGTCTGCCAATGGTCGACCTGACCCGCCATCCTTTGAAATGTGTGGTGTGAGGATCGTCTGGCGCGTCACGGGATCATAGCGTCCAAGGATCAGGCCCTTACCTTTGACCCACCTATGGTCGCGTACCCAACGAAGTGCAGCGATCGCCGCTTGCTCGTACCGCTTGTCACCCGTGGCGTCCGCCAGGTAAAACAGGCCGTCCAACGATTCTAGAATCGCAGCCGAACCCACTTTATCTGGATCATCTTCATAGGCGAGGATGAGACCACGATCAGCACCCTCTTGAACCTGACAGTGAAGGATAAAATCACCTCCCATACGCGCCGACTCGAGGTGGTGCTCATCGTGGCTTACCTTATACGCTAGGCAAAGAGCTTTTACGGCTTGCGCACCGTGCCAACAGGGACAAAAGAAATCCCACTGTTTTGTCGCCACTCGATATTCGCCGCGAAATGCGCCTTTCCAGTAGTCGTGGCGCAGATTACGGGGATTCTGCTGTGGATCCACTTCTTCGGTGGTCACCTGAGCGACATCAATAAGCCAGTCGCATGCGGCCAAGATCGAGGCGTGCAGTTCCGGAAGCTGATTCAATGCGTCTTTGGGCGAATGGATTGGAGGCCGAGGCTTCCGATCGTCCATCGTGCGTAGCTTCGAGCCGAAGTAGTTGATCATGTTCTTCGGTGCATTCAACCTCGAATCCAACGATGGTTGTGGCGTAGTCTCATCCATCCTCTTTGCCTGTTCCGATCAAGGGTTTGGACAACATCAATCTTTTAATCCCCATAGCCGCATTCGTTCAGAAGTCCATTTCTGCCAGATTCCATCATATAAATGCTTCAGGACGCTCGAAGCCTTCGTTCGAAAGGCACCGCTGGCATCTCGTGGGGTCTTCTCAGACTCATAAAAGTTCCAACTAATAACTCGCCGGGAGCCTTGTGATGCCAGTACCTATGTTAACGTTTCTCGTACTCAGACATGGCCGGCAAGCGGAGGGGCGCAGCTCCGGAGTCTGGCGGCCATGTTGCAATCACCTCAGACGCCGGACGTGGCGTGCGACGGGCAAGTTGCTCTTTCATGGCGACGCCGCGACACTTTGATGACGAATGACGGTCACCACCAAGTACCTCACAGGGCACCTTCCCATGACGATGAAGCAACGACTGGACAGATTGGATAAGCAGAATCGGCACAGCGTAGTCTATCACCGACCAGACGCATGGGCGGCCGTGCCGGCCAACAACGGCATGAGCGGCCCCGCATGGCAGTGGGACGACGAAATACTCGTCGGCTTCACCAAAGGCGTATTCCAAGGGACAGAACCTGGCCACCAAGTTCAGGATGAATTACCACTGGAATCCTGGTTGGCACGCAGCCAAGACGGCGGCCAGACGTGGACCGCATGGCCGCCAGAGAACTATGCCGGTCAGTCTCTCATGGCAACTGAACCACAGGGCCATCTCGACCTCGTCAACCCCGGTTTTGTGATGCGTGTTGAGGGCAATGGCTATCACGGAAACCGGGGCGCTCACTGGTTCTGCAGCGATGACCGCGGCGCGTCCTGGCGCGGACCCTTCCATTTCGGTGAACTTTTGAATCATCCGGAGTTGGTAGGAAAGGAGTTCAGTAGTCGAACCGCCTACATCATCAACGGTCCGCAAGAGCTGTACCTGTTTCTCACGGTGCGACTTCGTACCGACCCTTCCGGCCGAGACCTGCAAATCTCGCTGGTGGAAAAGACGTTCCTCGCCTGCACCACCGATGGCGGTAAAACCTTCTCGTTCGTATCTTGGGTTGTACCCTGGGACGATCCCTGTCGCGCCGCCTACCCCGCGCCGGTACGCGTTTCTTCGTCGACCATCGTGACGGCCGTACGTCGCAAGTCACCATGGAATAACTGGATCGACTGCTATCGCAGTGAGGACAATGGCGGCTCGTGGTCATTTCTGTCCAAAGTCGACAACACCGAAGCAGAGGCGGGCCCGCGGCACAACGGCAATCCGCCATCCCTACTGGTTCTGGCAGACGGGCGTCTGTGCTGCGCCTACGGCGATCGCAGTAACGGGAATGAGTGCATCGCATTGCGATACAGTGAAGACCAGGGGAAGAACTGGAGCGTTCGTTACGTCATTCGCGACGATTTCCAATCGATCAACGGCATGGCCGACCTCGGCTATGTTCGTCTGTTTCAGCGGCCGGATCGCAAATGTGTCGCTGTCTATTTCTGGTGCAGCCCGCAGCACCCGCAAACACATATTGAGGCGACGATCTTTGATCCTAAGGGCGACCAGTCGGCTTGACGTGAGGCGGGGCGGAAAGGGCGGAGCGGGATCCATCATGGGTGGACTTGGACAACACGAGCTGCCGTGATCACACGTATCGTTGCCTTCCCAGCACCATGTAACCAATGGCAGCAGATCTTTAAGACTGATCAAAGATCCACCCCACCAATGCGGATCGCGGCATCACCAAGCAACAGGTACGTGTTCTTAGGGACCGCCTGGTAGGCGTTGAGAAGTGCCCGATGATAATGCCGCCACCGATCAAACAACTGACAAACTGCAAAACAAACGATTTGGTGGGCATGGGCGCTGATGCGCAAGTCATTGATACAACTAAATATCCGCGGCAGGGCTCGAACCTGCAACCTTCGGCTTCGGAGGCCGACACTCTATCCAATTGAGCTACGCGGACAGCACTATCACCATGATCGACCTTCCCACCCCGGCACCCTACTTCCCAATAATCCGCTTGATCACCATAAAGTCACATCGATTTTAACCACCTGATCATCCGTTACCACACTGCCTTTGATCACCGTGCCGTTACCGGATCCGTTTTTTTCTTAGACCTGCTAGAAACCGACAGCAACACCAGGAACAGGCCCATAACTGCCACAACAATACTTACATAAGACAGGAAGCGACTGCTTGCGCCAACGTGCAGTTCGAGAACCGCATCCTCCGGGTCCTCCGCATTGAAGTAGACCGCCACCTCAGCACCGATGGGGTACCTTTCAACCACCTCGTCAGCCTGGAATTCCCGGTCACCAACACGAATCGCCTCTGCTGTAACCGAATGGCGAAACCAGATTCGTGTGCCCCGATACAACTTAGCATCTACTTCGTAACGATATTCGACCACCGGCTCACTCATCCAAAGCAACCTTGGCCCCATTGCCCGGTGCTTCATCTTTACCTGTGAGAACTCAATGGTTCCCGTTGTTGATGGCCAAGATTTGGCGGCTTCAAGCTTGCTTTCATCGGCAAGGATCACCGCAAAAACAATAAAGCTGGTGATCATAATCACCAGACCACTGATCAATAACAGCAACACCACGCCGCGCCGATGATCATCTTCGGTTCTAGTCATATACGCTTCACCGATCCCGTTACCCTTACACCCTTATCAGCAGTCATAAGCGGTGTGAGGACCTGTGTATATCATCGCGTTTATCATACAATAACCCCTGATCGCACCGGGCCGTCAGGGTTCCCCTTACATTCATATGACAAGGAATACCTTCATGAACCGTCATCTACCCACAACCCGTTGGATGATTTTGGTGGCATTGTCATTTCTGACAACGGGTATCGCACCTGTCTCCGCGGAATTAAGTCGTGGTCATAAATGGGTGCGCCACCACCCGTACACGATCATGGCATTGTCAATCAACCCCAAGCTATTCATAGCTGAGCAATACATGGCAGCCGGTATGACCGCCGCACTGCCATGGAAGATCAAGACCGCCATGTATGAGCATATCGCTGCGGCTGGCATACCTTGGCACGGCCACATACGCTCCAGTCGACTAAGAAAGGCTGGATTCACCGAGGAAGTCAAGGAACAAGCAATCTCACTGGTCGACAAATACCCCAACTGCATTGCCTGGCTTATCTGGGATGAACCACAGCGCATTGTCATGCCCCAAGTGGGCCAGGCCATCGAGTGGTTCAAAGAAAAATATCCGGATAAGTTGATCTATTCCAATGCACTGCCACAGGGTGCAAGAAGAATGACCAAGTATTATGGCGGCCCCCTGCCTGAAGAAGGCTATACCTACGAACAATACATGCGGGATTTTGCCACCATCACCAAGGGTGATGTATTGATGTATGACGCATACCCCTTCATGCAGGATGGGAGTACAAAAAACATGTTCGGGACCATGCTGCTTACCCGGAAGATTGGATTGGAAACCAATATCCCCTACTGGTCGTTTGTCCAGGCATACAAAGATCTCAGGCGAAAATACCGGATGCCCAGTGAATCAGATGTTCGCATGCAAGTATTCATGCACCTGGTATGTGGCTACACCGGCATCCTCTATTTCACTTATGAGAATGCACAAGGCCCGGCGATGGTGGAAAACAGCACCGGCAAACTACGCCCAATCTATTACGATGTCGCCCGCTTAAACAAGGAAGTATTCAATCTTGGCCGGTCGATTCGGTTCCTAAGGAGTACCGACGTGCGTTACCTGCCCGGTGTGGACAGCCAAATCCCAGAGCCGGCCATCGCGTGGTCTGCCGATGCCGGTGGCGAAAAGCGTATTCGTTCGATCACCATTGAAGACTCGCAGGAAGCTGCGGACAAGGATGTACTGGTTGGTTATTTCCAGGACGATTCCGACCGCCAATATCTTATGATCAGTAACTTGTGGCACGACATGAACGCCTCGGCTGACCAACGAATGCTGACCGTACGCCTAAAAGTCGACCCAACCATAACGGTTGTGGGCCGTCTTTCACGCGAAACAGGCCAGCCGGAGTATTTAAAGGTGACCAACGGTGAGTTGCGAATCACACTTCCCGGTGGCACCGGCGATCTTCTGCAACTTGGCGGGGCATCCTTCCCCGGACTTGATGAATAGCCCAGTCACAACGACCGCATGCCTGACCAGGAGAGTATTTCGTATTTGATCGTTCGTTGATTAAAAAGTCCACGACATCTCCAACCACCGTCCTTGATCGAAACCAGAAATAACGAACGTGCAGTACTGGTACAAGACATAAAACACCTCCATGAGAAGGAAGCTGAAATGAAATGGTACATCTAGGTCCTCAAGAAATATGCCGTCTTCAGTGGCCGGGCACAGCGAATGGAATACTGGATGTTCACACTGTTCTACTTCATCATCATCCATGTACTTGGGTTCATCGAAGGAACATTTTCTCCGGCGAATAATTCCAACTTGCCAGGGTATCTATACACCCTGGGCATGTTGCTCCCGACGTTGGCGGTCGCAGCGCGCAGACTGCACCATACCAGCAAAAGTGGTTGGCAGCAGTTGCTCTGTTTCGTTCCGTTCGTCGGATGGATTGTGCGATTGGTCTTCCTAGTTCGGGATAGCGATGAAGGCGACAACCAGTATGGTCCGAATCCCAAGATGCAGGAAATCAACACCACTTCAAACCCCAATGGGTGATTGACAGGAAAATCTATCACGGCAACTACCCACGAGACCTCTTACTGACCCGATCGCTGCCTGTAACCCAACATCAACACACTCATTGCAATTAGAGATAAGGTTGCAGGTTCAGGTACCGCGACTGCTTGGGTTGCCTCCTGCACTGCATCACTCCAGTTGGCACCGAGGATGCCCAGATCCGCAACATCCACGATATCGTCACCATTAAAGTTGCCATGGCTGCGAAGTGCATCTATCACATTGAAATTGGCGCCAACAATACCGAGATCTGCCACATCAACCAGACTATCACCGTTAGCATCTCCAGGCATCAGAAAGGTAAATGCGACCACCAGTTCAGGTCGATAATCAATGTCACCCCACTCACTAGCATTGAAATACCCGCCGGGTGCAGAACCCGGGCCCAGGCCTGCTCGAATCAACAGACCATTTTCAACATATCCCTCCTTCAAAAGATCCGTCACATCAAACTCAACCCAACCCGAGGCGCCGGGGATTTCGGCACTTGCCGACCCAAGTGTTGAATCGTAGTCACCATTACCCGATCCAAGAGCATCCGTAAGCACGTAAGAACCACCATACCAACTCAATGCAGGATTACTATATGGCCCTGCCCTGTGCCTGGCCGCAACAGAATTATCCGTAGAGTACCCGCCGTCCATCGTGCCGTAATTGGGAACATCGGTAATCATCGGATAGACAAGAAACGTGCCCGGTTCCATCCGTTCGTACATGTGCATCCGCATCGTTGCACTATCGATTTGTCCCCCCAGCGGTATCTGGTTTGAACCCGAACCATAGATATCCTTAAACCGAATCATCGCCTGCCAGTAACTGTTCCGGATTGGAATCCCGCCATTGCCACCATAATTTTTAATCCACCAATCATAACCTCCAGCATCGTTTCCCCACCTGTACATAATCACCGTATCTTCCGTGCCTTCATAGCCCAAAACACCATCACGGAAACTTGTAGCTACTCCCGACACGGGGCATGCCATCACCCAGAGAAGCAATATCCCAAATAGCCAATGAGATGAACCAAGGGCTGAATGTTCTTTATCCATCACGGCTTCCTCCAATAATTTTGCTTGCAAGCCACGCCGCTGGCCAGACAAATGGTTCTTTAATTATACCACACGCTCACCGATTATACCCACTTAAAACTCCTGAACCTTTCACAAAGAAAAAACATAGAACAACCCCTCGGATACGACACCATAAGCCGTTGTGTATGTGCCGACCAACTGGCACCGCCTCCAAACAGACCCGGGATGTGCGTCCTGACACCCCGTCATATCAGGATAATCGTTAAAACCATGGCAATGAACTCTCGTAAAGACCACCCTCGGATACAATAACGGTTGTCAGCTTCAAAATTCACCCGGGTCGATCATGAACCTCTCCAACAACCCTAAAAATGAGTTGTCTACACCAACCCGATATCACAACACACACCTCCATGAATCCCAGCCAGATTCTGGGGCATGTACAGATGGATGGCTGGTTCGTGGTCAAAGGGGTTATCCCCACCGATGAAATCGAGACCGTACGTATCGAGGCGGAAACCGTAACTGCTGTCCGGGGTGCCAGCAGTCCCAAGCGAGGTCTTTAAACAATTACCTGATAACGTGCAACCACTTTGCCGACACTGGGTACGATAATCCCAACCCAACCTTCCGTAATCGTTCCCGGATCCTCAAGACCTGTGAACAGACAAGGAACGGACCATCATTATCACAAATGACAGTACAACCTCCAAACCTGAAACTCATTGACATACACCACAACAAGATGTGTTACAGCCAGAATCGGATGTGTGCCCATCCAAGGCAGTGTCCCATCGGAAACTACGGTCATGGCGAAATCACCGTGGTTCATCACCACGCACCTTGTAACTATCAGACAGGGGCTGATGTGAAGCATGGACAACTTGGCGGCTACAAGGCGAGGGCCAAGATTCTCCTGCAACGGTCACTGGATCACGGCCAGACATGGCCACGTGAAAATGAGGTTGTCATCTGGGATGACTCGCTGGACCTCGAGGAAAAACGAGTGATCCTCGCTCGATCTGACGACACCAAGCGTTCCCGTGAGAAAATTGACCTTTCGGATCACGACGCATCGATCTATTTTTCCCGGCCCGCATCCGGTCCACTGAATGATGATGGCCACCCGTCGCTGGAGTGCTACGCATTTCGTTCCGGTGATCGCGGCCATACATGGGAAATAGTTCCCACGCGTGTTTCACCGCCCGCTGGCATGAACTATGTGCACATCGACGGTGCAGGTCCCGTACAATTTCTCGATGGCCCACAACTGGTGGTTCCCACCAGCAAGGCGGCGTCCGGTTCCTGGGCGCTGGGGGTTTACGGGACCGACGACCAGGGCCTGACCTGGAAACAGAATGCCGAGGTGTACCGCGACCCAACGGGGCGGGGAAGAGCAACCTACGGGGCATTGATTCTTCTTCCGAACGGGCGACTGCAGTGTTACATGCTTAATATCGCCGGTCTTCGTGATGCGATTCAAATGAACTATTCGGATGATGGCGGCTACAGTTGGAGTATTCCACAACCCATCGTGCGATGGGGACAATCTCCATGGACAGCACTGGGGCGAGACCATGTCTGGCCCGGCGCGCGACGCGCAGGCCCCCGCTATCGTTCGCCATGGCCGTTGCAACTGCGTGACGGGCGGATCATCGTGGTCTTTGCCCGACGCCAACCGCCATTTGGGATCGGCCTTGTCGCCAGTGAAGATGCAGGAAAATCATGGTCCACAGAAACAGTGATTCGTGCTGACGGTAGTGATTGGGACCTGGGTTATCCAGTGGCCACGGAACTCGATGACGGTCAGGTTTTTTGTGCTTACTACTTCATGAAGGTCGACGGCAACAATCTGGGCGGCACGCGTCATATCGCCAGCAGTATTTTCCACTTGGCCTGACAATAGGCAAAAGTTCTGATACCTCTCCACATGAACACAACGGCGTTATTTCATTTTCCGTCTGCGACCAACCAGCAGCAGACCTGTGGCAAGCAATGACAGTGTGGCCGGCTCCGGAATAGCCTGCGCATAATATAAATTGCCAATTCCCCAAGTCTCCTTCTCAGAGCCAATATTTACAAAATCGATCGTTTTTAATTTGAAAGGAGCATTCTTATCCCCTATCCCGTAAAAACCGGGGCTATTGAAAAAAGTGTTTGAGGCTGGAACCACTTCACTGAGCAATGGAACCTCCACCGTTGCAGGTTCAGGAACTACTGCGTTCAGTACCAGCGCCTGCATACTCTGCTTACCTGAGAGATCTCTATTACCCCAGTTGGCTCCCAAGATCCCCAGATCCGAAACATCAACAAGCCCGTCTCCAGTAAAATCTCCGCTGACCCATTGCATGTTATTGGCATTGAAGTTGGCGCCCACAATGCCAAGGTCCGCGACGTCCACAACCCCGTCACCATTGGCATCACCTGGAAGTGTTTGCGGAATGGACACCAGCACTGGTTCAAGGCGCCAGTTATTGAGTGTCCCCTGATCAGCGTCGGAATGGTCTGCAACACTTAGGCGCCACAGACCCCCAATGGCTTCCCCGTTAAATGCGGAAAGCTGATGGTCAGGACGGGCGACCCCCCTAATCGCCGGATGATCCATGGAACACTGGTCACTTGCGTATGCAGTTGCAGTATCGGAAAGTAACACATCTATATCGTCTGAATCACATCCGAATTCTGCGTCATGGGACATCCCCGGGCGATCAAGCAGCAACAGGGATGTCATTGTTGGTAATGGAAACGTGTAGACAATATGATCAAGCTTGACCACCAGATCTCCAATATAGGTGTGAGAGATATCCAAATATACATTGAGGGCACTGATGTTTCCGGTGTGATCAATTACCAGTTGATCTTTTGCCGGAATTTCCGGCTTCCTATCTGGAATGGAAAGACTGGGTGAACTGGTGAATTCCAGCAACTCGCCAGCCCCAGTACTCAACTGACTCATCTCAAGCGTTACAGCACCATGAGTTGAAATACCAATACAAAGAGACAGCAAACTCACAATGGCATTGACATGAAAAAAATTGATGGCCTATCTCCACTGTATTAAAATGTATTGAAACACGCACCGAGGTGCGGCCCTTATGATAGCACATACCTAAAGGTTTAACGGATTTTGCATAGAAGGAACCGGTGAAGAAGGACTAGCCAGCCATCCAATCATTTGCCCGTGACACCACCTGCCAACGGCCATCACCTTCATAACCGGCAATGTCAGACAACGGAACTGCCGGCGTGCCGCCACCACCGCGTGGAACATCACCCGTAGGTAACATGGGCAGATTATATTTCTCCCACCAGGACGGCTCGGCAATCACGTTACCTTCTACTGGATATTGGCCAATGTTCCATTCGGCAAAGATGTCATCCCGTGGCGGTTGCCTGGAATGCGAAAATTCATTGACGTCCAAAATCCACTTGGCCGTTACCTCACGCATGCCATCAGCAGGATCGTCATCGGTATCCGTTGGGAAGTTAAAGATGCCATCCATATCACAGTGAACGCGGGGACCGCCATGCTTCCCGGCTGCAGTCCAAAGCACATGACCGCGCTGCTTGACCCTGTTGAAATCATGAATCGTCGCAATACGAATACGATCACTGTCATGGATACCGCGTGAATGCATCGTCCAGCCATGACAGAACATGACATCACCGGCCTTGCCAATAAACTCAACGGGTTGCACGTTCGCCATGATGTCACCGTAAGCCGCCTTCGACCGCTTGGTGGGCACCCAGTTCAGCGCCTGCTCGGAGGTGTGATACAACGCATGGGCTGAAGCCGGGTAGACCGTGAACCCTCCTGCCTGCGGGCCAACATCCTCCAGGTAAGTCACCGCCATCAGCTCGGTCACATTCGCATCCATATGCGTGGCCAATTCACTTGGCCCCACGTTTTCATCTGCAGGGAAAATGGAATAAATACCTCGATGACGATGTGGCAACTTCACCGGGCCACCCAACAGCAACTCAACCATGTGAAGCATATTTCGGTGCCCAGAAGTCACGTCAACTAATGCCGGATCATGTCCAGCACCATGCCAGCGCCAAGCATCATTACCACCACCTGCATCCGATGAGGAAATACTTAATTTATGAGCCAACCGGCCCACCCGCTCTCCAATATCAGCTCCAGGCCGCGGATCCGCCGCCGCTGGCCAGGGGCCTTGCCCCATCCAGTTATCCGCCAGCCCCCAGCGGTTATCCTTCGGCCAATGCCTGCCCGGTGCCACCCAGGTCGCCGGGTCATCGGGTTTCATCTTCGCCGACACGACAGGCGGCTGCTGCCACCAAAGATCCATCACATCACGAAACAGATGTGGCGGGATCAAACCTCTTTTAATGATGAAACCCAGTTCACGAAACTGGCTGATCTCCTGGGGGGTAAGTCCCAACTGATCAGCACCGGGTGGATCAAGGTCGGGCGTTATGAATTTGGGTGTATGAGCCGGCGGGTAAGGACCGCTAAAGGCAGATTCGGGTTCTATGGGGATCGGAGTGGACATAAAAAATTACTTGAACTATCTAATTTATAACTGAATTATATCTTGAAAGAAACGTTAATTTATTTTTCTCCTTAATACAAATATATCCTGATGCAGGTTTGCCCCGGTAATAACATCACCCATCACAAGCATTGACGGCCACTTGAGAAAAGACACAAAGTTGTTTTACGGATGATCACTGATTAAATTTGCATTGACGGTACGGGCCTGATCCTCAACCCTAAACCCCATGGGCAATCTCTAATTCAGCAGGAGCAATATGTAATGACAATTGAATTGCCAACACACTCGGTGGTCTACTACCACGAGGACGCCTGGGCTGCAATTCCCGCAGTTAATGGTGATAACGGACCCAGTTGGCAGTGGGGTAACGAACTGCTGGTTGGATTCATCCGTGGTACATTCCAAGGGGTCAACCCTGGACATCAGTGCCGGGAAGACCGCCCATTTGAGTCCTGGTTGTCCCGCAGCCATGACGGTGGCGAAACATGGAACGAGTGGCGGCCGGAAAACTATGTAGGCCAGTTACTGGTCCCCAAACCGCCTGAAGGGAACGTGAATTTTTCTGGCCCCGGTTTTGTCATGCGTGTTGTGGGAAATGGTTATCACGGGAATGAAGGTGCGCACTGGTTCTACAGTGATGACCGCGGCGCAGCGTGGAATGGTCCCTTTGATTTCGGTGACCTACTGGATCATCCCGAACTGGCGGGCAAGGAGTTTACCGGCAGGACGGCATATCTCGTGGGAGATTCAAATGAACTGTACTTGTTCCTATCAGCTCGAATCCGCACAGACCCCTCTGGTCGTGATCTTCAGATTTCGCTGGTAGAAAAGAGCTTTCTCGTCCGCAGCGATGATGGTGGCAAGACGTTTTCATTTGTGTCATGGATTGTACCCTGGGACGATCCGTGCCGCGGTGTCATGCCCCAACCAGTCAGAATCTCTAAAACCAAGATCATCGCCGCGCTTCGGCGGAAATCTCCATGGAATCACTGGATCGACTGCTACCAGAGTGAGGACAACGGGTTGTCATGGAGCTATCTTTCAAAAGTTGAGAACACCGAGGTGAAATGGACCGGCGCCTACCACAACGGGAACCCACCGGCACTCGTATTGCTAGCTGACGGTCGGCTCTGCTGTTGCTATGGAGACCGAAGTAACGGAGGGGAGTGTATCGCCGCTCGGTTCAGCGAAGATGACGGGCAGACATGGAGTGTCCGCCATGTCATCCGTGAAGAGTTCCAATCCGTCAACGGCATGGCCGATCTGGGTTACGTTAGACTATTCCAGCGTCCAGACGGCAAGTGCGTGGCGGTCTATTTCTGGTGCTCTAAAGAACGCCCACAAACCCACATTGAGTGCACGATATTCTGATGACACCCAACCACTTTCATTTAAGTAAGGTGGAAACCATGGCGGCCCAAGCAGGTGATTATGCAATCAAAAGAACAGCCACCTGCGTCCAACCAACAACGTACTGATTACAAGAAGAGACAGGGTTGTCGGTTCAGGAACCGTAACAACTGCCAGGGAATAGGCGGGCAGGGTAAGTTGACTGCCAACTGTAAGCTGGGTTCGAGCCAGGTCATCCTCTTCGAGGATGTGCTGGCGGGGATCGGCGGTCAAAATCATCGCTTGTTGCCACACGCCAGCCATGGTGGCCAGATTGAGAACCAGTTCCTGGGCAGAAAAATTTGTCAAGAGCATTCTTTGGTTACGATTATTTTGCAGCAGGTAGCCGACCAGGGCCGGATGGTCCGCCACATCGTCATCAAATGCACCCACTACAGGCCTCTGCTCGAAGTTGAGTGGTGCAAGTTGTGTCATGGAAGAAAAGGCTCCATTGACCACCGCCAGGAAGTGGCCGTTGGCTGAAAGATCTCCGGGAGTTGTGGCTAATGAATACCCTGGATCGATCTGCATGTAGGGGAATTCATCAGTTTCGTAAAAAGCAGCGCCATACTTGTGACCATTAAAACTATGGGATGAAACCAACTCGGCCGATGGGTTATCGAACATCTTGTAAAGCATGGCGGCTGCAAACAACGCATGAGTCCAAGTGCGTGCCACCGGTCCAACCTTGTCCATCAAATTGAACTCGGTAATCCACAGGGGTATTCCATCGGCTTGTTCGGTGTTTTGCACAACATCATCCATGAAGGAAAACGCGGTACCAATCACCCTGTCCGGTCCATTGGGGGCAAGAAACAAATCCCACTGCTGCTGTTGGATTTCCGCCAATGAGCCACTGACATCCTGAGGATCGAGTAATCCGGCTCCGGTGTAATAGTGCTGGGTAATGGCATCAAAGGCCGAAAGGTCGATCGCATTCAGGTCACGGTTCCAGAAATATTTTCGATTCAGATTCGTCACATCAATTGAACGAACCACCGTGTCGACCAAGGCAATCTTGGCCGTGGGAAATTCCATTTTGATCTGTGTCGCCCAGTGACTGGCAGTGGCATAGTAGTCATCCGCATCGAGAAATCCCCGCATATTGACTTCCTCCAATGCAAACGACTGCTGATCATAGACCGCTGCGTACAGTTCATTACCCAACTCAACCCGGTTGACCGGTAGCCCAATCTGTTGCGCGTACCCAAGCATGGCCAGTTGACTCTCCAAGGCCGATGGGTAACCGCCAATGCGATGACTGGTTACCAGGTTGAGGGCAAAGATTGGTTCAACTCCCGTTGCTTGATGAGCCTCAAGCAATTGTTCAATCCGATAGTTTTCCGCTTTAGTCCCGTGGTGTGGATGAGGCTCAT
Source organism: Phycisphaeraceae bacterium (assembly GCA_002716625.1). Taxonomy (GTDB): domain Bacteria; phylum Planctomycetota; class Phycisphaerae; order Phycisphaerales; family Phycisphaeraceae; genus UBA6626. Next base: position 20,117 of record PBAS01000057.1, on the reverse strand, counting down.
CCGGCGTGAGCATGTCACCGGTGGTCCAGTCGTAATAGTTTGCAACTGTTCCGCCGGGAAATCGGAGATGTTCGAATGCCAGCCGCTTGAGGTTGGCCTGGTCAGTAGGGTTTTCCCAAAGATCGGTTACCTTGGCGCGAGTGTTGATACCCAGCAGGTCGGGAGGAATCGGTCGGCTGGTACCCCCGGACCACAGGGGGGTCACAACTGTCTGCCCCATTAGTGGAACTGCAGTTCCACCCACCCAACAGGCCAATACCATCAAGAACGTGACAGGTTTAGACATCATGGTTGATTTATAAATCCAGTTTCAATCAGGCATCGACTTACCAGCCACTACCGCCACCGGTGGCCGACCATCAGCACACTCATTAAAAACAGGGACAGGGTTGCAGGTTCAGGTACCAAGGCAGTCAACCCCGCAGCTTCAAGTCCCTGTGCACTTGACAGACTGCCGCCATTGCTCCAGTTGGCACCGAGGATGCCAAGGTCAGCCACATCTGTCATACCGTCGAGATTAAAGTCGCCCGTGTCCCACTGCATGTCAGCAGCATTGAAGTTTGCACCGACAATCCCAAGATCTGCCACGTCCACGATCCCATCGAAGTTCGCATCACCGGGAAGGGCCGCAATAAGGACCAGGCCAATCAAATCCTCGTAATCGTAAAGCGGTGCCAGCGTCAGATCGGCTGCGATTTGTATACCATCAATGGCATCTAACTCGCCATTACGCATGCCCGCCGTAAGGATGGAGAACTTGTCACCTTGTGCCGGATAAAAGCCGTCAATCAAGTTGACATCGAGCGTGCCAGCCAACGTGGCGGTATTGATAACATCCAAATGGTCATACCCAATCCCCAGTACGGTTCCGGCCAGTTCGATCCCCAACTGGCCATCGCCGGTCTGCGTCAATGCCTCGATCGTGGCCGCACCGGGTGATGAACCCACTGACATCTGTCCATTGTTTTCTATCTCGATTTCAACCGCAGCACCATCCAGTAAAGTAAGAAGCGAACCAGCAGGAACCACCAGGCGACCGCTTCCGGTCAGCAGCGCTCCGGAGAAGATGTCGGTATCACCCATAACCTCCAGATCATCGTCAACCGCACTGGTACTACCCGATCGAAACTCAATGGTCGGCGACTCTAAGCGAGATGTTCCACCAGAAAACACGTTCAACTGATCCTGGTGTCTCAATGTCGCTGTTGAAATTGTTGCGTTGGTCAAGTTCACAACACCCGAGTTCGTCAACCCCCTCGCATCCGAACGAAATGTATGACCCGCACCTACGTTCAACGTACCATCGAAATGAAACCGGGAGGTGTTGGAAGGAAGTACCTCGATACTTCCCTGTAATGCATTCACAATGCCGGTTTCGGTGGTACCATCCAAATCCGGATAGCTGTCCGTATCCATCACGAGCGTGCCGCCATCGGCGGTTAGTATCGAGTTGTTGACAAACGACGAACTGGTTACCAAGCCGTGTCCGATCGTGGTGCCGTCGTTGGTGATACTGCTGCCGGTGACCTCACCACCGTTGAGCCGTAGTTCATCAGCGGTATCCGTGTTCCATGCATTGACCATGTCCAGTGTGCCGCTACTGCTGGCGGTACCAATGTGCACCACCTCGAGGATTTCACCGGATACCGATAGCACCCCCCCGTACGCAAAAAGGTTGGCCGCAAAACCACCAAACTGAATGTCCGTGCTGATCGTGCCGTATCCGGTCAAATCCTTGCCGCCGGTTACCAGCGTGCCCGGACCGGCAATCTCGCCACCGGTGAGCGTGTTGCCAACACCGTCAAGTTGCAACAGGTCACCTGCATCACCCAAGGTCACGGTCCCGGAGATGTGAGCCGCAGCCTTCATCGCCGTCGCCCCAGTTACCGTCACTTGACCGCTGATATTGACGTCATCACCCCGCACGAGGTATGTGTTGGATTGGCCGTTCTGGTCCAGGTTCATCGTCCCGGCCATTGTCCAGGATCCATCCGGCGTGTTGACCGTCAAGTGTCCCGGGTTGTTGATGTTCAGCATTCCATCAAACTTATTGCTGGAACTATCCAACTTGTCTGCATTAATGACCAACTCCTCATTCAACGTAACGATCGTCGAACCGGCACCGTCCAGGTTGACCACCGTCCCGTTGATCACTGTGGCACCATTGACCGTTGCGTCGGCGTACTGCATCAGCGGGACCGTGGTGTCGATCGTGCCACCGGTATAGGTTGTCACACCATCAAACCGCACATCAGCCGTACCCGCAGCGCCGACATCGTTAATAGTTGCACTGCCGATTGAAAGCATCCCATTAAAATCGAGCAGGCCGTCGTCGTTGATGTTGTACGTTCCGCCCTCCACCGTCGCGGTACCGTTGGTTTCCAGTTCAGAACCCGATTCCACGTTGACCGATACTGTTGAAACAAAATCGATCGGTGAATTGATATACGAAATACTGGTTCCCGTATCCGGTAAAACGTTGATCACCCCTTTGGCGGTCATCTTGCCCGACCCCGCCACCGTACCTTCCGTCAGATTGAGAAACCCGGTGGAAAAAGTAGACAATGAAAAAGAAGACAGTTCCCAATCATCCTGAAAGGTGATCGTGCGTGTAGACGAAACTGTCATCGTACCGCTGAAACCATCCGTTAACTCGCCATCCACCACGATATCACCCAGAGTTGCGTTGACCTTCCCCGGTTCCGTGAAGGCGCCCAACATCCCCCCGTATGAAAGAAAACCGTCCAGATTGAACACCCCACCTGTATTGGAGGTAGTGAGGGTCAGCGTACCATCACTGGCCGTGATCGTGCCGTTGTTGTTTAGCTTGGATGAAACATCCACAGTACCTGCAGCATTTAAGTTACCACCCGTTTCAAGGGAAATGATTTCAGCATCTACCAGGCCACCATTCAGTAGTGAAATATATCCGTTGTCCCGAACAGTAATACTTTCAGCATCCAGTTCCCCCACAGCATCCATAACGGATACCCCGCCGACCGTCCCCGCATCGTCTCCAATTATCAACTCGTCATCCACGGCAAGCCTATGACTGCCGGTGAAGACATAGCTGTCCTCGGCAACCGTAAGATTCTCCACGCGACCATTGGATGAAAGGTTCACATTGTCTCCATGGCGAACCCATGCATCATCCGCAGACCCGGGAACTTGGTTCCCTTCCCAATTACTGTCCGTGTTCCAGTCGCTGCCGGTCATGAAGTCTTGCCGGGGCAGGTCAATGCTGGTCCAATCGGATCCGGTAGCAACAGCAAAGATGTCCGTGGCCGATGGCATGCGTCGCAGTTCTTCGTTACCACAACCAGAACACATAAGTGAAATGCGTGAATCAAGGTGACTATCACCCTTGATAGCCATCACGGCTCCACCCACCAGATCAGGTGAAATGTCGTAATCACCATCCGCATATTCCCCACTCGATACATTACTGGTCAGTCCAACCGCGTGGCCAATTTCGTGAATGGCGGAGCTGAGGAGGTCGTAAGCATCGATCGCTGCCGCGGGTGCGGTTTCAGACAAACCGCCGCGATAACCCACTTCCAATAGATCAGGTGGTGATCCACTAAACCAATCAGACTGATCCCCTGAATCAAGATCACGGAAGAGTGTCTGTTGCAGATCGTACTCACTGTGGTTGGTCGGAGTTGGATCGAAAAACCAGTTTCGCTCTACACCGTCTTTCTGGGTGTCAAATCGAATCTTGGCTTCAGTTGGTTTGCCGTCACTGGTACCTTGGTTATTGTGAGTGGCGAGCGTGCTACCAGACAAATCATCGTAGTAGTACTCGATGTCAAGTGTACCTGTGTCATGAATGATGTCCTCCCAGTAAGCGGCGGCGGCTTGCATGATGGGCACCAACAATGCACCGGTCGAGTCAAAAGTTGGGCTATCGGTATCCTCCGCGTTGAAGTCAAGTACGATATTGAGTGCCCCAGCAGGCGAAGCCAGTAATAAAAGCAAGGCCATTACTGCCGAGGCCAGAAGCCGTGGTTTATAAAAACGCAGCCAACTCATCCAACCAAACATCTGCACAGCCCTCTTTCCCTAATGTTTAGATCGCTGATTGAACCTTTGTCTAGATACCAACCGTATGCAACCGCTCAAAACTCAGACCGATTCCCCATGCCATTGGGATCTGCATTGGTAGTCGCCAGAAGTGCCATTGGCAACGCCAAAGACGTGCCAAAATCGTGGATCCCCCACACCGTTTCATGACCTTTCTCCGATGCACCATGCATGAATATCGCACAAGCTTAAATCAGGCTCATTATAGCAGGGCACAAAAAACCCCCTAGAGGTTTAAACAGCCCTTAATCACTTTAAACGCGGTGAAGCATGACCATCAGCGCACTCATTACAAACAGAGATTGGATTTCATGATGTTTATTTACCGCATGGTACATGGCTTAATCCCTTGTCGAGGTGTCGTATCACCGCGATGGCATGAACACGAACCGTAACCGTATTCGACAATAACGGGTGATGGTCTTACGATTCTGATCAACATTTTCAGTTTCAGTGCATGAAGTAGATATGGAAGGGCCTATCGAATGAATGGGTACCGAAGAGACACGCTGTTGGATGCCGGCCAGCAGCGCAATGGTGTGATTGAACTGTTCCTGGACAACCATCGACTGAGTTGGCAACAGAACGTCGAGCGCCGCCTGCGACGGCCCGACCAAGCGTCCAATGGGCCTGTCATGCCACAAGAACATCCCTGGGAAGTGACCAGTGTCGGCAACTTCTCCAGTGCCCTATGGAGTGAGGATAAGAGTTTTATCCGGCTCTGGTACTGCGCAGTCGGGTCTGCAAGTCAGTCGAAGGCAAATCATATCAGTCTCGCCTACGCGGAAAGTGGCGATGGACTTAAATGGGAAAAGCCCATGATGGAACATGTGGCATTCGGTGATACCCGGGCAACCAACCTTGTCCTAGGACCGCAGACGAATCCACACGGCACGTGCATACTACTCAACCAGCACAACGATGATCCAAAGGAAAAATACCTAGCCTACTTCGATTCCTATCCGGCACAGCGACAAAATGCACCAAGCCATCCATCCCGGGGAACCTACACCGTGACCAGCCCTGACGGTCTGCATTGGACACCGACGCTGGGAACACCTGCCATCAGCAGCAAGAGCGATACACAGCAAAGTGTCGTGTGGATGCCCAACCACGGACAATACACGGCATTCATGCGCGGAACCACATCTGTGAATGAACCATTCAAAAGATTTGAGCAGCAACGGATCCGCTATGTACGCTCTGCATGGTCAGATGACTTCGTCAACTGGTCACCTGCGATTGAACTGCTTCGCGCCGATGAGCAGGATGGGAATCCGGACACACAGTTTCACGAGTTCAGTGTCACCAAGCGGGGTGATCAATACATTGCTTTGGTCGGCATGATGCGTATCTCGCAACTGTTACCGAGTAAAACCTACATCACGCTCGAGGAAGCAACCTGCGACGTCCAACTCATGAGCAGCCGGGACGGGACAAACTGGCATCGTGTTGCAGACCGGCAGGTATTCATGCCGGTGGACCAACCCGGCCCTGCAGATTACGACCACCGCCACGCGACAACCCAGAACCCCCTGGCACGCAACGGCGAACTTGATGAATCCGGACTTTATACCAAAGGTGCCCGTTCAAAGGTCCAGATCGGCAACATCACCCGACCTGTCGTATACCACATGCTTGGCGCCAACCTGTTATTCGACGATGAAAAGGTGTACATCTTCCACGGTGCCACCAACCGCTGGCGCAAAGAAGGACATTCCTATTGTCTGCATCTGTCGACGCTTCCACGCGATCGGTTCCAGGCCATCAAACCGCGCCGGCTCGCACAACCGGGGATCGTTGAAACAAAACCACTTTATTTTCGATCAGACGGTGATCTCGTTGTCAATGCCGATGCATCACTGGGCCAATTGACCGTGCAGTTAACAGATTTTCACGGGCAGGTGATTCCCGGGTTCGAAGAAAGTCACTCTATTGCAATGACAACGGACAGCTACGACCATCCCATGCGATGGCAAAGCCCCTCGGGCACAGTCGGATTGAACGACGCCAGCACCCAGTTAAAAGCCGATCCTGTTTCTGGAGCCTATCCTGCGATTAGAGTTCGTTTCTATCTACGCCAAGCATGGCTCTATGCCGTCCAGTGGCCTCTGGACGAATTTGCATTGAGGTAAGGAAAGTTCTTTTACTGGATTCGGTGGTATTAAAGTGCAGGGGGAATCCAAACATTGAATCTTAGATTAGATAGATTTTGGCAACCAGATTCGTCGATAAGAAATAGTCCATACCCACCAGAACATGATTCGCTTGATCGATGCAGTTGAAATGGAACCCCAAGGCTAAGAACCATGAAGAAGATTCGAATGTACCTGACCATGTCCTTCTTGGTATCAGTTCTGGCCTGTGCCAATTCCACGGACAAGTTCCTTGTAGATAATGACGCCTCTCCTTGCAATCTCCTTGTCGCGCACTATGGCTTTGACGGAAATGTCAATGATAGTTCCACGAACCAGAATCATGCCGAATTACACGGACCAACTTTGACAACTGACAGGTTCTCGAATCCCAACCGTGCGTATCAGTTTGATGGCGTAAATGATTTCATCCGGATCCCTGCCAGTTGCGTTCTTGATTTTGAGTTTGGAGATTTCTCGTTCTCTTTTTGGTTGAGATACGGATCACAATCCGGTGGAACTCATGACTATGCCGCCATATTCATAAAATCCACACAGTTCACAGGTCCCTACCAGGGTCCCACCCTTTTCGTAGACAAGCCAACCAGCGGTGGACTCCTGTTCCGGGTAACCAAAAACCATCATCTTTACTCAAATGTGTCAGACACCAACGAGAACTTATGGCACCATTTCGTGTGTATCAGGCAAAACAACACCCTCAAGGTGTTCATTGATGGCGTACTGAATGCAGCCGCCAAGATTCCGGCGGTCAATGCAAGCAATGCTGCCCCGCTTATTGTTGGAGCCAACCACCAACGCCAGACATCACAGAACTATGAAGGCGCCATGGATGACCTGCGAATATACAGTCGAGCTTTGAGCGAGGACGAAATCCAACAGCTTTATAGTGTTGAAAACCAATGATATTCCCTGGCAGTCCAAGTCGATTATTTCTATCTGTGGCACAACAAGACCTCATGCCTAACATGTTGATATCCACGAGAGGTGGCAACAGAACATTGTGACATTGACCGCGGCGGGACTCATGGGGCCCGTGTCAGCATCGGCGTCTATGTCCAACCATTAACACACTCATTGCAAGAAGTGAAAGCGTAGTGGGTTCAGGGACCAGGGCTGAGGTATTGCCCACTGCCTGCGATGCGGTCCAGTTGGCGCCAAGGATTCCAAGGTCCGCCACGTCCACAATATTGTCGCCGTTGAAGTCGCCATCTGCCGACACGGCATTGGCGCTGCCAAAGTTTGCGCCCAAAACTCCAAGGTCCGCCACATCCACCAGGCCGTCCCCGTTGGCGTCACCAGGAATCATTGAATCACCTAGTTCAACCACGAGCATGGGACGTGTTGCAATCTCCTGCGGCGTACTTCCGAACTCACTTGACCGGTAAGTCTGGGCATAATTGGTGTCCATTGTCGGCAACAGGTCCGGCGGGCTGATACCAATGACATAAAGTCCGTTACCTCCGATGGAATCAATCAAACCGGTGACATCAAACTCCTTGAACCCTTCAGAAGCGTCTTGAAAAACCTCAATAGCACCCGGATGATTGGGGTCGTATTCCGCTTGGCGTCCTTCTGCCAGGTAGGGATTGCCCAGAGGGGCGGGTCCGCAGTCCGTCGCATCAGCCAAGGGATCATTCAATGGCTCAGGCGCACAGAAAAAACCATCCCGGGACCACTTTTCCTTGCCCCTCCTTTTGTCTCTGGCAGTGACAACACCTTTGTTTGCAGGGCCGTCATTATTGCCATATTTGATCGAAACCAGCAGCGGATACATCCCCACCGTCGCTGCGCTCAGCTTGGGCTGACTGACAATATTGGGCTCCCTGGTCTTGACTCCCCCGGGACCCACCAGGATGACGGTGTCACCAAAAAATGCGCCTGCGGCCGCCACCTCTGCACCAAGGTCCTCCGTGTTGTAAAGCTTGAGGGTTGCACTGTTGACTGAAGCATCGGGCGAAATCTGATTTGCACCGGTACCAAAGATATCCCTGAAACGGATAAAGAACCTTGAGTAGCGATAGGTAGGTCCAGCTTCCACCGTGGACTCGCCGCCACCGACACTTCCCAATGCTCGTTGAAAAAACTGACCGGTTTCCAGAAGCGTTGCCGCCCCACCGTTGGTGGACCACATCTCGTAGCTGCCTTCGTCACCGGCATGGTCGCGATCGTAACCAGGTTTATCACCGTAGTTCACCGTATATGCCCACCGGATTGGCGTATCCTGCGCCCGCTCGTAACCGTTGTGACCCTGCTGGAAAGTCAATATTTCAGCAAACACAGGTGTCGCAATAAATAAGACCACCGCCGCCCAAATGAGGATCAGGGCATTCAATAATCCTCGGGTTGACATGAACATCTCCCTATCAATATGACATACATGATGTAGGTGCTTTAAATAACTGCTTCCAACACTCCAATTCCACGATGTGTCGGCTGGTGCTTTACTCCGTAAACCAACTGTATTGTAACAATCCCACACGGTGATTTTCAAGTAGAAAGTATGAGCGACCAGATACCCAGACCACCCTAATACCACCCGCTGCTTGGCCTGCCACTGTTCGTGACCTGCCTTGCCAGCGTGTTCAATAACTCCTTTATGATCAATTGCACTTCGCTGTTATCTAATGGTTTTTGAAAAAGTGGGGATATTTTCCTCCAGCGTTCTCTGCCTTGTTTGGCAACAGGCCCACGTGACCGTCGGCGAACAAGAAATTGTCCACGCCTTTGGCGTCGGCGTGCCATGTGGCATTGGCGTTGCCCGTTCGATCGTGACGGACCGGACGGCGGTTGGTGTCGTCTGTGAACCCCTTTTTCACGAGCCAGCCGTCGACCTCCCAGTCGGCCACCGGTGGATTGCGATAATAATCCATTGCCAGGATGGTCAAGGTGGGTTCTCGTAATGAGGATAGCGGGCGCCATTGGGAGGTGAAGTAGGATTGGGGTCACCAGCAATCCACGCCGAATGTCGTCGATACACCTCTAGGCATCGCGTAAGTCGTGCCGCCGTACAACACGGTGATTGGGTCCGTAGGACAGGCGTAGACGGGGATCAATTTCCCCCACCAGTTTATCCTGTTAGCGGGCACCTCATATTTCTCATAACCGGCGGGGGGAAGTTGTCCAGATCCTTCTCATAATGGCTGTAACCCAAGTAGTTAATGATCATGCAGGCCAGGCCCAGTCGTAGACGCTGTAATATTTTTCGTATGGCTCGCCGTCTCGCATGGCTCCCTCTATCCGATTAAACGAAGTCCACGACCATCCGGGCGACAGAACGTCGCCGTTGTCCATACTGTAGGAGTAAATCCCGATGCCAATCTGTTTGAGATTATTGGCACACACAATGGTTTCTGCCGTGTTTTGTGCCCTCTCAAAACTCGGCAACAGAATGGCAACTAGCAACGAAATGATCGAGATGACGACCAGTAGTTCGATAAGGATAAACGCTGGCCGCCTATGCGTCGTCACCATCGGCAATCTCCGACTGGTACAGCCAAATTGTTCAATCATTGCCAAGCTCTTCCAAAACACATGTTTGGCATCTTTAGGCTATGGCACCGATCCACAAAAACGTCAACACAGAAAGTCGATATGACTGATGCTTGATTCTTGCTTGATTCTTGCTTGATTCTCTCTACGTTTCCCACAAATTCTAATTCCATAAAGTCAAACAGGGCAATGTTGGGCTGTCGCCCGCGTTCTAACATTCTCATGCTTCCTTTCGGTCACGACAAACACTTCGACCTCACCGGGGCCCAGACACCAACCCTGCGAATCAACGGCAGCCGCCCCCACAATCGGTTCAAGCCTGACCGGCTTGACGATTCCAAGCGATGTTTCATCCACCACCAGTGAAAATCCAATGGCTTGACTTGTTGGATTAAGCACTGCCACTAGTAACTGTGGTGTTTGCACACCGTACCGCTCAACACGAATCCGGGAATCCGATGCCAAGGCGTGCGTAACCGGCTGCCATCCTGCCGCATGCAACCGGCGGATCACCGGAAGATATTGTTTGTGCAAGTCGCGGTCCCGGGCATAGGTGCCGGCCGGTAGATCTGGTTCGGCTGGATCCACCCACGAAAAACTCGTGTCCTGATCGACTTGGTCCTCTAGCATGTAATACCGCGGGAAGAAACTGGGCGCGATCGCATACAAGGTGCTGTACTTAAAGTAACGCTCCACCTGTTTTCGGCTGCCCCATTGACCTTGAGAAAACAGGAGGTACGGCTTTGATCCCATGTATGTGCGGCAAAGATCATACTTGTTCAAACTGGTCCTCGGCCCCGATTCAGACCCGGCGATATCCAACAGTGCCGCCAGAAAGAATCGCCCATCACGCCAGGTACCCTGGTGCACGCCGTTACCGAACAGCAGCTTATCCTGACCGTGCAGTGCCTGCCGCAGGTGAAGCAGATATTCGTAATGGGAGAACTTGTTGGGCTTTCCCAATCGCCCATCGTCCAGAAAGGACAGGCCCAAATCCGTAACCGCCATGTGTTCCGGTCGGTAATCGAAATAGTCACACCATCGACCGAGTGAATCAACATAGACACCTTCAATCACGTCATGCGCCATCAGTTTTGCCGAGGTGCCCAACCATCGTTGGCCCTTACAGTCCTCACCCAATCCCGGTGAAGGATTGCACACGATGGAGACCGTCAGGCCGAACAGCGGCTGGATATCGCGTTGGTAGATGTAAACCTGTCCTTGAGGGTCACCGACGGCCCCGGCCAGAACATTTTCAAGCATCTCCGCTTGATCACCGTGTCTGTTCAGTGTCATGCAGGCACGGTGCCATGGTGTGAACTGTGGCGACGGGTCGTTCAACACGGCATTCAGTTGCTCGACAGACTCGGCGTGACATCGCCGATGGATCACGTGACAGACTCCAACGATCGTATAGGGAAACGTGACAAGCCCATGGGCCGCATTATCCTGGGCCATATCAAGCAACTGCCCATAATCCGTGTTGCGGGTGAAGTCCTCACCCACTTCACTAAACATCAGCAAATCAGGGTCGGGATAATCGCTGGCTCGTCCCATGAACCACAGGCCGTACTTTTCTGTTCGACGCTGGTAGTACCGGTCAAACAGGTCGTAGTATTTTTCAAGTGCATCACGCAACCCCCACTGGGGGTCGGTGGGCATCACTAACAAGGAGAAGGCTGCACCCTTGGCTCGAACATGTGATCGCGGGCAAAGCCCCAATCGCATCGTCATCGACAGCCCGATCTGTGCGTCATATTCCGCTTTGAAATAACAAGGCGCATCGGGGGGCACCGCAAGAGCCACACCGGCATCAGCGCTGGTCACCGCCGCGATCGGCACCAACGTCTGGCTGTACGTTCCACTCGCCTCAACTTCCGATACCTGTCCAATACTCTGCCACCACCGCATCCCCTGCTCAAATGCCCACGGCACGCGGAAGCGAAGTAGACACGCATATTCACCATCGTCACAGCTCGTCAGTTCGCCATTAATCCGAACGGCCTGGCCCGCACTGGACCATTGGGTGGTCAGCCTGAACGCATCCGTCCCAAAGGTCACCTGTTGCCCCCCACCCGGTTTGTCAATACGGACAAATGATTGCCAACTGGTACAGTCATCGTGTACCCACAGTCGCGACGTGGTTGACTCCTTCGGCGAGTCGACCGCGTCAGTTACAATCGGGCCGATGTCATGGCTTTTCTGCTCCTTCAGTTGCACTTGACAGACATCAAACGCGACCCGCTCAGCCATCAGCGGCAGTGCCCGCCCATATGACATGAGCCGATGCCATTGACCTTGAGCACCCAAATCACCCACCAGTCCATTTGTGCTGATCTCGAATAACCCCATGACTTTCCGTACCCATCAACCGCAATGAATAACGATCTACCACTGCCGGACATTCAACCTAGGAGAGGGTGCCCCAGTGTTGATACTGGAAGGCCGGCGAGAGTTGAGATTGATGATTTTAAAGGATGCCATACATCACTAGAAATATATCCAAGCTAACTTTATGTATATATTTCCAAATCTTTCGACATTCAAGAATCATGAATCAACATTGAACATTCTACTTTTGTCATCAACTCGATGAAACCGCATTTCCCAGATAACGTTTACCCGGGAATCACAGCTTGTATTGGTTCAGTAACCTGAGGGACGAGAGCCGGGCCTGGCGATCACGACTTCATACCACTGAGAATGATCCCCCCCAACAAGTAGCGTTGAACAACCAGGAAGAGCACGATCAAGGGCACTGACCCCATCACGCTGGCAGCAAAAACGCGCGGCCAGTAGTTGACTACCCCGCGACCCCAGAAATCCTTTTACTCCCCCATGCAGTTCCATCGAGTTGTTCCACTACGAGTTCGTACCGGTAGCTGTAACTTCGCCAGTTGAGCCAAAGTCTTAACTGATAACACGAATCCCATATCTAGACCACACCACCTGCTTACCCATTCAGTGTGCTGATACCAGTATTGCCCGCTTTCAAGCGGTATTCGGGGGGGGGGTTATGAATCCAACTGCACTCCTGCACCACCGGGAACCACATCACCACTCGTGGTGACCGCCAGTAACACCCGGGGTGTGACAGGAAACCTCAAGATGCTCATCCCCTTGCCTCTACTGAGTTGCAAGCATGCCAATCATTCATGCTTTAGAAACGAAATAATCTTGCAGAAGAAGCAAGGTAATTTCAATATTTTTGAGGGCTGAGCAACTGTCCTTACCGCCGCCTACGCCTAACCAACAACACACTCATTGCCAAAAGAGACAGTGTTGCCGGTTCAGGAACCAAAACCGATCCATTACCTGCTGCCTGTGCTGCAGTCCAGTTGGCGCCGACCACGCCAAGATCCGCCACGTCAACACTTCCATCGCCGGTAAAATCGCCATCTTCCAGCGTTGCATTGGTGCTGCCAAAGTTTGCGCCCACGACGCCAAGGTCGGCGACATCAACCACACCGTTGCCGTCGACATCACCAGGCATGACCGAACCCGCAAGTTCGATCACAAGAATTGGTCTGGTCGCGATGTCCTCCGCAGAGGCGTCCGAAACTAGATTGCCGTCTTTGTCATAAGTATTGCCAAACTCGCTGGAGCGATACGCATTACCGTAATTAATATCCAAGGTCGGCAGTTCACCGGATGGGCTCAGGGCCCTTATGTACACACCGTCCCCGGTAATAAAGTCGATCAAGCCGGTGACATCAAAATCCTTGAATTCCGTATTGGCGTCGTGAAGAACCTCGATCGCGCCGGGGTGCGACGAATCGAACTCATTTTCACCTTCTGCGATACATGGATTGTCGAAATCAGCCGGACCCCAGAGGAACTGCATGACAGATGGATCATTGAACGGCGGCAGGCTCTGAAAACACTCGCCCCCAGGAACACCTGTCACTTGCGACCAACGTTCCTTGCTGCGCCTGCGTTCTCTGCCGGTTACCTTTCCCTTTGTGGAAAGCCCATCATCAAAACCGTAGGAGATCGGAATCAGCGAAGGATAGATCCCGATCGTTCCACTATTCAGTTTTGGCTCAGCTCGTTGGTTTACGATTGTTTCGCCTGCGGGCCCGGTCACGGTTTCGCCAAGTCCCGCGCCGCCGGCTGCCTTGACGGCACCAAGATCTTGGGTGTTATACAACCTGAGGGTGGCATTTTGGATCTCGGCACCGGGCGACACTTGGTTTGCCCCGGTGCCAAACACGTCCCGGAACCGGATGTACATTCGTGAGTAACGGTACGCCGGTCCAGCCTCCAAGCTGTAGACACTCCCTCCGACACCGCCAAGAATAGTTTGGAAAAAATGCCCCACCTCTAGAACTGATGTACGCCCAGCACCTGTAGACCACATCTCATAGGCGCCGATGTCACCGGGATGGTCTTTATCCTCCTCGGCTGTATCACCAAAATTCGTGCTGAACATCCACCTTATAGAGGTATCCTGGGTCCGCTGGTAACCATTGACCCCCTGTTGGAAGGTAATGGTTTCAGCCGATGACCACGACGTGACCAAGGTTATTATGGCCAAACCTTGCACGACAATTCGCACCTTCATAGCAAAGCCTGCAGCCATCTAGTTCTCCAGTATTTCGATATGGTAAGCCTTCTTCTCAAAATTCAATGATACCTGATGGTGGCATCATTTTCTATGGAAATAAAGATAATGCCGTGCTTTTTCACCACCCACATGACACTGAACCGTTTAAAGGATCCGAATACTACATAAAGGCCGCCACATCCTTAGGGTGCTGGCAAAGTTTGAACGTATGGCGGGTGCCACCAAACAATCACAAGAGCCCAACCCCCATTTTGAAGCTGCCCTGCATAGATACAGACAGGTGTCAGAACTTGAAACTGCAGACCTTGAGTAATCGGGCTGAAGCCCTATATTAACTAATGCTAGGCAGGCCATGATCATCGTTAATGCGAAACTCATCTTGAAATCTATTTCAATAGGCATGAATAAACAAAGGGGCTGGACATGAAACGACTAATCACAACTTTCCTCTTCCTCTTAGCGGCACTGGCTTTCCCGGGAATAGTGATGGGAGCAGAAGAACCCAGCAGTCTCAATAAGGGTGACACAGCGTGGATGCTGACCGCCACTGCATTGGTACTGCTCATGACACCAGGGCTGGCTTTCTTCTACGGTGGATTGGTCCGGCGCAAGAATATCCTGTCTGTTTTAATGCAATGCTTTATGTGCATGTGTTTGATGACGGTGATCTGGGTACTCGTTGGCTATAGCCTGGCATTCAGTGACGAACACATGCTGGGAGGCATGTTTGGCAACTTCAAGCATCTTTTCCTAAGTGGAGTCGGTTATGACGGCAATATTCCAGATCAACTGTTCATGATTTTCCAAGGCATGTTCGCAATTATTACCCCTGCACTGATCCTTGGTGCTTTCGCCGAAAGGATGAAGTTCACCGGATTTTGTATTTTCATGTCACTTTGGCTCCTGTTGGTTTATTGCCCTGTTTGCCACTGGGTGTGGGGTGGTGCAACCGGTTTCTTTGGGTTGGGTGAAGATGGCGCTCTCGACTTTGCGGGCGGCACGGTTGTCCACGTCAATGCCGGTATTGCGGCATTGGTGGCCACGTTTGTACTGGGTAAACGCCAAGGATATCCGGGAAAAATTTCTCCTCCCCACAATCTGCCATTCGCCGTATTGGGTGCAGGCTTACTATGGTTTGGCTGGTTCGGTTTCAATGCGGGCAGCGCTTTGGCCGCAAATGGATCGGCAGTAAACGCTTTTGTCGTAACACAAGTGGCAACTGCCATGGCGGGCTTGACTTGGTCCATTATTGAGCGGATTCGCAATGGGAAAACGACTGTGCTAGGCATGATCACCGGAGCAGTCGCTGGCCTGGTGGCAATCACACCTGCCGCAGGGTCGGTCAATGCGATGGGAGCCCTTGGTGTGGGTGCTGGTGCCGGTTTGATCTGCTATATCTTCGTGGCGGCCATAAAGCCAGCCTTTGGTTACGATGATTCTTTGGATGTGTTTGGTGTGCATGGTATCGGCGGAATATGGGGTGCCTTGGCAGCTGGTCTTTGGGCCACAAACGCCGTACCGGGTAATGAAACCAACGGCTTATTTTACGGGAATCCAGAACAGATCGGGATCCAGATCAAGGCTATCGTCTACACATTGGTATGGTCTGGTGTCGTGTCATTTATCCTGTTCAAGGTTGTAGACGCTGTCTTTGGCATCAAAGCAAGTGAACATGAAGAACGGATTGGACTCGATCTAACAGAGCATGCTGAAGCTGCTTATACCGTTGTAGAATGATTTCTAAGGAGATTTTCACCATGAAATATATTGTTGCCATTATCCAGCCTGATTGCCTCAATGCGGCTATGGATGAACTGGGCAAACAAGGTGTGGACCTGGTCACGGTGACGGAAGTCATGGGGCATGGCAGACAGAAAGGAGAAGCTCAAGTCTATCGCGGCCACAAGGAAGCGGGGAGACTGCTCCGCAAAATCAAGCTGGAAATTGCTGTAAATGATGACTATGTCGACAAGACCATTAGTGCAATAACCACTGCAACGCGCACTGAACAGATTGGCGACGGAAAGATCTTTGTCCTGCCACTTGAACAATGCGCCCGCATACGAACAGGTGAGGTAGGTCCCGTAGCGATTGGGTGATGAGAACATATACCGCATTGAGAGCCCGTATTGTCAGAATATTACTGGCTTCATGGTCCGTTTAATGTGGTTATCCAACCACCAAACTAACCTTGACATGGATCGGCAATCCTGCGCATACACCACCCCGCCTTGCTGACCACAGGCAGCATCGACCTCCATAAAGACTTATACGGATTAGAACACGCTATGTGAAATTTTGGGGTCATGTTTCAGCATAGGCAGAATCCGATGAATTGGACCGCCCATGCTCAACACCCGAAACCACAATCATGTCAAGGAATGATTCCTTGGAAATTCGACGCCAATTGACAATCGAGGACCAGACCCTCATTGAGGGGAGCAAACCGCTCCACACGCCGATCCGAAAAGTCGCGGCTATCGCCGTGATTACAAACCCCTTTGCCGGACGCTATGTTGACGACCTTACTGAGTTGATCGACACCGGTGAACGACTTGGCGAAATCCTGGTCGAGCGAATCCTGAGGGTACTTGATCCCGAGGAGGTCCAAAGCTACGGCAAGGCGTGCATCGTGGGTGAAGCAGGTGAACTTGAGCACTCTGCCGCCTTGATGCATCCCACCTTTGGTGGGCCGATCCGAAAAGCCGTCCACGGCGGGAAGGTCATCATCCCTTCAACCAAAAAAGTGGGAGGACCCGGCACCCACATCGACATCCCCTTCTTCTACAAGGATGAAATTTACGTCATGTCGCACCTTGATGCCATGGAGGTCGGGCTCTGCGATGCACCAAAGTCGAATGAAATCCTTCTCGCTTTGGCCATGACCACCGGTGGCCGACCGCATGCTCGCATTCCCGGCGGCGTCACACAAGACGAAGTCCAGAAGAATACAACTGTGAACCAGAAGTCGTAAATAAACAGTTCCAGTAAATAAAACCGCAGCACCAAGTGATGGAGCCCGACCAACTGCGATACGAACTCAAAACAAGTTTAAAAAGCGACTGAACCTTATTTAACCATTGCAAAGCGGTCCCGATTCTTTCGCAGAAGCAACGATGACCTGTTGGCCGAAGACTCCATGTGAATTGGAAACAGCGGGAAGAAAGATGCAGGTACAATTCCGGCGTGAGTTGTTTACCCATGACCATCGAAACCGTACAGGCAATTGATGTCCACGCCCATTACGGCCGGTACCACCGCCATGAGTTCCCTGCACTGATCAATGGTTTCATGAGTGCCGACGCGTCTGTCGTCTTACAGCGGGCCAAGCGGGCCAACACCCAGCACACGATCGTGTCCCCCTACCGTTCCCTACTGCCACGTGGCGAGGCCGATGTATGTGCAGGCAATGATGAAGCGGCACAGGTCGTCCGCGCAACTCCGGGATTGCTGCAGTGGGTTGTCGTCCAGCCACTACAACCGCAGACTTATGAACAAGCCGAGCAAATGCTGCAGCACCCCACCTGCGTTGGGATCAAGATACATCCTGAGGAGCATGTGTACCCCATCGCCGAGCACGGTCGGGCGTTGTTCCAGTTCGCCGCGCAACACCAAACCCTGGTCCTGGCCCATAGCGGACAGCCCAACAGCCTACCCCACGATTTTATGCCGTTTGCAAACGAGTTTCCGGAAATGTCACTTATCCTGGCCCACCTTGGTAATGGTCCGGAGGCGCTCGCCCCGGATATCACCCCGGATGCCAGTCTCCAAGTGCGGGCCATCCAGACGGCGCGGCATGACAATGTATATGTCGACACGTCCAGTGCCCGCAGCATCCAGCCTGGTCTGATTGAATGGGCAGTGACCGAAGTCGGCGTGGATCGAGTTCTGTATGGCACGGATACGCCAACGTATTTTGCCGGCATGCAGCGGACACGGATTGATCAGGCTGAATTGCCCGACGCTGATAAACGTCGCATCCTTCGTGATGGCCCCGCGGCCCTACTCAAGCGGCACGGGACAGATATCGGTGAACTACCGGGGCCAGATAGATGAATGCCGGTAAAACTGTTTCCCCACCAATTGGCTGCAGGTAAACCCAGTCACACTTCGCTTGGTTGAATTGTTGAACCTTGATGTGATACGGTCTGCGATAAGGACTCATCGGCTAAATATCGCAAGATCAGAATAACGCACGGTTTTCATTGGGAGACAGATTTCTAGTGCATACCCCAAAATCCCTTGCGGGCATCACTCCAATCCTGCCATGCATCGCCGAGAGCATACTGTACCGATTGTTTACAAGTGGCACGGCCGCCAGGTGGAAAGTAGTTCCAACAGATGGTGCGTCTCTGCTTGCCGTTGAGGTTCGGGGTTGTGCCGTGCCAGCAGCTCGGACTCCAGACGAGTGTCCACCTAGGATCCATCACAATCGGGGTCTCGTTCGGATGCGTGCAGTGAAGGCGAGTGGGGATCGCGTCGTGTTCACCGGATGCAAGTTCAAGTTGGACCAACTCTTCTTTGACCCGGTCAAGGGGCAATAGATGACTACCGGGAAGGATCCGCAACCCCCCCTCGTCGATTCCATGACGATCAATCGCAATACGGATCGACACCTGCTTGATATCCGGCGACCCATCTGCGTGCCAGTACAGCCCCTTATCCCCGTCCCGACCAGGGAACATCGGACTGGCGCCGTCTCCTACACCACAGGTTCCCACGTGAACCTGATCAACGCCGAGCAATCGTTCGGCAAGCGATACAAGCCGGACATCCTCTGCAAGTTCAAGCGTGATCTCACTCAACATGAAAAATCTGCAGGTCAACGCTGACTTGTTTTCCGACCAGTCCGTGTTTTGAAACTGCTCCTCGGTTTCATTGACCAACTCGCGAAATCGTTTCATGATCTTGGCATCAAAGGGACATGGCATGAAAAAAAATCCCTGCTGGTGGAAATGATCGACCATTGTGTCTGTAACATTCATGATAGGCTTCCAGAAATTGTTCCGATCACAGCACCGAAGGCCGTGAGCCAATCACCAGTGATTGAAACTCATAAAACTGTGCCGCCGATTCTGCACACGGTGATGTTTCATGTACTCACAAAATGGTAAAAACAACCTACCGCACTGAAAACCATCCTCAAGCGCCCAGAAAAGTCGAACCGACCCGCGATTTACTGGCATCATCCAAGCACTGGCCCGTTTGATAGTCACCCCCCCTGTCCCCTTTTGGGGGGTCCCATGCGGGGGTAAGAGTGTGGGGGAAGTCACAGACAAGTATCTCTGTGCTTTTCGTAGTTGTAAGAGCCACATCAGCTTATGATATTAACTGATGTGCACACTATAGGCGGTGCCTAGCGGCCCTGGACAACTAGGCATGTCGATTGGGTACACTATGCTACGTAGGCGGCATAAGTATCAATCAGAGGGTCGCCATGATTCGCAGTCACAATATACTCTTTATGGAGAAGCGAAATGCTTAGTCCCAGCCAGATTGACGCCTATCACAAACAGGGGTTCTTGGTCATCTCCCAGCTATTCACCGAATCGGAGCTACAGCGGGTCAGCGCAGGTCTGAACCGTGCCGTGGATAAGGTGTGTAACGGCGACCCGAGGCCCCAGACGCGTTACACCATCCAAGGAAACGTCGTTGAGGATCCCGATCTTGCCTCTATCGCCAACCACCCGCAGATCGTCGAGGCGGTTGAAACATTACTGGGTGGCCCGTCAGCCATGTCGACTTTTGTCGGGTACCTCAAGACACCGGGCGCCCCAGGGACCCGTGGCGATTACGAAGGCTCGCACCCGACAGCGCACCAG
>PBAS01000056.1 GCA_002716625.1 Phycisphaeraceae bacterium | reverse complement strand
GCCAGCATCGCACATGGCTTGTGCCTGTCTTTTGAATTCTTCACCTAATAGTTTCATGTCCTGCTGATACGGACCTTGCATGTGGCTAATCACATGCCCGATATCTCCCAGTACAAAGGCAGAATCACCGCAGGTACGCCGTGCAATTCTTGTGGCGGCGTCAATCATTTTGACGCTTTCATGTGCTGCATTCGAAAGGGTCTTGGAGTGGCCTATGTTAAGCATATGAAACGCACTGGCCTTGAACGTGTTGGTGAGGATCAATTCACTGCCAGCTTCCAGATAGCTTTGGTGAACCGCGGCAACTACTTCCGGATGCTCAAGGTTCCATTGTGCAGTGCTGAAGGTATATTCTCTTGTGGCAATCAGACCTCGCCTGAAACCTTCGGTCACAAGCTGTGTTTTCATGGCCCCATCGCACATTATTGGTGCCATGGCGATCCGTTCCATAAGGCTATTTATGGGCATCACGCATACTCCAGTCGACGGCATATCAATGCATGTGATTGTTAATCTGATTTTGACTATAGACCAGTGAGCCTCACGTGGTTGGCGGTTAAAATCTATTGGCTAATGCATGATGATATCAATCAGCATGATTGGTCATCATACGCATTGATCAGTTCGTGGATAGCCTTGATTTGTGGACTCGTCAGGGTGGGAAGCGGCGGCCGCATGGCCGGTGAGTCCAATAGTCCCCGGCAGTACGCAATGGTTTGTGCAGGTTCGATGCCCCAACCGCAGTCACCCACCACATTAATACGTTCCAGGCAATTCATCGCCCGGGTCATTATCGTGCAGGCATCCTGTTCATTGCAGGCACCAAGTGCATCATGAAAGCGTCGTTCTGCGGATATGTCGAGGTCACCGATGGATGTTAACTCAGCTTGGGCGGGCAGATGGTGGACTCGTATGTAACGGTCTGGCATGCCTGGTCCCACGATTACAAAGCGATTTGGAAATTGTTTGGCCACTGCCAAGCGACCCTTGGTGTTGCCCGTGTCATCCTTGAGCCCGATGATCTGTGGTGTTTCGGCTAAGCGTTGCCAGTGATCTATATCCATCCAGGAAAGACCACCAAACCGTCGGTCAAACTCAATGGACACGGAAAATCCCAGTAATGGAAGCGAGGTGATGGTGCAGCAGGTTAGAAGCATTCGGAGGTAAATATCGGGTTTAGGCCCAATGTATCCCGGAAAGATGAAGGCGCCATCGAGTCCTGCAGTTTCAAAGCCGCGCAACAGGTTGAAGGTTTCCAAGGGGCTGTCGCCACGTGTTGACCCCAGGACTAGGGCACGATTGCCTACGATCTGTTTGGTCCGGGCCGCAACCGCTAAAGTTTCAGCGGTGGTGAGCACACACAAACTGCTGACCATTGGTGAAAAAGCAAGAACATCAAGCCCGGCGGCAAGTTGATGTTCGATGTATGGAACCAGTGATTCGTAGTCAACGGATCCATCTTTGCTAAATGGAGTCAATAACCCTACGACGGGACCGTGGATTTGTGATTTCACAGATTCGTAGTGATTCATCAATTTGTCGAAATATAATATTGGGGTCGGCGAAGATTGTTGCCCTTGAGTATTTGCAATAAGCCGGCGATGGGCCCGGCTAGCAAATCATCTTCCGCTGAGAGTTTTCACCATGTTTGGTTGGCGGTTTGCCATGAATACTGATCCACCGGTCGTCGGCAGGCTCATCGGCGCGTTGGTAACGCGAGTCCGTCGACAGTCGGATTCGTGCCCCATGGTTATCGAGACTGCCGTGCACGGTGTGAATGGTAAAGATGACTAGGTCACCAGCTTCGTACTCAGTGGTCAACCAGCGGAGTCCCAAATTTCTTCGGAGTCCAACAGGATCATAAGTTAGGGCTCCAAAGTTGGGGTCTTTTTTTTTCATCGAACCATCCTCTGTCTTTCGGTTGCTACAGACGGAATCTACATCTTTACGGCAGTAATGGTTACGCAGTCGATCAATACGATGCGATTGCTCCATTACCATCAGGCCGCCATCTTCGTAGCTTGCATCGCCAATGGGGGTCCATGAGGTATAGAGTCGTGGTGTGCCACGCCCCATGTACACTGCATCGCAGTGCGGTTTGGTCCCGTGGCCTGGCGAGATTGTTCGGCACCAGGTGTAGTCGAAATGCCGTACCGGACCGCTCAGGAGGCGGTGGTAAACATCGATCATGGATCCCGAATAGAGTAGGCGCATCAGTTTAGGATTATTGTCTGCCAGGTTCGGTGTCAGGCGGATATTCGTTTCAGGGCGCCTGATAGCTTCGATGGCCGGATAATTAGGGTCGAGTAAACCTGCCGTGTTCAATTTTCTACACATGAAATTACGCACCGCCATCACCTGATCTCTATCGAAGAATCCTCGAAAGAACAGATAGCCTTGTTCTTGGATCTGCTGTCGCAGTCCGTTGCTGTCGTTGAGTAGGTCATTATTCACGGCCAGTTGGCCCAAAGCATCCGACGTAGTTTCCAACTCGCGACCAAGACTGGTTAGTTTGTGATTTATTTGAACCATGGAGGACCTCTACTGAAACCGAACGTTTACAGTGGCGGGGTCGCGCTAACAATCACCCGTATATGCTCATAGATGAATTGAACTGACAAGTTTATTATACCCTGGCTGGAGTTTTAATGGAATGGTTGCGGTGAGGCGAGAACCATTATTTTATGCCTTCAGGAGAAATTGCCGCCACTTGCGGTATTTGTGGTTGCAGTCCATCAATACACGGGTTCATCATGCTCCAAGGCCTTCACGCCGAGGTTTGGGGGTTTGGGTTCTGTTTATGGGTATCCTGATGATCTATCCTGCTTGTTTGTCGGCAATAAATTAACAAGGAGTGTTGTATGAATTGGACTTATTGTGGACAACTAAAATACATAGTCTCTTTTGTCCTGGCTGCAGCGTGCATTGTGCAAGCTGATATAGATATCGCGCGGTCTGGTGAAGCGAGGGTGGTGATTGTTCTGGCCCCGGATGCTTCGGGAAAACAGAAATCTGCAACTTCAGATCTGAAAAAGTATCTTGAAAAGATTACAGGAGCCACACTTGATATTATTGGCGTGGATGATGCAACTGCCGGGTTGTTTCCCGAAATGTCAAGAATTTTCGTCGGTGATTCATCGGTCGCACGGCAACTGGCACCACAAGTTGAATGGGATCGTCTGGCGCCAGATGAAATCGTGATTAAGTCTGTAGATGGTGATTTGATTGTTGCTGGGGGTAAGCCCCGAGGCACGGTTTATGCCATTTACACCCTTTTGCAGGACATGATCGGTTGTCGGTGGTGGGCACCCGGTGCTATGTTCATTCCCAGTGATCCTAGTCTGAGTCTTCCTGAATTGAATATTCGCTATGCGCCTCCTTTTGAGGTGCGTGTGATCCTCGGCGAGATAGCCATGTTGCCCGAGGCGCGATCATGGCACCGACTAAGTTTTGATTTGAGCTTTGATACCAGCCCCCGTGGTATTCCTAGTAGGATCCTGAAAGCTGAGGAATATTACATCAAGCATCCAGAGTGGTTCGCCTATCTACGTGACGAGGGCAGTGAAGATGAGGAATACACCTACCGTTACGTACTCAAAACATGGAAACACAATGCGTTGCATGAACCCAAGCCCAATTCATATGACGCCTATGTTGAGGTTCTTGAGCGTACGCGACGAGTCTATTCTCAGCCATGTCCGCACAGTGAGGGTGCACGTAAAACAATCCTGAAGGCTTTGCTGGCGGAAATTGCTGCGGGGCAGGGAACTTGGAATTCACCACAGGTTGTCTGGGTTAACCAGGGGCATGGTTACTACATGTGCCAGTGTGGGCGATGTGAAGCTGTGCGCGACAAAGAGGGTTCAGATTCAGGGAACTGGGTACTGATGGCCAATGCCATTGCTCAAGAGGTGGAAAAGGTGTATCCTGATGTTTTTGTTGGAGTGTCTGCTTACTGGCATACCGAAGCGCCGCCGGCAGCGGTCCAGCCCCGTAAAAACGTTTTGGTCTACCAGGCTCTCTATACGCAGAACCGCCTTGATCCGTCTCGGACCTATGCCTTTCAGTCACATGCATTGAAGAAGTGGGCGAGTATTGCAAAGTTATATGTGTGGGACTTTGACTCTAATAACCGCAACTACTATCAGCCGCATCCTAATTACTTTGTTCGTGGCGACAATATGCAGTTCTTCAATGAAATAGGTGTTGACGGGATCATGGTGCAGGGCGGCTTTGGCAAGGCGGCGGATCTGTTGGCACTGCGGACATGGGTAACGGCCCAGATGCTGTGGAACCCGAATAAAAACCCTCGCAAACTGATGATCGAGTTTCTCGATGGTTACTATGGCGCTGCTGCGCCCATCTTGATGGAATATATGGAGGCGATGGTAGATGGTGCACATCGCAACAAAGACCAATGGTTGGGGTCGTATGAATTTACCACCGCAGGTTGGGCCACGGTGCGAGACATGAATGTCGCGACACGTTTGTTCGATGAGGCGGCGGCGGCAGTGAAAGGCGACAAGATCCTGTCGCAGCGAGTATGGCTGGCCAGACAGTCGATTGACCTGTCTTGGCTTGATCGATACGACGAATTCAAGCAAGAGGCAGCTGATAAGGGGATTCTGTTTTTAGGCCCACCGGATCCATCGAAGATTATCGATGCTGTAGCACCCTATCGTCAAACATGGGGAAGGTGGCATATTGGAAAGCCTTTTTCCGCCTATTTCGATGAAATGAAGGAGAAATTTTCGTCCACGACAGGCAATTGAAATAAAATTAGATGTAAGTTGTATATAGAAAATCAATTTGATTCTTATTGCCGCATCAAGCATGTGCCCGTTTATTGTCCCGTGTTTTTTTGAGGTGTTTGCCACCGGGGCAAACAGTGTGAATTATCGATTGTAGGGTCCCGCCCCGAACTTCTATGTGTACGTTTCTGAGGGCGGCTCAGTTAGGCGTTACTGCAAAGATACGGGTCAGTTGGTCGAGCCAACCTTTATCGAGGGTACTGGCTACCGTGATGCCATGGGAATGGCGTTCGGTCTGGACGGCAACCGGTATGTGGCGCGAGCGGGGAGTAGTGAAAGCCTTATCCAAGTATTCCCGCCTGGTGGTACGGGTTTGGACAATGCGGTTGGCGTGATGTTCAGTTTGGCCGATGGCAACATGTATGCGTCCATAGGTGACCCGACTAACTTGGGGACCGGCCCCGTTATTCGGCGATGCGATGCGAGCGGCTTGCCAACACTCCCGGCACCGCAGGTAGGAGGTGATTTTACTCTGCGCGGGACCTCGGATCACAGCAGGGTCCGATGGCTATCTTTATGTGGTGGTCACAGAAGGTGGTGGAACGGAGCGAATTGTTCGGTTTGATGGCACTACGGGTCCCGAACTTGATGATCCGTGGGTCAGTGTTGGCCCCGGTGTTCCTATGTCGCGCACTTTTTACTTGGAAGGCAATCGTTATGTCAGTGAAGGGTATATCGGTGCCCCAAAGGCACGTGAATTTGATACAGATGGCACCGACTTGGGTATTTTGATTGAAAATGATAATTTCGGTGTCGGTGCTGTACACATTGCTTTTTACGATCCAGGCATGTCGACGGTTGCGGGTGATGCGAATGGCGATGGTTTGGTGGATGTTGCTGACCGGGATATTGTTGGGCTCAACTTTAATGCGATTGGCGTGCAGTTTGGTGACGGCGATTTTAATGGTGATGGTCGTATTGACGTTGCCGACCTTGGCACCAATTGGGGTGGGTCACAAACGGCGAGTCTAAATATATTGATACCGGAGCCAGCAACAGTGCTTACGTTGAATTTGGGGTTGTTTTGTTTTGGTATCCGCCGCCGCTCGTCGGGATGGCGATAATCTTTCTGGGTGTTGCGGTGCGTGGATTAGCCTGTGACGGGTAACTTATTAAGCTGGTGTGGTTTGTGACGTCTGGTCGAGGTCAGCCGCATCATCTTTATTGGTTGGCAAACCAGAGGTGAATGCCTGCTGATTGCCAACGGGCATGACGTCCGGGAAGAACGTTTTGGGTGGCATCTGGTTGCGGTGAAGCCAGGCCCACAATACCACGCCGACAACTGAAGCAACAACGGCCAGCCCAATCACAGTAAGTGCAAACTGGGTAACCAACTGCACCCCGGCGGTATCACTGGCAAGGTGGCCAAGCCGGTGGATGGTTCTATCACCAATGATCACTGCTTCAGGTTGCGGAACAACATAGATCCAAACAGCAGTACCGGCCAAGGTGATCAAACTCGCCGGTAATAATACTTTGACACAGCAATAAAGAACCTGGTCGATTCGAATCCGCGGTAATGTCCACCGCAGCCACATCTGAATAAAGACCACGGTCATTGCCTTGACCACAAGCCAGAATGTGCAATAGAGGTTTAAAACCACAAGGCCGATATCACTCAACCCCATTGCAGCAGCCTTGCCGCTCCACGTGGTGGCGGCGTCAATGTTGCCGCCAAAATAAGCC
Organism: Phycisphaeraceae bacterium; assembly: GCA_002716625.1. Taxonomy (GTDB): domain Bacteria; phylum Planctomycetota; class Phycisphaerae; order Phycisphaerales; family Phycisphaeraceae; genus UBA6626. Next base: position 50,693 of record PBAS01000056.1, on the reverse strand, counting down.
TGCCCTGTGGCAACAGGGTCATAGCCAATGGCGTGATATACCGGATCAAATGCGGCGATTGGACTATTCCAGCCTCCAAAGAGCAACAAGGCTAAGATTGCACCAAGGATGAACATGCCCGCATACTCTGCAAAGAAAAAGAAACTGAAGCGTAGCCCGCTGTATTCGGTATGAAAGCCAGCGACAAGTTCGGATTCCGATTCGGGCAAATCAAATGGAGCCCGCTTGTTGGAAGCCAACATTGCAATGAACATGATCAATGCGGTACAAAAGAGAAATGGGTTGTGGAAAACAAACCACTTCGATAATCCACCACCCTGCAAATAGCTGAGCTCCGTCATATTCAATGTGCCAGCGACCAGCACGGCGCAGATGATCGAAAGTCCAAGTGGGACTTCATAGCTGACCATCTGGCAGGCCTCACGCATGGCACCGTAGATTGACCATTTGCTCGCCGAGCCCCATCCGGCCAGGATCGTGCCCATCACCTCGATGCTGAGGACCGCAAGAATATAAAGCACACCGATATTGAGTTTCTGTTCAAAGACAAGTTGCGGTCCGAAAGCCAAACCAAGAAAAGCCGTGAAAACCGGCGCAAAAGCAAGATAGGGGGCCAAACGAAAAAGGAATGAATCGGCGGCACGTGGCATCAGGTCTTCTTTGAGAATCAGTTTGATTCCATCAGCGAGCGATTGGGCCCACCCGTGCCACCCACCCACGTGCATCGGCCCAACACGGCTTTGAATGTGTCCAGCCACCTTACGTTCCCACCAGATGCTGAACATGGCAATCACGCTGACGGCGGGTAGAAAGACTGCTGCGACAATAAATATCTTTAGACCCACAAAGATCCAGATGGCATAGTCGGCAGAGATCTGGTTGGCGATGGATTTGAGCATGAGTGTCCTGGTCGGAGTGGGCAGATTGTAACGGTAACCGCTAGCTGCGGAAAGGGGTGGTGGCGTTTACTAGGCGTTTGTATACCTCTATGGGTATCTTTTGGTCGCCGAGGCGGACGGATTTGCGTGTTCCGTGAAAGTCGCTGCCGCCACTGGTCAGTAGATCAAATCGATCGGCAAGCTGTTCGAATTGCGCTATATCTTTAGCTCCATGGTCGCTGTGTCGGGTCTCAATGCCGTCAAGTCCTAGTTCACGCAGTTGGTGTATAAATGTGATCAGTAGATCCGGTTCGCGGATGCCCAATTGCATGGGGTGTGCTAGGATCGCCAGTCCGCCCGCATGATGGATTGACTCAATAGCATTGGACGCAGCCAGGCGGTCTCGGCGTACATAGGCTGCGCCGTCCTGACCTAAATAGCGGGAAAACGCATCCTGCATGCTTCTTGCATACCCTTTTGAGATCAGTACGGAAGCGATGTGTGGGCGGCCGATTATTTTTGTGCCTTGTCGGGTGGCCAGATCGACCACTTCGCTATAGTTAACGTCGACTCCCAAATCCCTTAGTTTTTCAACAATCGCAGGATTACGGCTATCACGTGCTTCTTTCATGCGTTGTGAGACGGCCTTAAGCATCGAGTCGTTGGCACGCACAAACAGGCCAAGGATATGCAAGGTACCACGACGTGGTCGACCATCCATTGAAGGATCGGCTGACACCTCGATTCCCGGCACAAATTCAATGTTTTCAGTTCTGCTGGCTGCGGCACATTTCACGAGGCCCTCAGTGGTGTCATGATCCGTAAGTGCCAACGCGCCTAGGCCAGCAGCTTTCGCTAGACGGGGCAGGTCTTGCGGGTCGGTCGTTCCATCTGAGGCGGTGGAATGGGTATGCAGGTCGCAATAAAGCACGGCGACGGTTACGGCGCCAGCAACTGATGCTGTTCGAGTGAATCGAGTAGCTGCTGTACCGCCTGTGCAACGGATAACTGATCCGTACGAATATGCAGATCTGGTTGGTCTGGTTCCTCATATGGATCGTCGATCCCGGTAAAGCCTTTAATTTCACCGGCTCGAGCCTTCTTATAAAGACCCTTTGGGTCGCGCTCTTCAGCTACTGCCAGTGGGGCATCGACATAGACTTCGATAAATGGCAGATCAGCCTCTTTGTTGAGTTCACGAACGAGTTCGCGATCGGCCCGGTATGGGCTAATGAAACTGGTGATCGCAATGATCCCTGCGTCTGCAAAAAGCTTTGCGACCTCACCAATGCGGCGGATGTTCTCGGCGCGGTCCTCCGCGGAAAAGCCGAGGTTCTTGTTGAGACCATGTCGAATGTTATCTCCATCCATGCAGTATGCATGCTTACCCCGTTGCAATAGAACCTGTTCTAGCGCCATGGCAATTGTTGATTTGCCGCTGCCAGATAGTCCGGTCAGCCAGAGTGTGCATCCTTTTTGCCCCAGGTTCTGTTGGCGTTCGGAGCGAGTTACGGTGCCTTCATGCCAGGTAATATTGGTTGCTTTTTGTTCGGTCATGATTGGGTCCACAAAAGAAAAATATTAGGTCACTAATCGTAGCGTCTGAACGGCTCGGTTCAAATCAGATGGTCATGGCTACGCAACTTTGATCAGTTGCAAATGATTGACGGACTATGGTTATGCTTCTACCTGTATTGATTAAAACAAGGTCCAGATCCCCCCGCTGAAGGCGCGGGTATTGGTCGATTAGGTGGTTTTAAGTGGTGGAAGGACGCCTGTATGGATGCTCGCATGGGTTGGTTTGGGGGTATGCTGAATCGTTGGTCACATGAGGTATGAAGCGCAGAGATGGGGTTAAAAAAGCAGGGATGTTCGCAATTGCACCGCGTTCTGCATGGGGCGGTTACTGATCATATTTTAGTTGTAGATCCATGACGACAACCAGAATGTCGTAGATGGCATGTACCGCGACCACGATGCCAAAGCCTCTGAGGAGGTAAATGCCAGCGAAGTAAATTCCTGCGATCGTGTAAAAAACCATGTAGCTGACGGAAAATGGATTTGTCTCGGAGAAATGGTAGAAGGCAAATGCGAGTGCGGTTATAAAAATTGTACAGATCGGCCCCCAGATGCCATCAATTTTCAGCCAATCAACAATTAATCCGTGGAGCAACGCAATAGCCATGAGCCGGAACACCATCTCTTCGTAGATCCCGGCGCCAACGCTAAGTACGATCCGATCCAGGACATGTGGTCCGGGTCCCGGTTCGCCTACAGTTAGAATCGGGATTAAGAATCGCGCCATGACTAACCCGAAGACGAAAAGCGGCAGGACCAGCGCAAGGGATTCGGCCCACATCAGCCAATACAGCCGCGGCTGAAATTGCCAGCGATCTCGCCGCACCAAGTGTAATGAGAGCAATACGATGACCAGCATCAGCCCCGGGAGGTAATAACCACCGAATCCCAACCATTCGAATAGGTCAAACAGATGCCGCCTTGCTTTAAGCGCACTATCCAGATTTTCAAATGGGGCAATTCCAATTGCTGTACGCACATTTGGAGCATTCAATAAAACAACACCCAATTCATAGAATAAGGCTAATGGCGCCAGGAAAATGAGAGCCTGCAGCGGTGCCTGTGCACAGAGCCAGTAGGACTCGGTATTCGAACTTCGGGCCGATGGTTGCGCCAGATCAGTCATATCGAGGGTTGGCCAAGTTTGCCAGCGTCAAAAGATTAAAGCTGTAGCACGGCATGGATATTGCCATAGGGTTCAAGTTTCTGTCGGCCGCCCAATTCAGCAAGTTCAATTAAGACCGTAATACCTACAATGTCACCACCGAGCCGCTGGATTAAATTACAACTGGCTTGCATTGTTCCGCCTGTGGCCAGCAGATCATCAACCAGCAGTACCCGCTGGCCAGCTTGAACAGCATCTTCGTGGACTTCAAGCTTGTCGGTACCATATTCCAAGGTGTATTCAATTGAAATAGTTCGATATGGCAGCTTGTTGGGTTTGCGAATGGGAACAAAACCGGCAGACAACACCTGTGCTAACGCAGTACCAAAGATGAATCCACGGCTTTCAGCGCCAGCAACCAGGTCCACACCCATGCGACGATATGGGTTGGCCATCTGTTCGACCGCCATGGCAAGGCTACTTGGGTCATTTAGCAGGGGTGAGATGTCTTTGAATAAAATGCCCGGCCTGGGCCAATTGGGGATGTCGCGGATGAGCTTGCTAAAGTCCATGAATTCACTCCATAAAGCCGAAGGTAGAGTTTTACCATGAACGGTCAGGTCATGCCGGTGTTTGCCAATCCACGAAGCTTCTGAGAAAACGTGTCCATGGATGCATTTGTGATTCAAGGTGGCACGCGACTGCGTGGCCGATTAAGGGTTCATGGAGCCAAGAATGCGGCTCTGCCCTTGATGGCTGCGACTTTACTCGCCGACCAGCCTGTGGTCCTTCATGATGTGCCTGATCTGGCAGATCTACGCAATATGGGGCAGTTGCTTGGAACACTGGGATGCCAGGTACAGCGGGATCCCGATCAAGGACTCCGGTTGAGTGTTTGTGATCAAACAAAGAGTGAAGCACATTATGACATTGTTCGCACAATGCGGGCCAGTATTTGTGTCTTGGGTCCCTTGTTGGCACGCCGGGGCAAGGCACGGGTGTCCATGCCTGGAGGGTGTGATATCGGTGATCGTCCAGTTGATCTGCATCTGCGTGGCTTGCGGGCATTGGGCGCGGATATTCGTCTAGAGCAAGGCTATGTAACGGCACAGGCGTCACAGTTGCGGGGTGGACGGGTATTCTTGGGTGGCCCGTTTGGTTCGACGGCTCTAGGGACAGCCAACGTGATGAGCGCGGCAACACTTGCCAAGGGACAGACCATCATTGATTCGGCAGCCTGTGAACCGGAAATTGCTGATTTGGCCTGTCTGTTAAACAAGATGGGTGCAAAGATTCAGGGGGCCGGAACACCGCGAATTGTGATCGATGGGGTTGACCAACTCGGTGGCGCTGAGCACACGGTCATTCCGGATCGGATAGAGGCCGGCACCTATATCATGGCAGCTGCAATTACCAATGGTGATATTATTCTAGAAAACTGCCCCATCGATTCCTTGGCGGCTGTAATGGACCGACTTTTTGAAGTTGGTGTTGAGTTAGAACCGATGGCCGATTGCGATGCTGGCAATGATGGCATGCGTCAGACCGTGCATGTCGCTTCTACGCGTCGTCTTGAACCAGTGCAGGTCGTCACTCAACCCCATCCGGGATTTCCGACGGATCTACAGGCGCAGATGATGGCATTGCTATGTCTGGCGGATGGCAACTCGATTATTACAGAGAAGATCTTTCCTGATCGTTTCCGGCATGTGGCGGAGTTGCTGCGGATGGGAGCGAACCTGGTGCGTAGTGGGTCAACGGTGCTCATTGGTGGTACTCGGCATCTCAGCGGTGCGCCGGTGATGGCCAATGACCTGCGGGCGTCGGCAAGTCTCGTCATGGCTGGTATGGCAGCCAAGGGCGTTACCATCGTCAACCGTGTGTACCACCTGGATCGTGGTTACGAACGGATGGAGGTTAGCCTGCAGAAGCTAGGGGCCCAGATCGAGCGTGTGGACCGGTCACCTGTATGAGTGAGGTGTACTGGCGCCATATGGGGACCAAGGGCCATCCGATCGGCGAAATCGGCTTTGGTACCATTGCATTGGGCATCTGATTTTGTGAAAACTGACGGAGGTGAATGGACTGGGCCTGTGTCCCGTGATGTACGGTCTTCGTATGTGTTTTTACACACTTCCTGATTTTCATTCATGGCATGTAAGCCACGATGCGTATTCCTCACAGCCGACTCGGCCGGTTCTTCTTGTTAATCTATGGGTGGTTGTTGGCCATTAGGGACCATGCTGTAAAAATTACCGGCGTATGAGTACGAAAGGCTGAATTATGACCCGAGAAGAAGATGCAAGTCCGGCTGCGACCATTGACCCGGAACTGCTTAAGATTATCGTGTGCCCCCTGACGCGATCATCCCTGCGGCAGGAGGGTGATGTTCTGGTCGGCCAAATCGGTGGTTTGCGTTATCCGATTCATGATGGCATTCCGGTTCTGCTTATCGATGAAGCGAGACTGCCCGATGGTGTCGACTCACTGGATGATTTCAAAGAGAAGTACAAAGAGCAGATACCGCAATAATCCGATCCTATCTACCAGGAAGGGGCTCCGTATTGGCTGAACGTACATTAATCGTAGATCTCAAGCCCAATGAGCTTGTTGATGATATTTTTGCATTGCAGAACTGCCAGTTAGGAATGACACGAGGCGGCAAGCCGTATCTTAAATGTCTTTTGGGCGATCGTTCTGGTCGAACACCTGGGAGAATGTGGAATGCAACTCAGGAACTATTTGACACACTGCCGACAGATGGTTTTGTTCACCTGGAAGGACAAACACAGCCATATCAAGGTGAGATGCAGATTGTCATTCAGAAAATCTGCTCCGTAGAACCGACGGACGAAGAACTGACCGATCTTCTGCCCACGACAAAGCATGATATTGATCAGATGTTTTCCGAGGTCAGTCAAAGGTTGAGTACCATCAAACACCCAGCACTTGCGGCATTGGCTCAGCGGTACCTTAATGATCAGGATCTCATGCAGAAGTTTCGTCGCGCACCTGCGGCCATGACAATCCACCACGCATTTATCGGCGGGTTGCTCGAACATACCCTCAATGTTCTACGCCTGGCCGATGTGCTCTGTCCACTGTATCCGCAACTAAATCGTGAGATCATTTTATTCGGTCTGTTTATTCATGATCTGGGTAAATGTGTTGAATTGACATGGGAAATGGGTTTTTCCTATAGCGAGGACGGTCAACTTGTGGGGCATATTGCCCGTGGAGTCGTTTGGTTACAGGAGAAAGCGAAGGCCTGTGCATCGAGTGGAACTATCGTTCCGGAGCCGATCCTGCGGGTCCTGTGCCATATTATTCTTTCGCATCATGGCAAGGCGGAGTTTGGTGCACTGAAAGTGCCTGCAACACCTGAGGCAATTGCTGTGAACTTGATCGATAATGTCGATGCCAAACTCCAGATCGCATTAGAGGCAACGGGTCGGCAGGCAGGGTTAGATCAGCAGTTGGGCGGCCATTTTACCGAGAAGGTTTGGGCTTTAGACACGCGACTATATCGTCCAGATCCGACCAAGGTCAGCCCAGAAGGAGCCTAGTATCAGCCTTGTGGCAAAGTGGCTCGGTGCCTTTCCCGTCGAACGGCTGGTTCATGAAGGTCGGCTGTGGGGATGGTGATTTTGACTGAGGCACTGCCGCTCAAATTTTTTTTTGGGGGGGTGTTTGATCGCGGTACCATGCCCAAAAGCTTTCGAGACCTTCAGTGAGAGAGGTCCGGGGATTGTAGCCAAGAAGCGATTTTGCTTTGTTAATGTCGGCAAATGTGGTATCGGGTTCACTTGGAGGAGCCGAAATCATTTTCAAATCAGCTGATCGACCGATGAGTTGTTCAATGATCTTGACAAAATCACAAACCTGTACAGGTTCACCACGGCCGAGATTGATAATTTCGTAGCCAGTAGGGTGATCAAGTGCCAAGACGATTCCGTCTATGATGTCGCTTATATAAGTCCAATCGCGTTTCATTTTTCCTTCATCAAATAGCGTAATCGTCTGGTCGCGAACAATGCGGTCGGTCACGATATAGGGCATTGTGTCCGGTCGGTTTCGTGGTCCATAGACGTTGAAAAAACGCAATGCAGTAAAATTAAGGCCGTGAAGGTGGTGGTAGGTATATCCCATCACCTCTACCGCTTTCTTGCTTGCTGGATAGGGGGCCAGTGGTGTGTTACAGGAACTGGTTTCTACGAATGGCAACGATTGGGTGTCGCCATAGATTGACGACGTTGAGGCGAAAATAAAGGCGTTGACATCCGACAGGCGTGCTGCTTCAAGCAGATACGTCGATCCAAGAGTGTTGACCTGGGTATACAACTCGGCACGGCCCACGGAATAACGCACGTTGGCATAGGCCGCCAAGTGGGCTACTTTACGCGGGTTTGTTTGCTGGAAGATAGATTTAACTTCCTTGGAATTACAGATGTCGATTTCGTAAAGGGTAAAGTTGTCGTGATTCTCAAATGCTTCCAGGTTAGCCCGTTTGCGTGCAGGGTCATAGAAGTCATTAAAATTATCAAGCCCGACAACCTGGTCGCCGCGTTCAAGAAGTGCTTCAGCGAGGGTGCTGCCGATGAAGCCGCTAACCCCCGTGATCAATATTGGTTTATCTGGCATCAGTTGGCTCGCTATAAATCGCCGCAATCAAACTGTACCGCAATCTGACCGGTAATTTTACCGGGCGTCAGTTCCTTGCAATATTTGTCGGTGCTGCAGCCTTTGCCGTCGGTTCACCTGGTCTACTTGGCTTCCTGGTCATCGAGCACTTCATGCGATTATGTCCCAACACTTGAATGGTTAGACGGGATTTGATCTGCATTCAATTTGTGGGTGGCTTGCGTCGGTCATCCTGCCGCAGACCTTCCCGATATCGGCCGTGGATGCCGCTGACTGAATTACGAATTGCAAGAATCAGATTGGCTATATGTGGGTCGTCCGGTAATTCCGTTTCCAACTCGGTAATACCCTGAGTGATATTGCCGACACCATTGTCGCCGTTGCGGAACAATCGTTTGCAGGCAGTCTTGAGTCGCCCGATGGTCTCGGTGGGGAATTCATGTCGCGCCAGCCCGATTAGATTAACTCCACGCACCCGGGCTGGGCTGCCCTCGGCAATCATATAGGGAGGTACGTCGTGAACGAGGCGACTCATGCCACCGACATAGCAATGTTGTCCCATGGAAACAAAGTGATGGACGCCAGTTTCGGCACCAATATTCACGTCGCTTTCAATATGGATGTGTCCAGCCAGCCCGACACCGTTGGCAATGGTGACCCGATCATGGATGACACAATCATGTGCGATATGACTGTAGCACATCACCAAATTGTTGTTGCCGATCTTTGTCACCGATTCATCATTTTCAGTACCACGATGGATTGTGACTGATTCGCGGATCTCGTTATGGTTGCCGATGATTAACTGGGTTGGTCCGCCACGATATTTGCGATCTTGTGGTTCGCCACCAAGGGTAGCCTGGGGCCAGATTCTATTCTTGCGGCCAATAACTGTTGGGCCGAGCACCGTCACGTGGCTCAGCAGACGGGTACCTGTGCCAATGGTGACATGGGGGCCGACGTGGCATAAGGGGCCGACTTCGACATCTTGGTCAAGTTGCGCTTTAGGGTCTACAACTGCAGTGGGGTGAATGTTTGCCATAGGTTGACAGCAATGGCCGTCTATTACTCCTGATCGTCGTCAATCAACATAAACTTGATTTCAGCCTCGGCGGCAACATCATTGGCTACGAACGCCTTGCACCGTGTCTGGGCGATGCGGCTACGGATGCGAACACACTGTGCTTCGATGATGAGTTGGTCGCCTGGCGTAACGGTCTTTCGGATTTTGACGCGATCCAAACTCATCAATATGCCCAATTTCCCAGTGTGCTCAAGCGTTTGGCCGAGGAGCACACCTGAAAGCTGGGCCATTGCCTCGACCAGCAAGACGCCAGGCATCACGGGAGCTGTTGGATAGTGGCCTTGGAAGTATGGTTCATTGATTGTGACGTTCTTAATACCGACAATTCGATTAGTGCCATCAATTTCAAGTACACGATCAATGAGCAACATGGGGTACCGATGCGGCATCATACGCATCAATGAGCGTATGTCGGTGACACCCTCTGTGAGTGCCAATTGTTGTCGATGGTCAGTATGGAACTGCTGCGCCAGTTTTCGTGCGAGTGCATGATTGAGTCGGTGGCTTGATTTGCAGGCAATAATCCGTCCCTGTACCGGTGCGCCCAGTAAATAAAGATCACCGATCAGGTCAACAATTTTATGTCGAGCCAACTCATTGTGGTACCGGTATTCGTTATTGATTGGTCCGTCATGGGAGACGACCAGCACGTCCTTTTCCGTTAGATGGGTGCAAAGGCCGGCCTCACGCAATGCCATCGCTTCTTCTTTTAAGCAGAAGGTGCGCGCTGCGGCAAACTGATTGGCATAATCGTCGTTGCGACTGTCATAGATCTGCATTTGTCGTGTGATTGGCGAATCAGCCCCGTAGTCCAGTTCATACAGTACATGCATCGCAGGTTCATCGCTTGGAATTGCCGTGATTGATGCGTCGTCCTCACGTACTACCACGGGCTCTTTGATGATCATGCAGGGCCGTTTCGACGAGTTGTCTGCCTGCACGCCAGCTTGGTTGAGCTGTTCATAGTATGGTTGCGCCGAACCGTCTTCACCCGGGAGTTCGGCAGCGTCCAATTCAATTAAGATGTTGTCGATTTGCAGTGCCGCCAATGCGCTGAGGCAGTGTTCGCACGTCTCAACTGTTACTACGCCGCTCTGAAGTGTCGTGCGGCGGGCCTGCTTGATTACATTGTCAATTGAGGCTGCAACTCGCATTCCATTGAGATCAGTTCGCGCAAACACAATGCCATGATTGGTGGGCGCGGGTTTGAATGTGGCGTTCACTCGGTGGCCACCAAATAACCCGTGGCCGGACATGCTGAATGGTTTACTAATTGTTTGTTGGGCGTTCATGATGTCGGGTCGGTCAGCAGTCATTTTGATGCTTGGCAAGAGAAAAGCTCTTGGTTAACCTTCTCTTAGTAGTTTTGCCAATTCAGGCAACTTACGTATTGTCGCCATCTGTCGTAATGCGGCGGTTACTGGCGAAGTTGGAAAGTGGCCACCCATTCTTATACCTGGTTCAACGTTACGGGTGATGATCGTGCCGCCCCCCAACTGTGCACCAGCACCGATCGTGATGTGATCCCGGATCGATACCCGCCCCGCGATGATCACGTCATCTTCAATGGTGACAGAACCAGCGATACCTGTCATGCCCACGATTATGCATCGGCGGCCAATTTGACAGTTGTGGCCGATCTGGCACAGATTGTCGATTTTGGTGTGGTCTCCGACCGTGGTGGCAGAAAACTTGGCACGGTCGATACATGTTCCGGCGCCAATTTCTACATCACGGCCAATCTGTACCGTGCCGATCTGGGGTATTTTAACGATTTCCTTGCCATCAGCAGAGGCGCGGAATCCAAACCCATCGGAACCAATGGTGGCATTTGAATGAATGATACACCGCCGGCCAAGGGTGCAGCCTTCTCTTATGACAACACCACTCCACAGAATACTGTCCGATCCAACCTTGGAGTCATCAAAAATGGTGACGTTTGGATACAACCGGGCCCCATTCTCAATGATAACTCGTGGTCCCACATGACAGCCTGATCCAATACTGACACGATCACCGATCTGGGCGGATGGATGGATGGCAGTTTGGGGGTGGATGCCATCGGCTTGTTCAACGGCGGGTGGCGCAAAGAGCGATAAAAGCTTGGCAATGGCAAGATCTGCGTCGGGTACGACTACTAATGCTCGGTTGGATCCCGGCGCGAGTTTGATCGATGAACTAACAATGGCGGCAGAAGCCTTTGAGCAGGCCCAGTCATGGGCATGGCGGGGATCGCCCACAAATGTGATCTGTCCAGGCTGGGCCAAGGTGATTTGCTCGACACCGTCGATTTGAATCTGACCTGACCCATTGACCTGGCCATTGACGTGATCACTGATCTGTTGAATCGTGTATTTTGCCATTACCGACAGCCTTGCCGCACTTGCAAGCATGATCAGCGCGGCAGTTGCTTTGGGACAACCTGCTGCCATTGGTGGTGCTGATGTGTTATTTCCTCGTGGTGTTGTCCCATGCGTTGTCTAACTTCTGGATGACTTGGTCGGTGATGTCTAATTCGCCTGCCGCCCACAGGACCTTGCGGCCACCAATTTGTCGTGATAGCTGTTCAAGGTTTTGGCTGCGCACCAATTCTTCAGGTTCTTTATAAAGAACTACATCGTGGCCGTTGGCTCGTGATACATCGCCACATGCTCGCCGCATTTTTCGGTACAAGCTGCCGGATCGCAGCATCATCTCTCGGACAATTTGTGTCTCTCGAAATTTTAATTCAGTCTGCCCTTCGATGATTGCCCGGGCGATCTGTTCCTGCTTGTGCTGAAAGGCCTCCTCCTCAGGGTTAAGCAGCTCGAGGTCTTTTTGGAGTTCCCGCAACTCGTCCTGTGCGGCACTTGCCTTTGCTTGGGCGTTTGTTCGGCGGCTTTCGATATCCGCGTCAATGTGTTGTTTTTCCTTGCAGTTGCGGAAAACTTTCTGCACGTCCACGACAGCGATAGATCTGCCGCTTCCGCCAATTGCTTGGCTTACGGCCGTGCCACCCCAGCCGATCAATGTTAATGCACCGACCGTGGTCAATAACCATGCTAAATGAATGTTTCTAGGCATACCGGCGGCTCCTTATTATTGCCTTGCAAGGGAGTAACGTTTGCATTCCCCTTTACGGGTGTAAGTGCGCTTTGTTCTATCACGCGATGGCCCGGATGGCAATGTCCCTCGGTCATACGCGTTCAGGATCTATTGTGTTTATCAACCCCAGAAACTATTGGAAGGGCATTGATAGATCAAAACTAAAGATCTGCTTCTCATCCGTTGGTTCTCGGACGATGGGGATGGCGAGGTCTAATGCAAACGGCGCTCGGCCAAGAAATGGGACCTGTAACCGGATGCCGCCGCCAACAGAAACGCGGTAGTTGCTGAAATTGAATTCTTCATTCAGTGTGCCGGTATCGATGAACATCACCCCACGCAAGGACTTTTCATAAATCGGTACGTTGTATTCAACTCCGAATAAAAATAGAAAATCGCCACCGATCGGGTCATCGCCAATTACGCCGGTATCGTTGCGGATGCCCCGGGGGCCAATACCACGAAACTCAAAACCACGGAAGCCACGGCCACCAGCGTAGAAACGTTCAAATACCGGTGCCCTGTTAGCAATATAGCCCACACGCATATTCATGCTGGCCACCGTATGTCGTCCAAAGAAATCTTCTTCCACCGTCCAGAATTGTTTGTGTTGTATCGAAACTTTTGTGAAGTTGTAATCGCCACCCAATGCCCCTCCGCGACTAGCTGAAAATGACAGGCGACTGCCACCTCTTGGTGGGATTGTTGTTGCGTTGGCGGTGCTGCGGGTAATCGATAGCCCAAGGGAGCTTAGCTGGTTTTCACCATTTTCTTCAAAAATATCAACGGAGGCATCAGACTCAATATTCGTCATGTCAATCAACTCAAACCGTGTTCGAATTGAAGCAGACCAGATATCACCAAACCGTTGGCCAAACCCGAACGTGCCGCCAGCACGTTCTTCATCATGTTTTTCTCGTTCGATATCAAACACGAAACCTTTCATGTCAAGAAAAACGTTGCTATCCAGTAGATGGGGTTCACGGAAACTTGCTGAATAACGGCTGCTTTCCCGCCCGGGTTGCAGTGATGTATGCATGAACTGCCCGGCCCCGCGAAATGCTTTGCCGCTAAGCAAATCTCCCAAACTTTCCGGGGTGTCCATGATGTCAAAGTTCCGCTGAACCAAATCAACAGCTCCAACCACGCCCGCATCGGAACTAACGGCTGCTCCAAAGCTGAGCGAGCCGGTGTTCTTCTCGCGGACCTCGATCAGGACATCACGGTGGGTGTCGTTAGGATCGCCGAGTAACGTGATACTGCCGCCTTGGTCGAACAGTGAGGATCCTTGCTCGAGTGATTTGCGCGTTTTGGTGAGTTGGGGGCCCTCAAAGCGTCGGCCTGGTAGGATTCCGTGCAGGAGTCGTTTGACGACACGGTCCTGTGTCAGATGATTGCCCTTGATCGTCACCTCGCCGATCCAGTAGGGCTTGCCCTCTTGGATACTAACCTGCACCTTGACATGGCTGGCTGGAGATTCAAGAAACACGGGGTCAATACGTACAGTTGTGCCGATGTAACCCATCTGTCCATAGAGATTCTTGATCGCCTGCTCACTAGCATTTGTGTGGTTAACTGAATACACATCGCCTTTGCGCAACGGGATGGCCTCAAGGATGGCGGCATCGCTGAATAGGCTGTTGCGGGTAATTTGGATCGAATCAACCAGGTACTGCGGCCCCTCATGAACGGTGAAGGTCAAAATGACATCCTGTCCCTGTGGAGACACCTGGAAATCCCGTGTGGCTTCAGCTTCCAAAAAGCCACGTTGGTGGTAAAAATCACGTAACAGGTCCCGATCCACAAGCGTCCGTTGCTTGCTGAACTCGCCACGGCGAAAGAGAAATGTGTGTGTTTTGGACTGGATCTGAGCTTGCAGTTGCTTATCGGAGAAGGCGTGGTTGCCTTCAAAATAAATAGCTCGGATGCGTTGTCGTACTCCCTCAACAACGCGGTACATCACAATTCTTGACTCGCCAAGCAACTGCTGATCAACCGTCACGGTTGTATCGAAGTAGCCCTCTTCTTCATAAGCGTGAACGATCTGGTGCCTTCCTCGTTCGATCAGAAAGTTGTGTGCTGGATCACCGGTACGTACACGTACGCGGGCGAGCAGTTGTTGATCCGGCAGCCGCTTATTGCCGACAACCTGGACATCACTGAGGAGTGGTAACTCGACAACCTGGTAGGTCAGAATGATTGAGCCGTCCTGTTGTTGTTCGACCCGCGCATCAACCTTTGCGAATCGGTTGAGATGTGTAATTCGCACGATGTCCTGTTTGACCGCGCGGACATCATAGGGTCCGCCCTTTTGGGTCCGGATCTGGTTATAAACCAGCTGTGGTTTGACCTGTTCTAGGCCAAGGACACGGATGTCGGCAACGGGACGGTCTTTTAGGTCCAAGGCTTGGCCCCAGGCGGCCATGGGGCCGGTGGCATGGCCGACAAACAACAACAACAACAACAGCGTCAGCGATCCGATGAACTGACGAGTTGCATGTAAAGCCATGATCCGCGCCTGGTTTGACAAGAAGTGCAGTGTAATCACATCGCCATGTTGGGCAAATTGGTGACATCAAAAACGGGAATGCCAGGCCCTCATGGGCACTGTTAGGCACAACCGCCAATGGTGGTTAATTTGGCCGGCCAAGGTGCTGCGAGTACGATAAACGAACTTTGTTTGTATCTCTTACCCACCCGTCAAAGAGGAGTAAAAGGTGAAGCAGAAAAGCCTCGATACGGCCAAGCCGGTTGAAATGTTGCCTGGTGTCATACGAAAGACTCTGACCTATAACGATCAGGCCATGATGTGCCAGATTGAACTCAAGCAGGGCGCCACCATCCCATTGCACCACCATGAGCCGGTTCAGATCGGCATGTGTGTTTCTGGCCGGGTGCGTTTGTTTGGTGAGAAACCAGAGGACAATTTCGAGGCTGCGGCGGGCGAGAGCTATGTAATGGACAGCAATCAACCTCATGGAGCAGAGGCCCTGGAGGATTCGGCTCTATTGGAAGTGTTTACACCGTCAAGGCCGGAATACGCGGACTTCTAGGTTGTGCTGGTCCTGATTCTGTGGTGGGTGATAGGCCATGAAACAAAAGAGTATTGCAACGGCCCACGCGATTTCGGTTGACACCATGCCGGGATTGGTACGTAGAACGTTGGGCTATAACGAGCACGCCATGCTTTGTCACTTTGAGATCAAGAAAGGTGCGGCTATTCCGTTACACAGTCACGATCCGGTACAGATTGGGATGTGCCTTGTCGGGAAGCTCCGGTTCTTCGGTGTCAATCCGGGAGATGAGTTCGAAGCATCTGCCGGTGACGGGTATGTGATCGCAGCCAACAAGCCACATGGGCTATCGGCAATAGAAGATTCAACCTACGTGGAAGTATTCTGCCCCGCCCGCGATGACTATAAAGACTGAGTTGATGTACCAGGAACTTAAAGCAGCCATTATTGACTTGCTGGCGCGGTCCAGGCCCCTGAAGCCGCAGACCGAACGCCAGTTGTCACGTTATATGACGGAACACTCAGAGGAATTGTACGCCTTTCTCCACGATGCATCGAAGGATCTCGAAGAGCATGAGATCGAGATTCTATTTGGCCCGCAGTTTACGCCTGATGCGCAGGATCAGGCAGATGTGTCACAGACTCTTAACCATTGGCGGCCAACTTCTAAGGAGATTACGCAGCTGATCTGCGATATTTGCAAGGAGTTGCCGTTCACAACCGTTCAGTTGCCTGGTGACGTCGCGGCCAAGTTGACGTTGCATGAGGTAATGGTCGAGCGGTTTGTCCGGTTGCTCCATTTGGAACGTGCCCCTGAACCGCGTGTGTCGGCTGCAATCCGTGATACGCTGCCGTGCGATCTATGGCCTTTTGCCATGGCCATGTTGCGACAGAGGGGTTTTACGCCGCAGCGTCAGGAGTGGTTTGCGCAATTTGCCTGTTACATGGCGTCCCGCCATCCTGTCACCCGCGAGCAACTGGCTGACGCTTCAGAGTTTATTGCGGATCAGCCGTCTTTGGATCCGGTTGCACTTGTGCCTGCCGTCCATGCATTGGTTCGCGCAGCTCGAGATTCGGTGGTCTTTGCTCAGAAGGGACGCACGTATTGGTCGCCAGATGTAGCTCAGCACCATCACTATCATGGCCAAGGGCAGGTGGATGGAGATTTAGTCCAAAACCGCCAAGAAGAGGAGAAACGGTTGCAGGTCATTGCCGATGACCTAGAGGCGTTTGGTCAGGCTGCCAGTTCGGAGGTTGACGCCTAAGATGTCACAACAGAATAAACATCGCCCAAAGGACAAAGACAAGGTCATTGCGGATTCGGGATGGGGTATCAAGCCCGATGACCAGCCGGCCAACGCTGGTGCGACGGAGCCAGAGGGTCGACAGTACAACTATGATCCCCAAGAAGAGGACGCAGCCAGAAAGATTCTGCGACAGATGCGATTGGGGTTCAATACCCCCAATCGAATTCTAGTTGAACCGGGTAAAACGACAATTTTTGACCTCAATGGCGACGGATTTGAAGTCCATGGGCTTAGCTTTGGTTCCCAGCACCTGGTGGAATTGCTTCAAAACGTGGGTGCTGGTTTTGATCCACAGCAGCTTCGAGGTTTGCCCAAGGACTATGATGGGGTGCGTGAGTACACCGTCACACGCTCTTGGGCTTGGGGAGCGGAACGAACTGGGTGATTGAGGGGTATTTATACCCTTGGAAGCTTGGGGGCATTCAGTAAACTTTGACGTCAAATACGCCATCAGAGGCCTAAAATGCCGTTTGAGGCGTCTTTCTTAATGGATAATCTAAGCGGCGGCGGGCATTATGATTCAGTATCTTCTATAATGTATGACCCAGTGGAAACCTGATATGAGTGAAAAATCTGACATGAAAAACCCGCCCTTTCCCGGAATCCCGACCATCACCGATGGTTCAGGCGCTGTGGTTTGGGTTGAGACGAATATTACCCAGGCCGCAGGTGCCTTCCCCATTACAAGTTCTACCGCCATGGGTGGCGGTTATTCATCGGCAGTTTCCAATGGTCAAAAGAACCTGTGGGGTGACGGCCTGATCTTTCTGGAACTGGAAAGTGAGCATTCATCGGCTTCGACGTGCGAGGGCTTTGCGCTGGCCGGTGGTCGCGTGACTAATTTCACAAGCGGCCAAGGCCTGGTGCTCATGAAAGAGGTTTTATACACGATTTCAGGTAAGCGGCTCCCGATCGTCTTTCACATCGGTGCCCGAGCCTTGACCAGCCAGAGCTTAAATGTACACGCAGGGCACGACGATGTGATGAGTTGCGCGGATGCGGGCTGGGGCATTCTGTTTGGCCGCAATCCGCAGGAAGCAGGGGATCTGGCGCTAATTTGCCGCCATGCGGCGGAAGCCTGCCAGTCACCCATTATGAATGTTCAGGACGGCTTCCTGATCACCCACACGATTGAGAATGTTCTCCTGCCAGAAAAAGAGTTCATGGAGGCATATGTCGGACGTCCGGAAGATCGGATCATCAACCTGTTTGATGTGGATCAACCCATGATGACTGGTTCCGTCCAAGACCAGGATTCATATATGAAGGGCAAGATCGCCCAGCGACATTACTATGTCCATATGAAACCTGCGGTCCGCACAGCCATGCGGATCTTCGCTGAAGCTACGGGTCGCGAGTACGATTTGATTGAATCCTACCGTATGGACGATGCGGAAATTGCCCTAGTTGGTATGGGTTGCATGATGGAGACGGCAAAGCCAACGATTGATTACATCCGCTCAGAAATGAATGTGAATGTCGGCGCGATCAATGTGACCAGTTATCGCCCATTTCCTGGCCCAGAAATCGTTCAGGCCCTGCGTAATGTCAAGGCATTCACCGTGATGGAAAGGATGGATGATCCACTAGCGCCGGCAAACCCGCTGATGCGTGATATCAAGACTGCATTTGTGGATGCGGCACTTGGATTGGAAGAATTTCAGTCTGCTGGTGTGGATGCCGTTGAGCCGATGCCGAAGATGTTGCAGTGTTCAGCAGGTTTGGGCAGTCGTGATATCCGACCTGGCCATTACGTGGCCTTGGTGCAGAACATGCGCCAAGCGTTGGAAGGCAATGAGTTCAAGGAATTTAGCACTGTTGGTATCAAGCATGAAACAGCTCTGGATCCCCCAATTGACCCGGATGTAAGGCCTGAAGGTGCATTTTCGATGCGAGGTCATTCGGTGGGTGGCTTCGGTAGCGTGACAACGAACAAGGTGATCGCATCACTAATGGGTGACCTTTTCGACGTGCAGGTTCAGGCTTATCCCAAGTATGGATCTTCCAAAAAAGGGCTGCCCACAACCTATTACCTCACCCTCGCGCACGAAAAGATTTTGACCCATTGCGAGTTGGAAGATGTTGAATTTATTCCGCTTAATGACGTCAATGCCCTGAATCTTGGTGATACGCTTCGTGGCTTGGCTGATGGCGGGACAATTTTCCTTAACACCTCCAAAACAACTGCGGAAGAGGTCTGGGCTGCAGTGCCACTTTGGGCGCGTAAACGCATCAGGGATTCCAATGCCAAGGTACTATCGCTTGATACATTTCAGATTGCCGATGAGGTCGCGACGAATCCCGATCTGCGTATTCGCATGATGGGTGTGGTGCTGGTGGGGATCTTTTTACGCGCCACACCATTTGCTGAGCGATTCAATATGACATTTGAACAACTGATGGAGGGTGTGGAGAAGGTTGTTCGCAGCTACTGGGGCAGGAAAGGCGAGCAGGTTGTGCAAGATAATCTGACGTGTATCCGCCATGGATACGAGGACGTATTTGAGGTTCCGATAGAGGTGATTCAGGATAAATCTCTGGATAGCGGGATTCCCGCCTCATTGCCTGTAATTTCATAATTATCCAATAGCCGCTATTGTTTCAAGTGATCTGCGGTTCAAAGTTCAATCGGAGAAGACGATTATGGCCATCACACCCGCCAAACTACCAACCAATGCTGAGGAAGTTGTAGATGTCAAGAACTTCAAAGAGCGTGTAGTGCCCTTGTACGAACAGGGCGTAGGTGATATTGAACTTGAGACGGATCTTGATCTGGCCCGATCGGTGATTCCTGCTGCATCGGCAGCGCCACGCGATTTTTCCTTTATTGCTCCCGAGATCCCGCAGTTCATTGCAGAAAACTGCGTGGGATGTATGGATTGTGTTACGGAATGTCCCGATACTGCGATCCTTGCCAAAGTAGCACCCCAAGGCGATCTGGATCCTAAACTTGAGGGGATGGAACAGGCCGATCGAAGGAACCTGGAGACGGAGTGGGCAAAGACACGGAAGTACTGGACCGTCAACGAAAAACGAAAAAAGGAACCGGGTTACTTTGGGATTTTTATCGACCCAAGCAAATGCAAGGGTTGCGCTGAATGTGTTCAGGCCTGTGACGATCAGGCCTTGAAGATGATCAAGAAGACCGACACGAATATGCCTTTGATCACGAAGAAGTTTGATCACTTCAAAGAGATGGCGCCAACCCCGGAAGAGTTTATTAATGAGAAGATCCTAGCAGATATGATGCTCCGCGAGAATACGTTGCAGTATGTGGGTGGCGCTGGCAGTTGTGCGGGTTGTGGTGAAGCCACGGTTCTGCGGATGTTTATTGCTGCGACGGCATTTGTACATGGGCCTGAGAATTTGGGTCTCATTGCGGCTACCGGATGTAATACGGTCTATACATCGACGTATCCATACAACCCATACATGTTGCCCTGGTCGAACTCCCTGTTTGAAAATGCGCCTACTTATGCGATGGGGGTTCGGGCGAAATGGGACCAGCAAGGCTGGCAGGACAAGAAGCTGTGGGTGATTGGTGGTGATGGGGCGATGCTCGATATCGGCTTTCAGGCTCTATCCCGCATGCTGATGACCGGCATGAATATCAAGGTGATCGTGCTCGACACGCAGGTCTATTCAAATACCGGAGGTCAAGCTTCGACGTCCACCTTTATGGGGCAGGACACCAAGATGAGTGTTCATGGCAAGGAAATTGCCGGTAAGACCGAGCGGCGCAAGGAATTAGCTCAGATTGTGATGGCTCACCCTGATGTTTTTATGGCACAAACAACAGCGGCACATTGCAACCATTTTTACAAGGCCATCCTGCGTGCCAATGAGTTTGACGGTCCTGCGGTCATTAATGCGTTTACAACCTGCCAGCCAGAGCACGGGGTTGCTGATCACTTAGCGGGTGAACGTGCACGTGTCGCCGTGGACTCACGCGCGTTCCCACTTATGATTTACGATCCGGAAAAGGGTGAGCGGATCAGAGATCGGTTGGATCTCAAGGGCAATCCATTACCTGAAAAAGATTGGTATGTTAATCCCAAAACCAAAGAAAAGGTTGATTTCGTCAGTTTTGCGCGCGGCGAAGGTCGCTTTTCAAAGCATTTTGATAAAGAGGGCGTTCCGTCTTCTGAACTGCTTGCGGGTAACGAAGATCGTCGGCAGAATTGGCGCATGCTTCAGGAACTGGCGGGTATTGAGCCCGAAGCGCCGGCAGAAGAGGAAACGACGTAAATTGAAATTGTCTACTGGATAGTCCTGCCTGCATTATGAGGTGAGCCGGGATGGCAAAAGGTTGCTGTCGCCTACGAGGTCAGTGCCCGCGTGGCCTTGATAGACGTTTTGTCCGTAATCAGCAAGACGAAAATGTTTTTATGGCAGGATGGGAGGGGTCGGGGCTCGAACTGTTTTGGGAGGAAGGCCGCTATTTACGATTGTGTTGCGACTGTCGGATTCAACTTCTATGGGCCAACTTTTAGGTCCGTAGATGTGAATTAACGTTTGGATCAGGGATGGATAATTACTTAGGTTTGCCCAGATCGAAATGCGTACAAGTGAGTGTCAAGCAATTCGAATTGTAAACGAATCTGCTTGCCTTTGAGAATTTGCAACGTCTTGTCGCCCCGGAATTGTAGTGGCGTGTAGCAAGTGGGAAATCTGCTGGTATTGGTCATGACAGGGTGACAGTCGTCAATCCCGAACCCCGCCAGTGGCTTGTTGGTTTCATCACGAACCTCCACACGCAGCCTTTCATTCGAAGTATGCATCGGGTGGCTTGTGATATCGCGTCGCGGGTCGACATTGACTTCGAGGTTACCGCCCGGCCAGGTCATTGGTGGTGTGAGAATCCAGCCGGCATTGTTGGTGCCATAGATTGAACAGAAGCCATCTATTCTCATGGTTGCCAGGCCAATTGCACCATGGTTGTGGGGGTATTGCACCTTGTGGGCGCCGGATCGTCCACTGTAATAAATCCACAACTGGTCATGATGTGTGATTGGAGGGTTTGTGGTGAGATTGATCCAGTCACTATCAAATGTGCCCGGCGGACCCCAAGGAATCAAAGCATTGCGGTTGCGTGATCGTCGCCATGTGATGCCGTCATCATCACTCCAAATTAATTCGGGGCTCAGTTTGTCAGGCGACATGTGCATCCGCTCAATCGAACCCAGCATGATGTCGCCGTAAGAAAAGGCGGTTGCGGAATAGATTTCCATGTGTGGTGAATCTTCTGGGTCAGCCATCAAGACCAACTCGGGCGTGGTCCAGTGAATTAAATCAGTGCTCTCAATTCTCGAAACAACCCGCCCCTGTGGATAAATGTGCCCCATATCCGGTACGCGTCCGAACAATACATAACGCCCCTTGTGTTTTACGGACATGGCATTAAAACGGTCTCCCCATCGCGGCAACACCTTGTCGATCTTTTCCCACTGAATACCATCTTTGGAACGTGCCGCCCAAATGCCAAAACGTCTTGGCTCGCCGGTTCCCTTGCGGTGTGGGTCGCCGTCCCAGAAAAGTGCCTTGAGTGGCCAATCGCAGTCTTCTGGGTCACTGATAACAGAAATATCATCAATAATGGAACCAGCATTGTATTCTTCTGACTTGATGACGACATTATTCTGGGTTGTACCGCATACTTCTTGCAGTCCTAGCATGGGTTTGTGCCAGATCACCCCGTCATCACTTTCGGCGTAGCAAACAACAGGTCGCATGTACTGCAGTCTTGTCCATGCGACATACCACATTTGGAATTTGTCTTGCCGTTTAAGGATTGTGCCAAAAGCAACCGGTGCATGGTATTCCCACGGGTATTCAGCTTTAAGGACGGGTTCCGGGTATTTTTGTGCCTCATGCTATATCCGCTGGATGCGGCAGCTTTCGGCAATCCAGCGATCATCCAAGAACAGTTGAGTCTGTGAAAGGTCTGGTTTCATTAATCTGTCTCAGAGGTATTTTGGTGCGGTTGCATTGCGTGGGAATTAATGGGACCCCTTTGGGCTACCTGTACGCGGCCAAGAGCGGCATGATGGCGGGTTCAAGGTCCTAGTTACGGCGCATCTGGCCACATCTCTACCCTGCCAAGAGAATCGGGATGGTAATTAGCAGGCCATTGCGAACTGCTCCATATTGACCACGGCACGTCTACATCGAGGATCAGTTTGGTTAGTCGGTTTAGGTTAAGTGGATCTCCAATTCTTGGCGAACACCACGCATGTCCATCTCGAATTCAATATTTTGAATTGGGGGTCTTGAGTAAAACCAACGTGTACCCAGGCGGGCTACTGCAGGAAGGCCGGGGATGATACATTGCATTAATGCTTGGTGGTATCCATGTGCCGTGTAGACGTCAACGGTTGTCAGTGACTCGTTGTTCCCCAAATGCACCAGGCGTTCATTCATGATTTCAACAACACAACGTGCTTTGTCGCGCAGTGCATCTTCACTTGTTTCGCCACATCGAAGAATATGGTCGGTATCGAGGCGGCCTCGAAGTTCGCCACTGCCTGCAATGACAAAGGTGGGGCGTTGCAATGTGCTTGGTTCGGTATACGAAAATCCATAAATGACGGATTCGTCTGGCGGTGATTCAACAGGGGCTACATTCGTACGTGCGACCGGATTGTCACCGTCGATAAGTAGGCCCCATTCTTCAAGGAGTACTCGATATTCATGGTTGAAATTGATAAAGTTGTCCATCGAAAATGGTTCAGGGCAGCGCAACTCAACGCCACACAGCGCATGCCGGCTTCGGTCGTTTGTTTCTAAATACTGTCGTATGGAATGAAGCCCCGCACGCCATGGTATCGGGGGATCTAGTGTGGCATGTACGATTTCCCAGCCTGGCTGGGAAACCACGCCACAACAATAAGGTTCAATTCCTGGCAGGAAACGATAACCCCCGGCAACATTTGTCCTCAAACTAGTATCCACTGAATGCTCCCAAAATAATTTCGTGATGACCAGTTAAGTAATATTGCAAAGATGGCAATCCTGGTTGGAGCAAGGGGCGTACGATTAACCTGAGTTTAACGGCTACCTTTAATCAATACGATATCAAGTATCTTGGCATGGCAGTAACATCCCTTTTGAGTTTTTGGTCTTACCTGTTGGTTCATGGGCCGCTACCGTTGTAAACTGATGTTTTGGATTACGACTTTAGTTACCTCACCCCAATGTGGGGTATTGGGAGACAATTTGTGAGGATGGTGACAGGTAGTTGAAAAGGTAATGCAGCATGAACCGTTTGCATATGAATAACCCAAACTCTACTCGTGGTGTCATGACGCGGCGCGAATGCTTGCGGCGTGTATCTGCTGGCGGCATGGCCCTCGCGCTGCCGGGGGGCCTGGCGTCCTTGGCAGATGCATCAGTCGGGCCAAAGTCAATTGCTGCGATTTTAACCGTTTACCGCCCGGGACTGCATGCAGATGTCTTGGTGGGAAAGATTCTTGAGGGGTGGGAACAGGATGGCGGGGCTGGCCCGAATCTGAAAGTTGCCTCCATGTATCTAGATCAGTCCAAGCCCGATGACCTGGGCTTTGTGCTGGCTAAAAAGTACAACATTCCCATCTTTACGACGATTGAAGACGCATTGACGCTGGGGACACGGCAACTTGCGGTGGACGGGGTATTGAGTGTTGGTGAGCATGGCGACTATCCATGGAATAAAAAGGGACAGCACCTGTACCCACGACGCCGTTTTTTTGAGCATATTCTCGCAACATTTAAAAAGACAGGGATGGTTGTACCGGTATTCAATGACAAGCACTTCGGCCCGGTCTGGTCCGATGCGGAATGGATGTACAACGCGGCCCGGGCATTGAATGTGCCGTTGATGGCCGGATCGTCGATCCCAGTCAGTTTCCGACGGAGGGCTCCGACGATTGCCATGAACTCCAAGATCCAGGAGATCGCTGCGGTGGGTTATCACGAATTGGATACCTATGGTTTTCACGCCCTCGAAATATTACAGGCCTTTGCTGAAAGACGAGCCGGTGCAGAGACGGGTGTACGATGGGTTCAATGTCTTCAGGGTGAGCAGATGACGCAAGCGATCGCCAATGGGCGTGTTTCTGAATCACTCTTGGATGCGGCGGTTGCCACGTTGCCCAAGCGTCGTGATGCTGAAGACAAACGTTGGCAGACCTTGACCGGCGATAATGTGGCACTTTTTTTGTTTGAATACAACGATGGGCTACGTGGCTCGGTTTTGATGCTTGGTCGGCATGTTCGTCGCGGTTTTGCTGTGGCGGTGCAGCCAACGGGTCACCAAAACCCAATGGCTACTCAAATAGAGGAGCGACGTGAGCCTTATTATCCGCATTTCGCCTACTTGATGAAGGCCATCGAGCGTATGTTCCATACTGGACAACCAACCTATCCGGCTGAACGGACGTTGCTCGTCACCGGAATTCTCGACCGGATCTTAACCTCACGCCTTGAAGGTTACCGGCGAGTCGAGACGCCGGAACTTACAATCAACTATCGGCCTGTGGACTATCCTTATGCGCCCAATCCACCTTTAAATGAACTGGGTTAGGATCCACCAATGCACCAATGATTGAGGTCGCTTGTATCGTAGGTGTTGCCGTTTTGGTTAAATAATGTCAAACGGTGAAAATTATTGTAATTTTAGTGGTCTTTATTCGTGTTAAACGTGTGTTTAGGGACCAAAACTAGAAGCCACGGGGTTTTCTGTTGACGGTATAAGGGAGGGGTCTATACTTCCTCGGCGTTTGGTGCCGGAGCGATCGTGTTTATCGTCATAACCAACATAAATGGGGGGATTTGGGCGCGGAATTTGGTGGTTTACTGTCGCTATGGGCCGATCATGAAATACAGTGGATGAGCATCAAGGTGGGGGCTGACCATTTGTGGGTTGGGATCGTGATCGGTTGAAGAAGGGGTGCCCGTGGAATTGACTAGGAAGAGAAGTTCTTTGTGGCGAAAGATTGTGGGGTTATGTCAAATGGGTTCCGGTGATTCCCGGATCGAGGCCTTTCATGGTCTTGAGAGCCTTGAGTCGCGATTTTTTCTCTCTTCGACGCCAGTCTTTCAGACGCCACTGGAAGATATTTATCTCGGGAATGTCTTGGTCCCGCTTTCCGTGCCAATCCATGGGGCGGATGATGATTTAGATGTTCTAGAAATTACAGCTAGCAGCGACGACAGCGAACTCACGGTCAGCGTGCCGCAGAATAATCGTTTGGCCCGGTTGAATTTCGTAGATGTGGATGACAACGGGCAAGAAAGCCCCGTTGGGGAGATTTTAATTGAACTTTTTGATAGCCACTTTCCTGTTAATACCCAGCGATTTGTAGAGTTGGCAACATTAGGTTTTGACGAGTCGGGGAATGTGATCGCCGGTGCGGATCCCTACTACACAGACATTCCGGTTCACCGGGTTTCGCCGAGCTTTGTGATTCAAATGGGTGATGGTGACGGTGATGCGGATGGTCGCGGAGAATCACCGCTTCGGTCATTCAACGCCACGGTCGACCCATCAGTCACCAATTTTATCAGTCCCGGCCTGTTGGCGTTTGCCAACATGAGTGGTAATCCCAATACTAGTGATAATCAATTCTTTATCACGGCTGACCTTGAAGATTCAGGCATCCGAGCTCTCAATAGCTCACTAATCGGGTCCATACCAGTGGATTTGCAGGCGGACCTGTTGGATGGCCCCCTCAGCCAGCCGGTGATTGATGCACTTGGTAGCATCAATGTGACCGCTACCGCAACTGTGACGCTTACGGTAGAAATCCCAGGTCAGCGTTGGCGGCTCAATATCCCCACATCACCGACTTTTCCCGATGAGTATGGGGTGATTCTGAAGGAGGATGAAACCCTTAACGTCTATGATCCCAGCTATGCAATTATTGGGCAGATGATCGCTGGCCAGGATGTTTTCGAGGGGATTCTAACTCGTGAGCTTCTTCCCGGTTTGGATCAGCCGCTTGATGTGCCGAACCTCAGGGATATTGAAATATTAGATGACGGGCAAAGTGGGACCATGACGCTGGAGGTGACTGAAGAATTTGATGGGCGCGCCATGGTGGCGGTGATGCTGGATGATGGCAATGGCAATTTAACGGAACAATCAATCAATATTCTTCGTGTAGGTAATACCCCAACAATTTCTTCACTAAGCAGTGATCTGGAACTTTCACCCGGTGAATCTCGAGCGTTTAGAGTTGAGGTCAGCGATGATTTGGGTGCAGACGTTGACGTCTCGATCGCCAGTACCAGCCCTGACGCCACCACCACGATTGTGCCAGAAATGCCGGGCCTGTCGGTGACCTTGACGGGTAACACATGGAAGGCGGTGCCTTTTGATTATCAGGTGACAGAGGATACAGTGTTAGAATTCGACTTCAGCAGCACATTGGAGGGTGAAACCCATGCCATTGGCTTCGATAAGGATCGGGTGACCCCGGCGCTCAATGCCTTCCAACTATTTGGTACGCAAGGTAACTTCCGCGGAAACCAGGAATTTTTTGATTATCAGAGTCTACAGGGCATCAAGCATTACAAGATACCCATCGGCCAGTTTTTTACCGGCCAGATGAACTTTTTGACATTTGTGAATGACCATGACATTGAAGATCCATTTGCCAATAGCACCTACAGTTTCATTCGTGTTTATGATGTATTGCCTGGCGGTGAGTCAGTCGACTTTACAAACCTGCAAGTGATGGCATATGGATTCGAGGAAGATCCTGACGCCAATCCGGATCCAGACGGAACCGCGGAAGGTACGAGCCAGGACGTGGAGGGCACGTTTGTAATTAATGATGACACCGAAGGCCAGTATGTCGCAACGGTAGCATTGCCATCGGAGGGTGCCCATGATTTTGACATTACGCTTTCTGCAATAGAGACCGGGCTCGAGGGTATCGACCGTCCGCCAACTGAATTGACGTTCAATGTATCAACCCTTGGTGAACTACCAACGATTTCTGATCCAGGAACGCAGCATGCCCCAATGGGTGGTTTGCTGGAATTCGAGGTGGAGATCATTGATGACGATGATCTGCCGTTGGATGTCTCGGTATCTTCGAGTCTACAAGATGCAACGGTGGCGATCGGGCCTGCAACTGATCCAAACATGTTTTCGGTGATGGTGGTACTGCCCCCAACCGATCACCAACTGTTTGATGTGACCATCTCCGCAACAGAAAGTGGGTTTGGAGATCGAGCATTAGCAACGCGAGACTTCACCGTAACAACCTTTGGCGATCGTCCCGTGATTGATCTTCCTGGACGGGTGTTTCTGTCTGCTGGATCACAACCGACCGTCTTTACGGCACAGATTACAGATGACACGGGTTTGCCTCTCAAGATTGACGTTGAGTCGGATGGCTCAAACATGTTGGATGCTGAAATTGAAATGATTACACCGGATGTATACCAGGTGGTGCTGACGCCTATTGACGGGCGGTCCCTTAAGTTGACCGAGGTCACAATCACTGCGGTAGAGGATCATGAGTTGGGTCCTGCCGGTTCATCACAGACTGTTGAGGTGATTTCAGCTAGCGGTGTGATCGAAATGGATTCAACGGCAGAGACTTTGACAAGCGTTACCGTGGGGCAGGTGATGTATGTCGCGAATGGTGAAGCGGGGCTGGCAATTTATGACATGACAGACGTGCACAATCCAGTGCTCCTGAGTAGCGGGCAATCGCCGATGAATGTGCGCGATGTGGTGGTGATAGGTACGACCGCATATGTGGCAGATGAAAATAATGCGTTGGTCATTTTGAATGTCATCCAGCCAGACTTTATTCCGGAACTTTCCCGTTACCAGACGAGTAATGGTGTCGTCAAATTACTGGTGGATGATGGTATCGCCTATACGGCGGAAGGTAAGTCAGGGCTTGTGTCATACGATGTCTCTGACCCCTTCAATATCAGTAAACTCGATTCGATCAGTGAACTGCGTAACGGCGAGATTCTGGAAGATGCTCGCTGGTTGGAAAAGAAGGGTGACATTATCTACGTTGCTGACAGCAGGGGGGGCATAGAGGTTATCAATGCCAGTGATCCATCTGACTTGAAGCATGTCCGATCCGTGCTGACCGATGTGCGACCTAATGGAATGGATCTATCCGGCAATGTACTGTATGTCGTCAATCGTTCAGGTCGTCGCCTAATAGCGATGAGCCTTGGGAATAACCCGAAGAATCCGCGCCAGATCAGTTCCGTGGGGATTGGTGCCAACACGCGTCGAGTAACGGTGGTGGGGCAAACCGCCATCACGGCAAACGACGATGGATTTGAATTTGTTGATGTCACACTGCGAGACAACATGTTCGTTGACCGTGTATTTGACCTCGGTGGCCGTGGTGGCGAAGCGACGCTCATGGGGGATTACATCAGTTTGCCATTGTGGCAAGACGGTCAAATTGTCTTTATTCACAAGGGCCGACTGGGCGACTTGGTGGTGTTCGACCGGCGTCACCGCTTTACTGATGACAACGGTGTTCAGGTGACGGTTGGCCTTCTGGGCACAGGTTTTATCACGGCTGAGACAACCGGCGATAACGACGGAAGTATCAGCCACTTAAGAATCAAGAATAGCAATTCACATACGCGGATTAACATTACCACCAAGGGTGGTGACCGTGTGACCACGATAGGCAATATCAGTATCGATAATGCTGTAAATAACATTTATGCTCCCAGGATGAACCTGCAAGGGAACCTTGTTGTAGGTCGGTTCCTGTCGCGTATCGTGCTGGGCGACGTGTTGGGTCCCAGCGCGATCATCATCGGGAGTTCGAATCGAATGTTGAATGTGAAGTTTGGGAATATCAATGACCTGATTTTCAATGCCTCGATGCCGGTTGGCAATTTTCTTGCCGACCAGTGGCTCAACCCTTCGGGTGAAGATCGGTTGGACGCGACATTCATGGGGCGGCTTAAAATCAAAAACGATTTTGAGCCTGACATGTCGATCGTCGGCTATGGTCGGATTCATCGCGCCAAGGTGTTTGGTGATGTTACGGGTACTTGGCGGGTCGATCGTGAGGTCAATAAGGTGGAAATCAAGGGTGATGCTGCTGACTGGATTCTCGAGTCGGCTGTGATCAACCGCTTGAAGGTCCGGGGGAATGCCATCAATACGGTGCTGGATACTTTCTTCATGAATCGTGCCGACTTTTTCGGTGATTTGCAGGATTCGCTGATTGATTTCACCAGGGCATCCGATCCCACCCGTCTGAATTTGCGTGCCAACAACCGGATCAATGTCAAGGGCAAGATGATCAATAGTGAGATCAGATCAAGAATCAATCTTCAGAATCTGAGGTTCGGCGCGATGATAGACAGCGACATTTTTGCAGGGCTCAACGAAGATTTCCCTGACGTGGGAACTCCCCAGCTTCGCTTGCCGTCAACAACAGCAGATTTTTCGAACCTGCAGGCAACGATTAATAAGCTGCGAATTACAGGTATTCGCGGTGATGCGATTGCCTTTGCGAACTCAAATATTGCTGGTGGAGCACTACGTAATATTCGTCTATTTGGTGTCGACAGGGACAATGCCGGTGTGGAATTTGGTGTGGCTGGGCAGTTCATTGAAAGGCTGATTCTGCGAGGCTAAAGCGGTGTCGAGCCGCCACTTGGCAGTGGCGGCGTGGGTGACGACTCGGTTGCCAGGGAAGTGGTTGATCCTGTTTCGGCCTGATACCGGCACGATGTTCAATCATGGCAACGTGGTGACATGGCCAATAGTAAGTGGCCATGGCCTTGGTTCCCTTCCCGTTCCTTTCTGTTATATGCCACGGCATGAATGCAGTGATTGCGTCAATGCGCTGGATACATTTCCGCATGCGATGTTCTGCCAGTTATTCGAATCCTTTATTGACCGGCTCAATGTTTTTCTCTGGTAACTCCGGTTGATCGCAGTGGAGATAGAAGCCATCTCGTGCTTGCGTCACCCTAACATAAAATAGGATTCGGGTGTATACTCCATGAGGATTGGTTAATGCGATGTCTAAAAAGGATTGAAGACAATGGCGATGAAGTTGTGTGAGAATAATCTGGCAACAAGTGATGATTACCTGTGGAAGACGCTGGTGTTGGATTGTCCTCAGGTGTCCGGGGTGTTGAGTGCGAAGGTTTTTATTACTCAGCCTCAGGGTTTTAAGCAGCAGGTTCTTAGTAATGATGTCTGCTGGTCCGATGGTAAAGCCTACGTGCAGATCTTTTATCCGCTGGTGGATGACGGTCGGTACGAAGCGTCACACGGCAATTGGAACGGCGCCTGGGAGTTGGGCGAATATCTTTTCAAGGTTGCATTGCATTGCAATGGTGACGAGGTTGCCAGGGAGAAAATGGTGCTTGAT
Source organism: Phycisphaeraceae bacterium (assembly GCA_002716625.1). Classification (GTDB taxonomy): domain Bacteria; phylum Planctomycetota; class Phycisphaerae; order Phycisphaerales; family Phycisphaeraceae; genus UBA6626. Next base: position 19,633 of record PBAS01000056.1, on the reverse strand, counting down.
CCAAAGACATTTTTCCCGTCAGATCGCATGCTCATTTCAGTAGATGCACGTCCGCAGATCATTGAATGCGCAACACGCCAGATGCTCTACACGGATGAGGATAAGGCGCGTTTCATGATCCGCATTCGTGATAATCGCGTGAGTTGTTGCCATGTTGAAGTGGATGTGACGGCGCGGCAGGATGAGTCGGCGATTGGTGGCCCATGGAGGTATCAGCTAAGTAGCCAGTGGCAGGACCAAGAGTTTTCAATTGATGGCTGGCAGGATGGTGAGTACTGGCTGCGTATTCGCGTGATACGTGGTGGTGAGCCGATCGGCCCCTATTGCATACGCAAGTTTTGGGTTCAGGCTGTTGACCAAGTCAGGCCGGAAGTGTTGGAACTGGCTGGCCACCCCGAGGTTCTGGTTGATGATTGGTCATTTGACCAAGTCGAAGGGGTTCAATTCGTGCCGGATGTTCTGGAGAAGAAGCCCGATGAGGCGATTGTTACGCCGACGGAATCTCACGAAGAGGAGATGCTGTCGATTGAATCGATCGAATGGAATGATTCAGATCGTCGTTACGAAGCTATATATAAAAATTCGGGTGGGCGTAGTGAACGTAAGGAAACAGCCCATCTGCGTGCACACTTGAAGATGCTTTTGATCAGCGAAGATGGTGAGCATTGGGAAAAGCCGAAGTTAGGAATTGTCGAGTATGACGGTTCAACGGAAAACAACATTTTGCGTGACGACACGGCTAATACCAAAGACCCTCGGGGAAATGGCGGAATAGGTGTCACGATAAGTGAGCAAGAGCATGATATTGAACATGCACAATTTCGATTCTATGACCCGCAAGCGGATGGTCCGGTCAACATTGACAATGTCTTCATTGCATCAGGCAAGCGTTACTTCCCCTTCCAATGTAAGAGCCTGAACCGTGAAGGCGTAGACGCCAATGCGATGGCGAAAGCTGAAGCGGGCGAGGACAAAGATTTACGTGGTGATGGCCTAGGTGTCATGCCAAGTGATGGGGGTTCCAGGGATGCGGATATATTTTCCCCACGTGGTGGTGAGCATTGGCCATTTGAAAAGCGAGGTGATTTGTACCTGGTCCTAAAACGTGAGCCGCTGTTTTATTTGGGGGTGGGTATGGATTTGATGCACACCACCGAATCGATCCGGTGCCATGTTGAGCAGACAGATCGAAAACGCTTGTTTTATTACTATCGCCCGGCTGCGCCAGCATATCCACCTCACGGGGCAGTATACGACAACATGCACCTGGGGCTGCGGTGCCTTGCTGTAATATGGACTGACGATGGGCTGAACTATCACCGTCAGTTTGTGTTGGCGCCGGATAGTTACGACCGGATTGGTTCCCAGTTTTATTCCATGGGTATGATGCAGAAATTCGGCACATTGGGTGATGCGCCAGGTCGGCCGGTGCTTGATAAATGTCTGTCCAAGGTCAATCAGGCGTTCCCAAATCGCAATCTTTATCTGGGTTCGACTTTGCTGCATTGGGGTATTGAACAGACGCAGGCGCCTGAACTAATATGGACAAGAGACCTGCTGAATTTTCACCGGTTCAAGGAGAATCGCCGTAGCATGATTGAGAATGGGAAGGGGGGTACCTACAACTTTGGAATGATCCGTGAAAAATATAAGTATCACGACTTCAATGGTGAATGGTGGCACCACTACACGGCTGTCAACACTCGGCACAATGGCTATGGGGTTATGGCTCGCATCAAGTATTCTGATGTCAAGGCTGATCGGCCAAATTTTGCGGATGCCCCGTATTTTGAGACATGGGAGGGATGTATTGCCGATGGCAAACAGACGAAGTACCTTCCTGGAATTGCTCGCTGCAAACCTTATCGATTGGCTCATGCCGAACCAGTTGATATACAAGGTGTCCTGAGGAGTCGGCCAGTGCGGGTCGACGGTAATCAGGTGAAGATTAATGCGCAGACGCAGCCGGGCGGTTTTATCCTGGTCGAGATCCATGATCAAGCCGGTAAGCCTGTGCTTTCAGAGCCTTTCCGATTTCAAGGTGATGAGGTGTCTGCGGTGGTTGCCGATGTGCAGCATCTGTCCGGCAAGTCAATTGTCATCAAATTCACACTGAAGCATGCACGTCTTTACGCCTTTGAGGTCTCGAGCAAGTAATGTTGGACCGAAACACCTTCGTTGGGCCATGGGCTGGTTTGCCCACTGCGTGGAATGATGACGATACTTTTGATGAGTTGTCGTATCGTCAGGATGTCCGTGCCTGTTGTGAGGCTGGGGTCGCCGGGGTTTACACGCATGGCTCAACCGGTGAATTTTATGCAATGGATATCGATGAATGGCAGGCTGTATCGAGAGCCTGTGCGGAGGAATGTCAATCAATGGGCACGCCATTCATGCTGGGGTGTACTGCCACTTCAACGCGGGGTGTGATTCGGCGAGCGATTGAAGCTTCCGGTCTTGGTGCTGACGCCATCCAGATTGCGCTGCCATTTTGGTACCAGATGCCTGATGTTCTGGTCGTCCCTTTCTTTGGAGATGTTTCGGCTGCGGTACCAACGATGGCGATTTCAATCTATGAAACAGCGCGATGTAAGAAAACATTGACGCTTAATCAGCATCGTGCAATTCATGAGGCCGTTCCAAATTATCTGATGGTCAAATCAACTACGGGAACACTGGGTTTCAATGAAGATGGATGTGCTGCATTGAGTAAGTTCGTCAACGTGTTTACGGGTGAGCACGATTGGGCTCGACTTGGTCCGCATGGCGTGATTGGGGCATCTTCCTCGTTGTTCTATGCAAACCCGCGTTATGTCAATCAGATGTGGAAACTATTGAGGGCCAAGAGATACGAGCAACTTGGACCGATGTGCAGTCAATTACTGGCGTTAGATGAAAAGGCCCTGGCGCACTTGCCCGATACCTATCATGATTCGGCTTATGACCGTCTTCTGGGCTTGCTTTCTGGGTTTCTCCGTACCAGCATGAAATGTCGTGGGCCATACCCATCGACGAATGAAGTCGATATTGAAAAGGTAAGGCAATGGTGCCGGGATAATTTTCCCGATTTTCTTCAGCTTTGACCTCCCGGAACTTGTCAGGTTGCGCGTGTGCATTGGGCACGGGACCCCCAGCGATGGCTGCGTGTTATTGCTGCGCCCTCCATGGCGGGTGTCGGTGATCTTGTTGTGGATCGTCAGGCGTGTTTGCATCAACGTTTAATCTACTGGGATTGAGTAGGTACATTCAACCAGCAGAATCTTGAGTGGAGTTTAAACATTCGCATCTTTACTTTGCGCCAGGTTCATTGCGTTACTTCGAAAATGTGGAATACGATGAAATGTAACGCAATCATTGTCGTGTTGGTTGGGTGCGTGTCTTGCAGTTCTTGCTGCAATGAGAAGGTCACTCGTGTCGATGACCGGGGTGCAGTAGTTGAATGCCTTGGTGTCCCTGGAACCCATGGCCACACAGCCAGCAGGAAACCAGTTGAGGCCATCAATGCTGTATTGCAGCATCAGCGCACGTCGCTCATTGGCCCAGCCATGCCAGCAATCAGTTGCGGCACCGGTGACATGATTGCAGGTCATCCAGTGGAGGTTTGTGATGTCATCAAAAAGGATGTGGAAGTGATTTTGTGCGCCGGGCATAGGGTGGAAATGAGAGAAGGACAGGTTCATTTGGGCACCATCGTCGTCTAGGTTGCAGACAGCAGCCACGTTAGGCAGAACTTGAATTTGGCTGCAGTTATTTCGTGTGATGCGGACCCGGACGACAAGAAGCAGGTTTTTCTCGTGGTAAATGACGTTAGGCTCAAGCCAAACACCGCCATTATGTTGCTCGGCACCCAATACCTGGGGAACTCCCGGATGGACGATGGGCGGCGACATGCGCCATGCACCTGGGGTTTCAAGGTCTGCTTCAAGATCGGCGGCAATGGCGAAGACTCGGCGATTGTTCGGTTGCATGTTATCGGCGGCCCAATATAGAAATTGGCCGTGTATGGTCCAGCCGGTAGAGCAAGCATAGACCTTGTCTTCATGTATTTGTGTGGGGGAATTCCAAGTCTGCCCTCTATCGCTGGAAGATGTGACCCACAAACCTTCCCAGTCCATTCCTGCTCCTATGTAGTAGACTTTATCGCCACGTACGAGAAACTTTCCTGTTGCGAATGAATTACGTGACACCTCTTGCCATGTCGCACCATCGTTATCACTCGCAAAAACAAAACATCGCTGCGTGCCGTAGATGCGCTGGGCGGTATCATCCCGTGACCAGAGATTAACCGAACACAACAGCCGTCCTGATGGTAAGACAGCCAGCGCCGGTGCATCAGAAATGATGTTTGGATCCTGCCATTTTAATACCGTCGTCGGATTGTCGGCCAAGGCGTCTCTCCACCCGTTAAATGCCATGATGAATTCCTTCGGTTGTGTGTCAGGGGAAAGAGATGTGGGATACCAAGGGAGCCACTTACCGATTTCGTGATTGGGTCTATTCGCAGTATTTCTACTTAATAGATCTGGGTTAGAGTTCGATCAGGTGGCAACGTTCTGGACGCATAAGACTGGCCAATCGGCTCAGATGACGCCGTCGTTTTCCGCTGGTGTCTCGGGTGACTCCAATCTCAACGCCCTGAGGTTGGAAATCATTGAAGATCACCTTTCGGGAGATATTACTGGTATTGGTTGAGGCGCCGTGGACTACGGCTTGGGTCCATACAGTAACCTGTCCGGCGTGAGCCGTTAACGGGACCGGGTCATGATACTTCAGGTCCGGTAATTGGTCTTCGAACCACCCCACTACGGTGGGTGCAGAATGGGCATTTTTAATATTTACGTAGTCCTCTATTTGTGTCGGCTGGCCAGTCTTGTTGTTCATTAAAGGCAGGTAGGCCGGATGGGATCCGATCGCCTCGGCGATCTGGCGGTGGCTTCCAGGTCGAACCATCAGCGGTGCTGTCTGCGGCGTTACGTCGCTAATCCAGATCAGTAAGTTACATGGCATGCGTCTTGGAGTTGCCCGCAGATCACTCGAACTTAGCCTGGCGTCAGTATGCAATGAGAACTCAAATGGGCGGTTGGGATCTGGATAAGTTTGCTTGAGTGACGGGGGGCGAAACATTTTGATCTGATCGCACCGGAGTACTTGCTTGGCAACTTCTTCCAGGAAGGGGTGTTGCACCAGGTCGATTAGAGCGGGGTCAGTGAAGTCGCTCGTGCCGGTTCGATATTTAAGAGGTTGGGATGACGGGTACGGTGGTGGTGACAGCAGGCGGTCAAAGGCTTCGCTGGCAGCGCTGATCTGTGCTGTGGTAAATGGCGAATCTACCGTTGCCAGCCCGTCGCGTTCAAAGTCCGCGAGTTGTTGATCTGTCATTGTCATCATGATTTCAATCGATGTTTATTGATGAACAGGATATTTTCTTATCGTTTTGCCCATGGCTTGCCATTGGACCATTTAAACAAATCTCCAGTACCGCCTTCCAGAAGGATATCAAGAATACGGTATTCGCTACCCGCTGCTTTTGTGTTCAGCGTCTCAATCTGTCCGGAGAAGCGATTTAAACGCTCGACGCCTTTGACAGCGGAGGAGAACAGAAGCCGCAGTCGGCGTGCACCATCCATTTTGCTCATATTGGTGCCGTGTAGCATGTTGACGACCATGAAGTATTCTTCACCTGCCTCATCATCGAAAAATGCGATCATAATTCCCCGGTTGGTACCGTCAATAATCTCCACTTCCTTGAGGTGTTCATGGCGGCGGAATCTGCCATGATTCATCTCGACGCTTGGTTTGATTCGGTAAGAGGGAGCAGGATGGTCCCACAGTTCACCGTTTCCCGTGTAGCCAATATGGCCCTTGGATCGAAGATTCACCAGTACAGTGCCAAGATGCTGTATTTCAGGCGCGACATCTCGGATAGCATGCCATGCACGGGTTACGACCGAATTCTCAAAGCGGTGGTCTGCACCCCGGATGGACATGTTTTCTACTTCGGTATCCATCACCATTGATTCGTCATGACCGTAATACATGTAAAACTGAATACCTGTTCCGCCGTGCGCCAGAAAGGTATAAACAAGGAATCGCATATCAGCTTCATCGGGGACACGATAGGCATATGTCGGGTTGTCTTGTTCGCGTCCGGTTGCTTGAAGGTAGATCCAATAAGGAAGGTTGTATTTTGATGCTGTCTGGCGGCCCCAGTCAAGGTCGTAGAGATAGTTGAGGTGTGTGACCCCATTGCGCTGAAGGGGATAGTGATCAAAACTGAATACATCAGGCTGGCATAGTTCGATGAGCCTGTCGTGGTCGATTTTGGTGATCGACAGATTTACGAATTGAATCGTGTCGGGATAGGTTTGACGCAGCCATTTGGCAAGTTTGCCAACGTGGACCAACTCTTCTTCGGTGCTCGGTTCATCGTTGGTCATGACGAACGAATTGCCCGGGATCTCCATTACCTTGCGCAGGGCATCGGGATTGTTGCGTGGCCAGCAGGCCCATTGCAATCCATGGTGCTGGGTCTTTTTGAAAAAGTGGGTTGCATTCCACGGTTTGGCCCAGATGAAAGTATTGAGTCCTGCTGCTTTGAATCGCTGTAGTCGAAAATCCAACTTGTCCTGGGGGGTTGAATTATGCAGGCCGCCCAGTAAAAAAGGGCGTTCTGCTTGCCATGCATCGTACTTTTCGCTGTATGGATACCATGCATATGCCAGTGGTGTGGAGAGCCATCCCGCAACGATCAAAGTGATGGATAAAAGTAAATACTTGCGGCTGATCTCGAACAAGAGTTTTGGCATGCGCCTTGCCTTTCTGCGTCTGTGTAGATCCCGGTTTAATCCATTGGTGATATATGCACGTATGATCTTGGTGCAGATGAAACGTGCTGTCACGATCATGTTGCCAAGCGGTTGTCTCCTTGAGTTTTCAGGAGGTTTGAACAATGTGTATCACTCGACAATCTTAACTTTAGTTTATCCTGCTCTTAAGGTCGATGATGGGCTTGGGTACTTGGTCATGAATAAGAAAAAAACGGTCGGCGGGACATCGGTAGGAACCCATGTTAGCCAAGCGGATATTTGTCGCGGGCTGCAGGCACTTGGATTGCAATCTGGCGATCTTGTGGTGACTCATTCGTCATTGAGTTCCTTTGGCTATGTGGAGGGCGGCGCCGCCGCGGTGGTCGACGCCCTTCTTGAAACTGTGGGAACGGCGGGCACATTGATTATGCCTTCCCATACGGGGCTTGGGAAATATGATTTTGGTGCCTATGATCCCAGCAAAACACCAGTGCGTAAGGCGATCGGGGCGATTCCTGACACTTTTTGGCGTCGACCCGGTGTGCGGCGTGGAAACTATCCTCCACGTCACCCATGGGCCGCCAAGGGTCCGCTGGCGTCACCATTGATTGAATACAGCGAGGGTCACCCAATTGCGGCCGGTCACTGCTTGGATATTCTTGTTGCGGTGGCCGATCTGGGTGGATACGTGTTGCTGTTAGGTTGTATGAACCGAAACAATACCAGCATGCACAGTGCACAGGTTACGGCCTTTAATGAGTTGGAAGATGCATGTAAGCCCAAGCGGGAATTCCTCCGTTCCAGCCCCAAGCGGCCGGAGGATTTTGATGCAGTTGATCAACCATTGCGCCATGCTGGCGCAGTTGAAATCACGCGGATTGGTGATGCGGTTATTCAATTAATGCGGTCACGGGACCTGTTTGATGTGGTCAAGAAGATGTATATCAGCCATTATCGCACCGCTGGTGGTAATGAATCAATACTAGAAGACATTCCGGACCCAGATGGCATTAGGGGCTGCTATGCTGGATTAATGCAGACGCTAAAGCGTCATTAAATAGGATGACACCCATGGCAGAGCAATGGGTGTCGATGCCCCCGATCAACCCTTACTTGTATCCTGGCACTGCCGTAAAACCACCGATTTCCTGTTCCATTAAACGGGCAAATTCAAGGGCGGTAAGGTCCTCGAGATATCCTGCCACAATCTGTAGGCCGCAGGGCAGACCTTGGCAGGTCAGTCCTGCCGGGACCACGGTTGACGGTAGATAGACCATTCCGCAAAGACCTGCCCAGAATAATTGGTCAGTCACCGGTTCTTGGCGCCCGTTGATTTCAATCGTGCGGTCTGCACGCTCACCTTGGTGGTCATGCGGGAAAGCAGTCGAAGCTGCAGTAGGACACAGCAAAAGATCATGGTCGTTGAAGAATTCAGTCCAGCGGAGGCGCATGGCTTCACGCTCATTGTGCAACTGCCACCAATCACGGTGATGGATAATTGCACCGCGTTCCATGTACGCGCGGCATGAGCGGTCATCGGCGTTCCTGTCTTTTGCTTCTGTGCATTTGGCCTCGAACTCTTCGTCGCTAAGGCTTGTTCCGAGAGTGGCGCGAAGAAGCAGCATGTAGATATGCTGGCATCGTTGCATGTCAATGTTGGGCCAAGCACTGCGATCGACCTGTACACCAACGCGGTCCAGTGCATCAACCGTAACCTCCAACTGTTCAGTCAGCGTGTTATCCTGTACACAAGCTGGGCTTTGAAGCATGACTCCGACTTTGAAATCCGAGAGCCTCGATTTTCTTGGAGGCGGCAATTTGAGTCGCCAGCCCATATGATCCGGTGCCGCTGCACCAGCTAGCACGTTAAGGGCCATGGTCAGATCAGCAGCTGATCGGGCCATCGGCCCACCAACCATGATGTCGTAGAGAGTATGGTCATGGGGCTGTTGGTGCCCTTGCAGGGGTACGATGCCCATGGTGGGCTTGTGCCCAAAAATGCCACAATAATGCGCTGGGTTACGAATCGAAGCCCCGATATCACTGCCAATTTCGAGACTGGACATGCCTGTGGCCAAGGCAACCGCTGCTGCACCCGAAGACCCACCCGGTGAACGTGACAGATCCCAGGGGTTGTTCGTCGTGCCGTAGATGTCGTTAAAACTCTGCCAGTCCGCAAGTTTCAGGGGGACATTGGTCTTGCCATAAATGATTGCGCCCGCAGCTTGGAGTCGCTCAACTATGATGGCGTCTTTTTTCGGATAGTTATCCCGCAAAGCCGGAATTCCCCAGGTTGAAGGCGATCCCACCCAGTCAAAGCTGTCCTTGATCGTCATCGGCAGTCCGTGCAGGGGGCCCCATATCTGCCCCCGGGTTAAGGCCGTATCCGCTCCCTGAGCACGGGTCCGGGCTTTATCAATTTGGCAAAAAACAACAGCGTTCAACTGGGAATTGAATTGCTGATATCGATCTAGGTGTAAGTTGAGTAGTTCCTCGGCCCCAACTTCCCTGCGCTGGATCATGCCGGCCAGTTCAATTGCTGGCTTCAAGGTCAGTTCGCCCATCGGTCTCAAGTTCCGTGGTTGATAAGTGCACTGCAAAACATGCAGGAGACTTGCGAATTCCTACGAACCTGGTCCGGGACGGGATCTCCTGCGGTTGATTACCCCTCAGCCGTCATCTTAGTGGCCTTTTCACGGGCATCATCAAGTGTCCCGACGTACATGAACGCGGATTCAGGCAGTTCATCACCTTCGCCGTCACAGATTTGCTTAAAGCTGGTAATCGTGTCTTCAAGAGAGGTGTAGACACCAGGAAAGCCGGTAAACTGCTCAGCTACAAAGAAAGCTTGGGAGAGGAATCGTTCCATCTTACGGGCTCGAGCCACGATCAATTTGTCCTCTTCGGAAAGCTCGTCGACACCAAGAATGGCGATGATATCTTGGAGACTTTTATAGCGTTGCAGGATTTCCTGCACGCGGCGGCTAACGTCGTAGTGTTCCTGGCCGATCACATCCGGTTCAAGAATCCTGCTGGTGGATGCAAGTGGATCGACGGCGGGATAAATTCCCTTTTCCGTGATTGCACGTGATAGTACGACGAAGGCGTCGAGGTGACTGAAGGTGGTGGCGGGGGCCGGATCGGTCAAATCGTCTGCCGGCACATAAATGGCTTGTACCGAGGTGATCGCACCTTTGGCGGTGGAGGTGATCCGTTCCTGCAACTCGCCCATTTCCGTTGATAATGTGGGTTGATAGCCTACCGCCGATGGCATGCGTCCCAGTAGAGCGGAAACTTCAGACCCCGCCTGCGTGAAACGAAAAATGTTATCGATGAATAACAGTGTTTCCTTCCCGGACTTGTCCCGGAAGTCTTCGCACATAGCCAGCCCTGCAAGGGCCACACGCAGACGCGCGCCGGGTGGTTCGTTCATCTGGCCGAAAACCATGGCTACGCGGTCAAGCACGGGTCTTTCATTGCCATCAGCGTCCTTAAACGTTGTCTCCTGCATTTCCAGCCACAAATCGTTGCCCTCGCGGGTACGTTCGCCGACGCCAGCAAATACCGAATAACCGCCATGTTCTCGAGCGATTCGAGCGATCATTTCCTGAATGATGACGGTCTTGCCAACACCCGCTCCGCCGAACAGGCCGATTTTGCCACCACGGACAAAGGGGCACAGCAGGTCAATGACCTTAATCCCCGTTTCCAGGATCTCGGTTTTGGGGTTCAGCGAGGTGAATTCAGGCGGTGCCTGGTGGATCCCACGCGAATCGTCAGTCTCAAGGTCGCCTTTGCGATCGATTGTATGGCCCAATAGGTTGAATACACGGCCAAGAACACCTTCTCCAACCGGTACTTTGACCGGGCTACCGGTATCAACGACCTCCATCCCACGTGCCACGCCGTCTGTGGACCCAAGGGCCACGGCCCGGACCTGTCCGCCCCCGAGATGCTGTTGAACCTCGCCGACCAGGTCCAACTCGACTCCCTCCTGGGAGTGCTTGAGGTGCAATGCATTGTAAATGTCGGGTAGATCGTCCTCAGGAAACCGAGCATCGAATGTTGAGCCAATTACCTGTGAAATTTTGCCTGTTGTGGCCATTCATAAAATCCTTCACGCATCTTAATTTCAAGGTTCGGATGATAATGAACGGCTGCGGGGATGCCAAATTGGCTATACTGGGAACAGACGTTTTTATGTAGGGAGGTAATGTGACCCAGATCAATGGCCAGCCGCGTATCATCGCAATGATGAACCAGAAAGGGGGCGTGGGCAAGACGACCAGTGCGGTCAGTTTGGGGGCAGCCTGGGCAATTTCGGGTCAACGTACACTTTTGATTGACCTGGATCCGCAGGCACACCTCACAATGCATCTGGGGATCGATCCCGAACAGGTTGATTTGACAATATACGATTTGGTGACCCGTCACGATGTGTCTGCACGTGATGTGGTCCAAAAGATAAATGATCAGCTTTATGTTTTACCGGGTCATGTGAATTTGGCGGGCTTGGATGCGGAGTTGGCGCCCAAGATGGTAACGGGTGTTGCTCAGAAAATACTCAAGGAACGGTGCGGTTCATTGATCTGGGGCACGCCGGAGGCCCAAGGTGGCCCCAACGAGGAACCATTTGACTATGTCATGATTGATTGTCCGCCCAGCCTGGGGTTGGCAACGATCAATGCACTGATCTTGGCGCAGGAAGTGATTGTGCCGATGCAGCCGCACTTCCTGGCGTTGCAGGGCCTGTCAAAGTTGCTTGAAACGGTACGGTTAATTGGTCAATCTTTTAACCCGGATCTATCTGTTTCAGGCATCCTGATCTGTATGCACGAGCCGCAAACACTGCTTGCACAGGAGGTGATATCAGACTTGGCTTCTTTCTTGACTCAATCTCAGGAAGATGGCACGCCTTGGTGCAATGCGCAGATTCTCAAACCGGTTGTTCGCCGTAATATCAAGCTGGCTGAATGTCCCAGTTTTGGGAAGACGATTTTTGACTACGAACCAAACTGCCATGGTGCTGATGATTATCAGCAACTTGCTGCGGCCATCATGGCGCAGTGTCCTAGGGAACTATTGAAGTCGTCGGATGGTAAACCGCAAGTTTCTGTAATATCCAAACCTGTTGCCCAACGCGTGCATTCAGTGTGAATCTATTCGATATCCGTGGATCCAATCAATAGGGTTGGCGGATAGGACCAAGGCTTCTTGCCTGTCGTGTGAGGTAACGGGTATCTCCCGCGTGTGGGCCTCTGTGATTACTCGTGACTTCAGTCTATGGCTACGTCCACGACCCCTTCTAGTGCTCAGTTAGTTCAAGCGTCAGTTCGACGACGCGGGGCGCGTGTCGTTCTGGCAGTTTATTGGCCGGCATTGGCGATTGTGACGCATTGGCCCCGGCTTGTCGTGGAAATCGAGAGCTTCCCGCCGGGCGTGATCGACAAGTTGATCCATTTCGGTATGTATGGTGGTCTGGTGTGGCTCCTCATCCATGCAGTACTTTTTGGGGGAACTCGATGCGGAAACATAATTACAAGTGGCTTGGTGGTTTGTGGTTACGCGTTTATTGATGAGCTAAGCCAGCCGCTTGCACCGTTTGGCCGAACATTCGATCTCGCGGATTTGATTGCTGATTTGGCGGGGTGCATGGTCATGGCGGCAGCCATCTGGACCTGGCCGGGTGTAACCCGGTCAGGTAAAACCACCGCCGCCGCGGTGGACCGGGGGGCCTTTGTGGGACAGGCCATCGTGGTGGGCTTCTTTACCTTCGTGTCTCGCATCACCGGCCTATTACGGGAGTCGGCTCTGGGAATGGTTTTTGGTGTTAGTGGTGTGTCCAGTGCCTTTATGATCGGTTTTATTGTGCCGAATCTGTTTCGCCGCTTGTTTGGTGAAGGCGCATTGAGTTCCGCGTTTATTCCGATCTATTCGAGCCAGTTGCGTCGTGACCCTGCTGCGGCACGCCGCTTGGCCTCGGCCTGTGTGGCACTGCTGTTCACCGTGCTTGGTGGGGTTGTGGTGATTGGCGAACTGGTCCTTTGGGCAATGTTGATCGGAAGGCAGTGGAGTGCCGATGCTTCGCTGGCCATTAGATTAGCCATGACCATGTTGCCCTATATGCCACTTGTCTGCGTCGTTGCGTTGCTGGGAGGCATTCTTCAAGTCCATGGTCGATTTGGTTCTACGGCTGCAACGCCAATTCTGCTTAATCTGGTCATGATTGGCGGGATTTATTTATGCCTGGGGGGTACGACAGAACCACGCACCAGTATCTTTGTCATTGCAGTTTGCGTGCTGGTTGCGGGAGTTGTGCAATTAATCTGGCAGATTGTGGCAACAACAGCGACCAGTCCTTTAACCACATCCTTGCGCGGTACCGCTGGTCCACTGCGATCTATGGCGTGGACGATGTTGCCCATGATCATGGCGTTGTCAGTATTCCAGCTAAATACACTGCTGGATGTATTAATCGCGTTCTACTTTTCACCCAAGGCCGGTGGTGGTGCGATGATGAATATTCTGGGTCGGCAGGTGAATTATCCGATCCGGTCTGAAGGTGCAGCGGCTGCCCTGGTTTTTGCACAACGGCTGTACCAGTTCCCACTGGGCGTATTTGGCATTGCAATTGCGACGGCAATCTTTCCCGCCCTGTCTCGGGCGGCTGCGAAAAAGGCAGACGAAGGTCATAACTCGGCCAATTCCGATGGACTGCGGAAAATTCTTCAGCGTGGCTTGCGCCTGGCGGTGTTTATTGGTCTGCCAGCCAGTGTGGGGATGATCCTGGTGCGGGTGCCACTGATCCGAATTATTTTCGAATATGGTCGTGTCGAGGAAAAGGATGTGCTGTTAATTGCCGTTGTCCTTTTCGGTTATGCAACTTCTGTCTGGGCTTATTCGGTTGTTCATGTATTGACACGCGCTTTTTATGCGGTCAAGGACGTCCACACGCCGCTGCGAATTAGCGTTGCCATGGTGAGTTGCAATTTCTGTTTGAATCTCACCTTGATCTGGTTTCTGGGTGTTTCAGGCTTGGCTTGGTCAACGGCGGCCTGTGCGGTGGTTCAGGTGATTTTTCTCTTGCGGGCAGTAAGTAGACACGTTAAATCGCCAGTAGATCGTACTGTACGCCGCAGCTGGTTGAAATCGGCAATCATGACTTTGGTCATGGGCGTTGTTCTGTGTCCGATTGTGTTTAGGGTCGATGTTTATGCCATCACGAAATTCCAGGCGGGCCTGCTCCTGGTCGCGATGGTTACCATGGGGGTATGTATTGTCGGATTTGTCGCTTGGCGAACAAAATCAGAAGAACTGACATGGCTCTTCAACCGGAATGGTGCTTAGCGAATCACAACGACTATTTAGTCCCTTTGATCCACCGGTTTAATGCTTCGCGTGACAGGCAGTTGACAATATCATGTTTCGTGGCGCCGGCACGCCTGGCAGTCACAACCCCATAAAGCAGTTGATCCAGATCGCCCGGACCATGAGCGTCGGTGTTGATCGCTAATTTGACGCCGGCTTCAATTGCTGCGCGGGCATGTGTGTCACGCAGGTCAAGTCGCCATGTATTGGCGTTTATTTCGATTGCAATGCCACGTTCATATGCGGCTGTAATAACCTGCCGCATGTCCGGCGAAAGCCCTTCGCGTCGCAGGAGGAGTCGACCGGTGGGATGGCCAAGTATCGTGATATGGGGGTTGTCGATTGCCTGCATGAGGCGGGTTGTTGCTTTCTTGGGGTCCTGGGAAAGCGCCGCATGTGGACTGGCGACCACTACGTCCAGTTGTTCGAGAAGACTGTTTGGGTAATCAAGTTTGCCATCCGACAGGATGTCGACCTCGCTGCCAGCAAGGATGGTGATTTTCTTCTTCAATTGGTCAGCCACCTGTCGGATTTCTAAAATATGCTGTTCAAGCCGCTCGTTGGTCAGTCCATTGGCCTGCGCTTGTCCTTTGGAATGATCGGTGATTGCAATGGTGTGAAATCCCCGTTCGGCTGCGGCCAATGCAAGTTCTTTGATCGTCCATTTACCATCACTAGCGGTTGTGTGGGCGTGTAGTTCGGATCGGATATCACTCAGCTTGATCAGGGCAGGCAGTTCATCGGATTCGGCCAGGTTGAACTCGCCACGGTCTTCGCGTAGTTCAGGTGGGATCGGTGCCAGATCAAGGGCCCGGTAGATCTCTTTTTCAGTCCTGCCCGCAACCGTCATCTTCCCCTTGAGCAATCCATATTCATTGAGACGCATCTTTCGGCTGATGGCTCTTTGTCGCATGACAATGTTGTGTTCTTTCGACCCGGTAAAGTACATTAATGCTGCAC
Source organism: Phycisphaeraceae bacterium (assembly GCA_002716625.1). Lineage (GTDB taxonomy): Bacteria > Planctomycetota > Phycisphaerae > Phycisphaerales > Phycisphaeraceae > UBA6626. Next base: position 4,499 of record PBAS01000056.1, on the reverse strand, counting down.
CGTAGCTTTCCGGCGGCACAATACGCAGGTCGACTTGCAAGCCATCGGTTGTCCGGACGGATGTTTTGGTCGTGCCATTTACCAGCACTTCTGTTACCGGGGGCAGGCTTTTGAATGCATTTGAGATGGTCTTTGCGCTTTTGGGATCGGCGGCCACGATCAGGTCGATATCGCCTATCGTCTCTTGGCCACGTCGCAGACTTCCTGCATATTCCACCTGTTGTACGTCATCAAATTCAATGAACTTGGATACAAACCAACGCGCTAGTGACATGGCAGTGCCGAGATGAACACGATCGCCGCTGGATTCAGAAAAGCTTATGCTCTTTCGAATGTTCTCCAGTTTTTTTGGCCCCAGCCCCGGTAGCTCCGCCAGGTCGTCATGCTGAAGTTGTTCCTTTAAGTCATCCAGGCTTTCAACCCCCGCCTGTTTCCAGATAAGGCCAATCGTTTTTGGCCCCAGTCCCGGTATTGAGAGTAGTTCGATCAGTCCCCCCGGAATCTGTGACATTAGCTCCCCGCGGTCACTGATATTTCCCGTTTCAAGAAATTCTGCGATGCGTTGTGCGGTACCCCTGCCGATGCCTTCGATGCCGGTCAATGCCTTGATGTCAGGCCCGATCGATGCGATGTCGTCGGTCAGTCCATCTAGCACGCGTGATGCGCGGCGAAATGCATTGACGCGAAAACGGTCGACGCCCAGGATTTCCAGTACATCGGCCATTTCGGCGAATAGATAGGTGAGAGTTTGATTTGCCTGTGACATTTGTTTACGTCGTGTAGTCGGCATTGATGGTCACGTATTGACTTGATAGATCACAACCTAACCATTCGGTGGTTGCCTTGCCGATGCCGATGTGGAGAGTAAAGAGGATGTGTCTGCCGGCCATGATGCGGTTGAGCTTACGCATGATTTTGGGGGGTAAGTCTACCGGGCGACCACGACTGAATACGCTGACCCCTTTAACATCGCCAATGCTTAGGCTGATCCGTGCAGGATTAATTACAGCACCACTGTTGCCTGCAGCGGTAGTGATACGCCCCCAGTTTGGGTCCGCGCCGTGTATGGCCGTTTTTACCAACGGGCTGTCAACGATTGTCTTGGCGATACGGTCAGCATCCTCTTGGTTGCGGGCGCCACGGACTCGGACACGGAATACTTTCGTTGCCCCTTCGCCATCCTGAACAATCTGATAGGCCAAATCACTGCACAGAGTTGTCAAGGCAACCTGGAATTTTCGCAAGGCAGGGCTGTTAATCTTGATGCGCGGATTGCCTGCTTCTGCGTTGGCCAGAATCAAAACCATGTCGCTTGGACTGGTGTGCTGATCAATGCTGATGCGATTGAATGTGGTTTGGACGGCTTGGTTAAGTGCCTTGGTCAATGCCGACCGGGTGATTGCGGCATCTGTGGTGATAAATGAGAGCATGGTCGCCATGTTGGGCGCAATCATTCCACTGCCCTTGGCAATCGCCCCGATTGTGACTTGCTTGCGACCAATGGGGATGCGCCGGTAGGACGATTTGGTGACCAAGTCGGTTGTCAGGATGGCGCGGGCAGCAGCCATGTCCGCGGCCGATCCGGTTGAGGTCTTTGGCAGGACAGCAGCAATTCCCCTGTTGATGCGATCCATGGGTAAGTGGTGGCCAATGACACCGGTGGAACTTGGCAGCACTTGGTTGGCCTTGCAATTGAGGCCTTGGGCTACCTGCTGGGACATTGCGATTGCATCATTGATGCCCCGAGAGCCGGTGGCAACATTGGCGTTACCACTATTACAGACAATGGCTCGGATCTGTGGTTGACTTAGATGGCGCTGGGTGACGATGACCGGGGCGCCGCAGCACTTGTTCTGTGTGAAAACCCCCGCAGCCACGCAAGCTGTGTCTGAAGTGATGAGTGCAATATCCGGTGACTGGGAACCCTTGATGCCGCATGCAATCCCCGCGGCGCGGAATCCCCGTGGTAGGGTCACGGACCGCTTTGTTGCCTTGTGCGTCATGGTGCTGGGTGTTGTAGCGGATTGATCGAGTTGTGCCAATTACATCGTGTGGCCATGGGGTCGACGGTATGATGCCCGGTACGGTTTGGAGGACTAGTCATGGGTCAGGCAATCTGCGTGTATTGTTCGTCCAGCAACCATGTTGATCGCTGTTATTTTGATTTGGCTCATCAATTTGGCCAGGCTCTTGGCCGACGGGGTGATACGCTTGTATTTGGTGGTGACCGACGGGGCCTGATGGGGACTATTGCTCGTGCTACGGCTGGTAATGGTGGGCAAGTCATTGGTGTGATGCCGAAATTCATGGCGGAGGGTGATTCACAAGAGCCTGCATGCCATGAGATTGTAATCACTGAGGGCATGCGGGAGCGTAAGGCATTGATGGAGGAGCGAAGCGATGCATATGTGGCGTTGCCAGGGGGCCTGGGTACGCTGGAGGAGTTGGTGGAGATTCTGAATCTCAGGCAACTTCGCCGACATGATAAACCCGTTGTGCTTCTCAATGCGAGTGGTTTTTACGACAGGTTGTTGGCGTTCTTTGATCACCTATATGAATTGCAGTTTGCCAGGGAAAAGCACCGCCGCCATCTGTTTATCGCTTCGGGAATAGATGAGGCATTGGCACATGTTGGCCAGGGGTCTAGATGATCTGAGATGCGGCTGCATCCAACGCTTGGATTACCTGGTCATGGTAGGGCAGGGTTTCATGATGGCAGATGCCTTGCTCGGTCGTTAGCCAGATTGTTTCAGCGACCTCACGTTGATTGATGCGGAACGTGTATGCCTGTAATTCTGCAAGCCAAGCCCAAAGGGCCAGTGGTTTATCCTCGTAGGTGTGATTCCACACGCAACGGATTGGCTTGATTCCTACGCCCAACTCTTCACGCATTTCACGAATGGCTGCTTCTTGTTGGGTTTCTCCAGTCTCCATGGCCCCCCCGGGGAGGCATATTTTTCCCGGTGCAACCACCTGTTGACTGCGTCGAATATGCAGCCATCGGCCATCAGGGTGTTGGCATCCGACAATGACTGCGTGGACACGGCTGTGATGGTCACGCCATTTACCCATGGTGAATTTAGTATAGCGATTGTGCTTTGGGGTCTCAGTGGTCCAGGTGGTCGAGCAGGTAGCATGTTACATCCCTCCCGTCGTCGTGAGAGGAATCCTTTGGTTTGATAGTCCGTTAGACGCCTTGAGTATGCAAAAATATGGTATGATATAAGGGTCAAAAAGTACTTGTAAGTACGGAGCCCGCCCCTCAGGGCCGATAGAGATAGATATTAGTTTGCTGGAGGCGGACCGAAGTATTCCGGCGGGCTTGAACTTTGACGTCGTCACCGAGGGTATCGGATAAAGGAAAAATCCATATGCCAAAGTTGAGCAACACAGTCGAAGAGGCTCTTAACCACCAGATCAATCAAGAAATGAGCGGGGCTTACAACTATCTGGCCATGGCAAGCTTTTTCGAAGGCCAGAACTTGTCCGGGTTCGCCAAGTGGATGCACCGCCAGCGGGCCGAAGAACTTGACCATGCCATGCGGTTGTTTCGCTACCTGATTGATCGCGGCGGTCAAATTGATCTGGCTGCTGTCGAAAAACCCCGGATCGATTACAAGAGCGTTCGCGAAGTGTTCGATACAGCACTTGCATATGAACAAAATAATACAAAATTAATCAACGATCTGTATGCACTTGCCTTGAATGAAAATGACTATGCGACACAAAGTCATCTTCAGTGGTTCGTTGACGAGCAGGTGGAAGAGGAGAAGATTGTGCAGGATGTGCTTGGCTTGCTTGACGTGGCTGGTGATAATAATAGCGCTTTGCTGGTCCTTAATCGCCAACTGGCTGAGCAAGAGGATTCCGGTGGTGCGTAAGAGCCTGTCATAATTCGCGGTCATGGGCCCCGGCAATCCTAGTGGGGCAGCTTGGCGATTGATCCAAAATCTATTGTTAATGGTTCCTGTTCCGGCGCGTCTGGTTCGGGTATAATTGGTGTAAGTGTTCTTTGACAATTGGGGCCGACTGGCAATCGACCGGATAGGGAAGGTGGGTCGTGGCACACCCAGGTGCACGTATGGTTCCTGGTTAAACAACGTGCAAAATAACAATTGCCGATGACAACACTGTCTTGGCGCGGATCGGGTTTGATACCCCGGCCCGTCTGGCTGCTTGATTGCGGCCGCGTCCTGATGTCACTCGCTTGTGGCGGCATTTGGGCGAACGATTAGCAAGCTCGTCCAATGGCGGCGCCTAAGCGCCGGCGGATTAAAACTTTCTTGGGCTGGGTTGGTTAGACGATGTCGTTGATGGCTAACCCGCTAAGATTAAACCAGCGACTATGTGTGTAGAGGCGGCTTGCTGACTGTCACGGGACGGGGGTTCGAATCCCCCCGGCTCCATTTTTCGTGGTTCGCGGAAATTCCGGAAATATCCGGAAAGTTCCCGCCAACAGAAGACTTAGGGCTTCCCGCCTTGCCGGAGGCCCTTTTCTG